>NZ_BAAAJK010000006.1:371175-577547 GCF_039526905.1 Pseudonocardia kongjuensis | reverse complement strand
ACCCCGCGGGTGCTGCTCGCCGCGGCGGCCGCCACCGCCGCGGCGATCGGCGGGGACGGCGGGCCGGACCGGTCCGCGATCGCCGCGGTGGCCGCCGCGGACACCCTCCGGACCGGGGTCGATCTCGGGACGGCCGGATGCGTGCTGGTCGTCCTCGCGGTGGCCCCGGACGGCCGGGAGCACCCGGTCTGGGTGCAGAGCCATCCGTCCGGCGCGCTGGCCGACGGCGTCGTCGTGGACTTCGCCCGGGCCACCGCCACCGTGCGGCGGCTCCGCGAGCGGGCGGAGGCCGCACTCGGCGTCGAGCTGCGCAGCGCGGCCACCGCCTACCCGCCGTGCATCCCGGTCGCGGACGCCCGCGCCTGCACCTACGTCTGCGAGTCCGCCGGGTTCGACGAGGTCGTCCTGGTCGACGAGGTCGGTGCGGCACAGCGCACGCTGGAGGTGCGCGACGGCGTCGTCGTCGACGTCGGGGGCGGCTCGACCGGGGTCGGCGTCTACCGCGACGGCGAGCTGGTCCGGCTCGACGACCGCCCCGGCGGCGGCCACCACCTCGACCTGGTGCTGGCCGGTGCGCTCGGGATCGGCGTCGAGGAGGCCGAGGCCCGCAAGCGGTCGCAGCCCCGCGAGGCGCTCCCGATCCTGGTCCCCGGGCTGCAACGGATCGCGGAGAACGTCCGCGCACTGACCGCGGGCGCCGAGGACCTGCCGCTGCACCTGGCGGGCGGCGCCCTGATGATCCCCGGCGCGGACGACGTGCTGGCCGGCTACCTGGAGCGAACCGTCGTGACCTATCCGCACGCCCTGCTCATCACCCCGGTCGGGATCGCCAGGGCGGGGGCGCGGGCATGAGCGCGACCCCCACCCTGCGCACCTACGCCTTCGTCGACCGGATGCAGCCGCAGTGCGCGGCGCACATCGCCGCGACCAGCCCGGGCGACGTCCCGCTCGCCGGGATGGCGGAGCTCTACATCGAGATGGCGCCCGGCAACGAGGTGTTCCGGGCCGCCGACATCGCGCTCAAGGCCGCCGGGGTGCGGCCCGCGCTGCAGATCATCGAGCGCGAGTTCGGCCTGCTGGAGATCCACTCCGAGCAGCAGGCCGAGGTGCTGGCGTCCGGGCAGGCCATCCTCGACGAACTCGGGATGACCGAGGCCGACCGGATCCGCCCGACGATCGCCTCCACCCAGTTCATCACCAACGTGCACCCCTACCAGGCGCAGCTGCTCAACAAGTGGCGCAAGGGCTCGATGCTGATGCCCGGGCAGAGCCTGTTCGTGATGGAGGTGGCCCCGGCCGCCTACATCGCGGTCGCCGCCAACGAGGCGGAGAAGGCCGCCGACATCACCGTCATCGAGCTGCGCGCCGTGGGCCGGTTCGGCCGGATGTTCCTGTCCGGGACCGAGAGCGCGGTGCAGGCCGCCCGGGACGCCGCGGTCGCCGCGCTGGAGGGCATCCACGGGCGGGAGGACCGGCGATGACCGTGCACGGAGCCGCGTCGGTGGACGCCGCCGCGGGCGGGACGCTGTACGTGCGGCCCGGCGACATCGTCACCCCGCTGGCCCGGGAGCGGGCCCGGGAGCTGGCCGTGCAGATCGTGACCGGCCCGCCGCCCGCCGCGGCAGCGGTGGCCGGGGCACCCCCGGCCACCGTGGCCGGTCCCGCCCCGGGCACCGGGTCCGGTTCCGCTCCGGCGACCGGGTCCGGCGCCGCTCGGGCGACGAGGGCCGGCGCCGCCGGGACAACTCGGTCCGGCGCCGCCGGGGTGGTGCCGGCACCGACCGGCCCGGCATCCGGCGCCGCGCCCGCCGCCCCGCTGCCCGGCGGCCCGCCGCCACCGGTCCGGCCGCCGTCGGGTGCGCTGTTCCGGCGCGGCGCCCCGCTGCCGCGCAGCGTGCTGCCCGGCGCGGCCACCGCCCCCTCGGCCGGGCCGGGGAGCGGCGCGACAGGCCGGGTGGTCGTCGTCGGGGCCGGGAACGTCGGCATGATCGCCGCGATGCGGCTCGCCGACGCGGACGTGTTCGCCGAGGTCGTGCTGGTCGACATCGACGCGGGGCGGGCCGCGGGCATCGCGCTGGACCTGACCCACACCGCGGCGCTGTCCGGGTTCGGCACCCGGGTGCGCGGTGCGGCGACGGTGGCCGAGGCGGGCCCGGCCGACTACGTGATCATCACCGCCGGGAAGCCGCGCACACCGGGGATGAGCCGCTCCGACCTGATCAGCACGAACGCGGCGATCGTCGGGGACGTCGCCCGGCAGGTCGCGGCGACGTCCCCGCGGGCGGTGATCGTCGTCGTCACCAACCCGCTGGACGAGATGACCCAGCACGCCTGGGCCGCGTCCGGGCTGCCGTCCGGCCGGGTGCTCGGGATGGCCGGGGTGCTCGACACCGCCCGCTTCCAGGCGCTGGCCGCGCTGAGCGGCGTCGCCCGCGCCGACCGGATCGAGGCGTGGGCGCTGGGCAGCCACGGCGAGGAGATGGTCATCCCGCTCTCCCGGGCCACCGTCGACGGGAAACCGCTGGCCTCGGCGGTCCCGGCCGCCGAGCTCGACGCCGTGGTGTCCCGGGCCCGCGGGTCCGGCGGCGAGGTCGTCGGGCTGCTCCGGTCCGGCAGCGCGTTCATGGCGCCCGGGATGTCCGCGGCCCGGATGGTGCTGGCGATGGCCGCCGACACCGGCGAGGTGATGCCCGCCGCGGTGCTCGCCGACGGCAGCTACGGCATCTCCGACGTCTACGTCGGGCTGCCGGCCCGGCTCGGCCGGGACGGGCTGCGCGAGATCGTCACCCTGGACCTGCGGCCCGACGAGCTGACCGCGCTGCGGGCGGCGGCCGACCGCATCCGGGAACGGGTGGCCGAGCTCGCCGCGGCGGCGTGATGCGCGCGGTCACCTTCGCCGGCGACGGCACGGTCCGGGTGTCGGACGTGCCCGACCCGCGGCTGGAGCAGCCCGCGGACGCGATCGTGCGGGTCCGCCGGGCCGCCGTCTGCGGGACCGACCTGCACACCGTCGCGCACGGCGACGGGCTCGACGTCGGCGCCGTGCTCGGCCACGAGTTCGTCGGGGAGGTCGTGGAGACCGGCGCCGCCGTGGCGGCGCACCGGCCCGGCGACACCGTCGTCGGCGCCGACTTCACCGCCTGCGGTTCCTGCTGGTGGTGCCGGCGCGGCGACCACTGGGAGTGCCCGCAGCGCCGCTTCTTCGGCACCGGCACCGCGTTCGGGCCGCCGCTGCCGGGCGCCCAGGCCGAGCTGGTCCGGGTCCCGTTCGCCGACACCGTCCTGCGGGCGGTGCCCGACGGGATCTCCCCGGACGCCGCCGTCTTCCTCGGCGACACCCTGGCCACCGGCTACGCCGCCGTCCGGCGCGCCGATCCGCTGCCCGGCGACACCGTCGCCGTGCTCGGCGGCGGACCGGTCGGGCAGCTCGCCGCGCTGGCCGCGCAGGCCTGCGGCGCGGGCACCGTGCTGCTCGTCGAACCGGTCGCCGCCCGGCGCGATCTCGCCGGCCGGGAGGGCTCGGTCGCGGTGGACCCGGCCGACGCGCCGCGCACCGCGCGGCTGCTCACCGACGGCCGCGGCGCCGACGTGGTGATCGACGCGGTCGGCGGGCCGCACGGGCTGGACGCGGCGTTCGAGCTGGTCCGCCGGCGCGGCACGGTCGTGTCGGTCGGGGTGCACACCGGTGACTGGTCGCTGCCCGCCGGCCGGGCCTTCGCCGACGAGCTGTCGCTGCGGTTCGCCATCGGCGACCTGATGCGCGACGGCGACCAGCTGCTCGCGCTGGTCCGGTCCGGCGCCGTCGATCCGGCCGTGGTGGCCGAGGAGACGGTGCCGCTCGACGGCGCCCCGGACGCGTACCGGCGGATGGCGCAGCGACGTACCCTCAAGTCACTGATCGCGCTCTGACGGCGGGGGTGGGATGACGACACTCGACCCGGCCCGCGTCGGATCCCGGCCCGACGGGCTGTCCCGGCTGCTGGCCTCGGTGCCGGCGGACACCGAGCGCGCCGCCGACGACCTCGCGACCCAGGCGGCGATGCTCGCCGGCACCCCGGTGACCGTCGCGGCCTGGTGCGACGAGCGCTGGCAGGTGCTGGCCGGATCCGGTGTCGGGTCGGCCGGGCTGCCGCCGGGCGGACCGGCGTCGGTCCCCGCCCGGTCCGGCCTGATCGTCGGGGCGGACGGCCCGGCCGCGCTCTGCTGGGACCCGGACGCCGCGCTCGGCCCGGACGTCGTCGAACGGTTGCGGCAGGGCCGGGCCTGGCTGTCGCTGCAACTGATCCGCACCCGGTCCCGCAGCGACGTCGACGCGGCGGCCGCCGAGACCGACGCGGTGCGGGAGGTGTCCCGGCGGCTGCTCACCGTCCGCGACCTCGACGAGGTGCTGCTGACCGTCGCCGAGCAGACCCTGCGGCTGCTCGAGTCCGACATCTGCGGGGTGATGCTCCGCGACGGCGACGTCGTGCAGATGCGCGCCTGCGTCGGCAACCGCTCCACCGAGACGGCCCGGCTGCAGATGCGCCGCGGCCAGGGCGTCGCCGGGCTGGTGTTCCTCACCGGCGAACCGGCCAAGGTCGACTCCTACCTCGAGGACCGCACGATCAGCGACGACTTCATGTCGCTGGCCGAACGCGAGGAGACCCGGTCGGCGCTGGCCGTCCCGCTCCGGCTGCGCGGCGAGTTCCTCGGCGTGCTGGAGGTGTGGCGGCGGCGCCGCTCGGTGTTCACCGACCGGGACATGCGCCGGATGGTCACCCTCGCCGACTTCGCGACGATCGCGATCGACAACGCCCGGCTCTACGACGAGCAGGCCGCCGCCGCCGACCGGCTCGGCCGCGCCCGGGACGCGCTCCAGCAGCAGGTCTCGGTGCTCGACCGGACCTCCCGGCTGCAGCAGGACCTGCTGCAGATCGTGATCGGCGGCGGCGGGCTGCCGGCCATCGCCCGCACCGTCGCCACCGAGCTGAGCTGCGAGATCGGCGTGTACGGGCCGGACGGGGTGCGGATCGCCGGGCACCGCGCCCGCGATCTGGTGTCCCAGCTGCCGGACGCCCTGCCGGTCGGCACCGCCGGGCCGGCGCTCACCGACCGGCGGGCGCTGGCCCGGCCGGTCTACGCCGACGGCGACCAGGTCGGCCAGGTGCTGCTGGTGCGCACCGACCGGACCGGGGACCTGCTCGACGCGGTCGCGGTGCAGGTGGCGATGGCCTGCTCGCTGGCGCTGCTGCGCGAGCGGGCGGCGAGCCGGGCCCGCGCCGAGGCGTCCGAGCAGGTGCTCTGGGACCTGCTGCAGGGACCGGTCGAGCACCGGCTCGCCGCCCGGACGCGGGCGCAGCAGCTCAACGTGCACCTGGCCGGCGGGCTGCGGGTGCTGCACGGCCGGATCGAGGACATCGACGGCCTCGCCAGCCGGCTCGGCTGGGACACCTCGCAGACCGACCGGGTCCGCAGGCGGGTGCTGCGGACCGTGCGGACCCTGCAGGGCCGCGGGCTGGCGCTGGCCAGCCTGCGCGGCGACCTGCTCGTCGCGATCGCCGCCGATCTCGACCGCAGCGGCGCCAAGGACCTGGTCAACGCGTTCGCGGCGGCCATCCACGAGGAGGTGCCGGAGCTGCAGCTGACCTGGGGGATCAGCCGGGAGCACGCCGAGGTCGTGGACCTCCCCAGCGCGCTGAACGAGGCGCGGACCGCGCTCTCGGCGGCGAAGCGGTTCGGCGGGCGGAACGTGTTCCTCTACGAGGAGCTCGGCATCGTCCGGCTGCTGCTGGGCTCGGGCGACGACCCGGACCTGCAGACCTTCGTCGACGAGGTGACCGGCCCGCTGCTCGACTACGACCGGGACAACGACGGTTCGCTGGTGCGCACGCTGCGCGCGTTCTTCGACGCCGACTGCTCGCAGAAGCTGGCCGCCGACCGGTTGTTCGTGCACCACAAGACGCTGCGCTACCGGCTGGAGCGGATCCGCCAGCTCACCGGGCTGGACCTGGGCCGGCACGAGGACCGGATGCGGGCCGACTTCGCGCTCCGGCTGCTGCAGGTGACCCGGGCCGACGGTGAGGCCGACGGCGCCGGGTCCGAGCCGGAACGCTGACGCCGCGGCCCCGTCAGCGGGTCGGCTGGATCGCGTCGGTGACGATCTGCTCGGTGTCGCCGTGCGGGCGCGGGATGACGTGGCTGCTGTAGAGCTCGCCGACCCGGACCGCGGCGGCCCGACCGGCGGCGATCGCCGCGTTCACCGCGCCGACGTCGCCGCGCACCAGCACCGAGACCTGCCCGTTGCGCAGGGTCCGGTAGCCCTCGATCTCGACGTTGGCCGCCTTCACCATCGCGTCCGCGGCCTCGACCGCCCCGACCAGGCCCTTGGTCTCGATCATCCCGAGGGCGCCCCCGGTCCGTCGTGCCTCCGCCATGGAGCCGTCTCCTTCCCGACGCCGGCGTCGTCGCCGGACCGACCCCGACCCTAGGTCCGCCGGGCGGGCCGCACGCTGTCCCGGCCGGACAACCGCGGGCCCCCCGGTTGTCCGCCGCGGAGCGGGCCGAGGCGGGTTCGGGCGGTGCCGCTCAGGCGGACGCCCCCACCGGCACGCCGCCGAGCACCGCGTCGCGGCTGTCCTCGGCGAGCGCGCGTAGCCGGGCCAGGTCCATCCCGACCAGCCGGCCGTGCCGCTTGCGGACGGTCCCGCCGACCAGCACCGTGTCGACGTTCGCGGTGCCGGCCGAGGTGACGACGGTGGCGACCGGGTCGAGCAGCGGCACCGTGTTGACGGCGTCGGCGCGCACCAGCACCACGTCGGCCGCCTTGCCGGGGGTCAGCGTGCCGGTCCGGTCGCCGAGCCCGCTCGCGACGGCGCCGTGGCGGGTGGCCATCTCCAGCACCCCGGTGTGGGTCAGGTCCGGCGCGAACGGCACGTCGACGTCGTCGCCCAGCTGGGCGATCCGGCCGGCCGCCAGCGCGGTCCGCATCTGGGTGAACATGTCGCCGGGCACCGAGGTCGCCACGTCGACCGACAGCGACGGCGCGAGACCGCGGTCCCGGGCCCGGCCGATCGGCGGATGCCCGTGGCCCATCAGCATCTCCACGTAGGGGGCGATCGAGAGGGTGCCGCCGGTGGCGGCGATCCGGTCCAGCTCGGCGTCGGTGGTGGTGTTCGCGTGGATGTAGGTGGTGTCCGGGCCGAGCAGGCCGGCGGCGTCCAGCTCGGCGACGGCCGCGGTCCGCATGCCGGTGACCCGCATGCCGACGTGCACCGAGATCCGGGCGGCCAGGTCGCGGGCGAGCCGCCAGTCGGCGGCGACCACCTCGGGGGTGGTGAACCCGGGGCCGCGGACGGCGAGCGCGAAGGTGAGCAGCCCGTCGTCGGAGGCGAAGTAGCGCTCCCGGACGCGGCGGGCGTCCGCCGGATGCGGGTGCACGGAGCCGAGCCACCAGTCGCCGCGGGCCGGGGTGCCGTGTGCGTACACCGCGCGGATGCCCGCCTCGGTCAGCGCCCGCACGCCGGCGTCGGCGTGCTCGGGGGTGTTGTTGGCGTGCGCCCAGTCCAGCAGCGTCGTGATGCCGGCGTCGAGCGCCTCCAGCGCGCCGAGCAGGGTGCCCGCGTACACGTCCTGCGGGCGGAAGACCGGGCCGACCACCCCGGCGAGGTGGCCGAGATAGCCGTCCAGGGTGGTCGCGGGCAGGGCGCCGCGCAGCACGGTCTCCCAGGTGTGCCGGTGGGTGTCGACGAAGCCGGGGATCACGACGGTGCCGGTGGCGTCGATCCGTTCGGCGTCGACGTGGCCGAGATCGCGGCCGACGGCGGCGATCCGGCCGCCGTCGATCAGGACGTCGACGCCGGGGCCGCTCTCGACCTGCGGGTCGACGGGGACGACGACGCCCCCGGTGATCAGGGTTCGGGTACTCATGGGATCTCTCCTCGCTCGGGTCGTTGCCACCGCAAGCGTCCGCCGGACGGCGGCCCGTGCCGATCCCGCGCGACCGGGTCCGTTCCCGGGGCACCCCCCGCCGATGGGGGAGGGGACCGGCGTGCTTCCCGCCGGGCACGGGATGGGCCGGCCGGGGGACCGGCGCGACCCTGGGAGGACCACCGACCAGGGAGAACCACGCCATGTCACGGCTCGCCCCGGGGACCCGCCCCGCCCCGGCCGCACCGGCCGGCCCGCCCGATCCAGCCGTACTGCCGGTCCCGCCCGATCCAGCTGTGCTGTCCGTCCCGCCCGTGCTGCCGGTCCCGCCCGATCCACCCGGAGCCGTCGCCGGTGGCGCGTTGAGCGGGCCGGAGCGTGCCGCCTGGACCTCGCTGCGCGGCCTGGGCCGGCTGCTCGTCGAGCACGTCGAGCGGGACCTGCTCGACCACGCCGGGATCCCGCTGACCTACTTCGAGATCCTCGCGGTGCTCGCCGCGCGACCGGGGACCCCGCTGCGGATGGGCGCGCTGGCCGACGAGGCGGGCTGGTCGCGCAGCCGGCTCGCGCACGCCGTGGCCCGGCTCGAGGAGCGCGGCTGGGTCCGCCGCAGCCGCTCCCGCGGCGACCGGCGCGGCGTCGCCGTCGCGGTGACCCGCAGCGGCTGCGCGTTCGTCGAGCAGGTGCGCGGGCGGCACGACCGGGCGGTGCGCGCGGTGCTGGTCGACGCCCTCACCCCGGAGCAGCTGGACGCGCTCGGCGCGCTCGCCGGGGCCGTCGCCGCGCACGCCGGGGCACTGCAGCCGCGCGACCGGTGACGGCCGCCGACCACAGCTGAGCGACCCGCCGCCGCACCGGCTGCGGGCCGCCGCACGAACTCGGACCGGTGCGGCGGGGACCGGCCGGTCCTCAGCCCGCGGCGAGCACGCCGGCCGTGGTGTGCGCGGCCGGATCGACCAGCGCGGGCAGCGCCCGGTCGGCGAACAGCCGGGCGACGAGCTCGCCGCGCGAGCTCACGCCGAGCTTGCCGAAGATCGCCTTGAGGTGGTCGCGGACGGTGTGCGGCGACATGTGCAGCTCCCGGGCGGCGTCGGCGGTGGACAGTCCGCGGGCCACCGCCGCGGTGACCTCCTGCTCGCGCGGGCTCAGCCCGTAGGCACCGGCGAGCAGCGGCGCGACCTGGGTCGGCGCGGCCGGCCCGACGACGATCACCGCGGGGGCCGCGTCGTCCGGGGTGCGGGGGTCGCTGAGCGGCTGCTGGCGGGAGGCGTGCAGCGCGAGCCACCGCCCGGTCCGGGTGCGGACCCGGATCGTGGCCGGCCCGCCGTCCCGGCCGGCCGCCACCGCGTCGGCGCGCGAGATCAGTGCGGTCGCCGTCGTGCGGAACGTCCGGTCGTGCACCCAGTCGGTCCCGGCCAGCTCGGTGAGCCACCGGCGGGCCTGCGCGTCGACGGTCGGCGGCGCGTCCCAGCCGGTGTAGACGGCGACGCCCGGGCAGTCCGGGCCGCCGGCCGCGTCGTCCGGGTGCTGTGCGGTGTTCAGCGCCGCGAGCGCGGCCGCGACCGCCGGGCCCGCGGCGACCGCACGGTCGACGTCGCGCCGGGAGAACGCCGGCCGGTCGGCGGTCCGCATCAGCACGGCCACCCCCCAGGTGCGGTCGCCGACCCGCAGCGCGATCCGCAGCTCGTCGGCGAACCCGTTGGGCTCCAGGTAGTCGCGGTAGCGGGCGCTGCGCCGCGGATTGCCCCCGGTCGCCGACAGCAGGGTGGCCGCCGGTGTCGGATGGCGGGCCAGGTCGCGGAACAGCGTCACGTCCTCGACGGTGCCCTCGCGCAGCCAGTAGTCCTCGCACCGGCCGGGCTCGACGTTCTCGATCAGCACCGGGCAGGTCGGCAGCAACGTGCCGGGGTCCACCGCGAACCAGCCCGCGGCGTCGAACGGCACGGCCCGGCGCAGCCGCGACGATGCGGTGACGAGGATCCGGCGGCCGGGATCACCCGCCTCGGTCGGCTGTGGCCGGACGGCGGGAACGGGCTGGGGCACGGTGGCTCTCCCGGGGCGGTGGGGACGGGGACACGCGGATGCGTCCCGCCCAGGGTCACCCGGGCGGGACGCGTGCACATCCCGGTCGTCCGTAGTCCCTTCGGTACCCGACAGCCCGTTCAGGACCCGGCGGGACCGAACGGGGCGACCGGATGGTTCGCCCGGATCCGGTCGGCCGGGTCGTAGGTCGTCTTCACCGAGCGCAGCCTGCGCAGGGTCGCCGCCGGGAACGTCCGGGTCCCCGCCCGCTCGACGAAGTTGAGGTACGTCGACTCGGCGGCCCACGGGGCGAGCGCGGACGCGAGCGCGTCCAGTGTGGTGGTCGCCGCGGCGGCCGCGCCGTCGTCGGGCGCGATCGTCACCGCGAACACGACCACCGCCGCGTCCAGCCCGGAGACGGCGCCGACCGGGCGGGCCAGCGCCCCGCCCAGCTGCCGGATCTCCACCGACAGCAGCGGCGGCAGCGTCGAACCCGGGCCGACCGTGGCGAGCAGCGCGTCCAGCGACTCGACCGGGAACGCGGCCAGACCGGTGCCGTCACCGATCCCGGGGACCGGTGTCGGCGGGTCCATGTGCAGGTCGGCCAGGTCGACCGGGGACTGCGAGTGGACGGTGTCCATCTCCGGCCCGAGTGCGCGCAGCCTGCGCAGCAGCAGCTCGGTCGCGACCGGGCCCTCCAGCGAGGCCAGCTCGATCGCGACCAGCGACCGGCCGCGCACCGGCTCGGGGATCTCGGGCAGCGGCGGGAAGCGCAGCAGCCGCCCGACCGAGGTCACCGTGTCCGGGACCTCGTCCGCCCACTCGCGCCAGGCGTGCAGCACCTCGGCGGCGCGTTCGATCGGCCAGAACAGCGCGCCGGCCTGCACCTCGGTGATCGGGAACAGCCGGAACTCCAGCGCGGTGACGACGCCGAACGAGCCGCCGCCGCCGCGGATCGCCCAGAACAGGTCGGGATGGTGCTCGTCGTCGACCCGGAGCAGCTCGCCGTCCGCGGTGACGATCTCCGCGGCGGTGACCTGGCCGGCGGCCGGGCCGTGCGCCCGGCCCAGCCAGGACACGCCGCCGCCGAGGGTGTACCCGACGACGCCGACGTCGCGGGAGCTGCCGGCGAGCGCGGCGAGGCCGTGCTCGGCCGCGGCGACGGTCACGTCGCCCCACAGCGCGCCCGCCCCGACCCGGGCGATCCGCCGCTGCGGGTCGATGGTGACGTCGCGCAGGTCGCCGGTGCGCAGCAGGGCGGTGCCGTCGAGCGGGCCGAGCGGGCCCGCGTTGTGCCCGGTCGCCTGCGGGGCGACCCGCAGGCCGAGCTCGGCGGCCCGGCGGACGGTGGTGATCACGTCGCGGACCGAGCCGGCCCGGACGATCGCGGCGGGGTGCTGGTCGGCGCGCAGCTGCCAGGCGCGGCGGGCGTCGTCCCATCCGGGGTCGCCGGGGTGCAGCAGGGTGCCGTCGAACGACAGCGGTTCGGTGGTGGTGAGCTGGTCGGTCATCGCAGGTGTCCTCTGTGTCGTATCTCGTGGAGTCGCATGTCGCGGATACGACGAGCGTCCGCCGCGGGGCGGGCCGCTCCCATCCCGTGGACGGCGGGAGGTACGGGGTCGCCATCCCCCATCCGAGGGGGCAGGGTCCCGGGGATGGACGACAAGGAGACGCTGCGCGGATACCTGCAGACCGGACGCGAGGTGATGCTCTGGAAGCTGGACGGGCTCGGCGAGTACGACGTCCGCCGCCCGCTGGTCCCGTCTGGGACCAACCTGCTCGGCCTGGTCAAGCATCTCGCGCTGGTCGAGGCCGGGTACCTGGGCAGCACGTTCGGTCGCCCGTTCCCGGACGCCCCGGCCTGGATGGAGCAGGTGTGGACCGATCCGGTCGTCGACCTGTTCGCGGCGCCCGGCGAGTCCCGCGCCGACGTCGTCGACCTCTACCGGCGGGTGTGGGCGCACTCCGACGCGACCGTCGCCGCGCTCGCGCCGGACGCGGAGGGGACCGTCCCGCACTGGCCCGCCGAGCGCGCCACGGTCACCCTGCACCGGGTGCTGGTGCACCTGGTCGCGGAGACGCACCGGCACGCCGGGCACGCCGACATCCTGCGCGAGACGGTCGACGGCGCGATCGGGCACCGGGCGGAGGTCGGCAATCTCGCCGACGAGGCGACGTCGCCGGCGCTGTACGACCGGATCGACGCGGCCGCCCGGGCGCACCGGGGGTGAGCCCTGCGGTCACGTCGGGTCGGGGAACATCCGGGTCATCGTCTCGTCGTCACCGGCGGGCACCCGGTCGGTCCCGACCATCCGGTCGATGATCATGTTCTGGAAGCGGTGCAGCGGCTCCTCGAAGCGGAAGCACATCCGGCCGCCCCGGTAGGCGGGGTTCGCGATGCCGTCCTGGACCCGCTCGACGATCTCCAGGTCCTGGGTGTTGACCAGGTCCCAGAACCGTTCGAGCTGGTCGAGCCCGTCCTGGGCGTCCGGCGCGGCGGCCGCCTCGGGATGGGTGAGCAGCACCGCGGTCTCCACCGTCCGGTCGGCCGCGACCGGCCGGTTGAGCAGCACGAACGCGTGGTTCGGGAGCACGACGAGCGCGGTGTTCGGGAACAGCCAGACGAAGCGGCCGGCGTCGGCGTCGCGCGCGCCGAGCGTGCTCAGCGCCGGGAGGCCGTCCCAGCCGCCGGCTTCGGTGTTGCGCGACACCGGCGTCGTGCACATGCCGGTGTACATCCCGGGCCCCTGCCAGCGGTAGTGGTCGGAGAACCGGGACACCTTGTTGAGCTCGGGATGCACCCACGGCAGGTGGTAGTACTCCATGAAGTTCTCGGCGACGAGCTTGTAGTTCGCGGCGACGTCGTAGCTGCGGCGCCGCAGCGGTACCCAGCCGTCGAGGTGGTGGTCGGCGAACCGCCACGACAGGTCCCCGAGCTGCGCGGCGAGCGTCCCCGGCGCCGGATCGAGATTGACGAACAGCAGGAAACCCCAGGTGTCGACGGCGACCGGGAGCAGGCCCATGTCGGCCCGGTCGAACGCGGCCGCCGCCGACGTGTCGAACACCGCCTCCTCGCCCCGGGGCACGTCGGAGCCCTCGAACAGCGGGGTGCCCAGGCACGCACCGTCGGTGTCGTAGGTCCAGCTGTGGTACGGGCAGCGGATCCGGCCGCGCCGCCCGACCTCGCGGGCGTCGGCGTCGAGCAGCCGGGTGGCGCGGTGCCGGCAGACGTTGTGGAAGCCGCGCAGCTCGCCGTGCCGGTTGCGGGTGACGATCACCGACCGGCCCGCGACGTCGACGACGACGCAGGCGCCCGGCCGGTCGACGTCGGCGACGAACCCCACGGCGACCCAGCCGGAGGCGAACACCCGCTCCCGCTCCAGGGCGAAGAACGCGGGGGAGGTGTAGGCGTCCGGGAGCAGGGTGGACGCCCGGTCCACCGGCAGCCGGGTGTGCCGGTAGGTGAGCTCGTCGGTGAACAGCTCCGGGTTCATCGGCCGGGCGGGCAGCGCGTCGTGCGGGCTGCCGCCGGACGCGGTGGTGACGGCGTCGGTGGACATCGGTTCCCCCTCCCGGGGTGGTTCAGGTGTGGAAGCTGCGCGGGAAGGCCGGATCGGTGAGGGCCGGCCGGGTGATCGAGAAGGCGTCGAGCGGGTGCGCGGGTGCGCGACCGGCCGCCAGGTCGGCGAGCAGCCCGCCGATCAGCGCGGCGAACTTGAACGCGTGCCCGGCCCCGACGGCGACCACGATCTGCGGGTGCCCCGGCACGGTGTCGAGCACGAAGTCCTGGTCCGGCGGGACGGTGTAGAGGCAGGTCTTCGAGTACAGCTCCGGCCCGCCGAACCGGGGGATGTGCCGGTCGAGGAACCGCGCGTAGCGGTCGCGGCGCACCGGATCGGGCTCGAAGGTGCGGTCGTCGGCGGTGGTCTCGTGCCCGCCCATGTGCTGGCCGAGCTTGGTGGCCATCTCGCCGTGGACGCCGAAGCCGTAGAAGTTGTGCCGGCCGTGCCACATGAACACCGGGAACCGGGACGTCGCGAACTCCGCGAGGTGCGGGGTGGCGTAGTAGGTGACCTGCTCCTGCAGGACGGTCAGCGGCAGGGTCACGCCGGTGCCGGCGAGCACCTGGTTGGTCCAGGCGTCACTGGTGACGACGACGCGATCGGCGAGCAGCGTCCCGTCGTCGGTGACGACGGCGACGCCGTCGCCGTCCGGGCGGATCGCGCGGACCGGGGTGTGGGTGCGGACGGCGGCGCCGTGCGCCCGGGCGAGCGCGATGTGCACCGCGTTCGCCCGGGCGGCGTCGACGATGCCGGACTCGGACTGGTAGAGCGCCTGCTCACCGCCCGCGGGCCGGAACTGCGGCCAGCGGTGGGCGAGCTCGTCGGCGTCGAGCAGCTCGTAGCCGACACCGAAGCGGTCGAACATCGCGGTGTAGCCCTCGATGTTGCGGGTGCCGGTCGCGGTGCCGGCGCGGGCGATCCGGTCCTCGATCACCAGCCCGCCGGTGCGGGTGACGAGCTGCTGCCCGGACTCGGCCTCCACCTCGGCCCACGCCTTGTACGCCGGCGCGGCGAGCGCGGCGTAGTGCTCCTGGTGCTGGGCGAGCCGGATGATCCGGGAGTGGTCCTGGGAGGCGCCGCGGTGGTGTCCCAGCTCGAACTGCTCGACGCCCAGCACGCCCGGGCCGTGTTCGAGGGAGAGCCGGTGCAGCGCCGCCGACCCCAGTCCGCCGAGCCCGACGACGATCGCGTGGTAGGTGCTCACGGGGGCCAGTGTCGGAACGCGGAGCGTTCACGTCCATCGCAGAGTTGAACTAGGGATCTTGTACAGTTTCGAGATGATCGACCGGCGACTGCGGGTGCTCCAGGCGATCGCCCGGCACGGCACCGTGACCGCCGCCGCCGAGGTCTGCCGGATGACGACGTCGGCGGCGTCGCACCAGATGCAGGCGCTCGCCCGGGAGCTCGGCGTCACCCTGCTGGAGCCGGACGGGCGCGGGGTGCGGCTCACCCCGGCGGCGCGCACCCTGCTGGTGCACGGCGAGACCCTGGCCGCGCAGTGGGAGCGGGCCCGGGCCGAGCTGGACGCGCACCGGCACGGCGAGATGGGCGGCGCGCTGCGGTTCTGCGGGTTCTCCACGGCCGCCGCCGCGGTCGTCCCGCAGACGCTCGACCGGCTGCGCCGCAGCCACCCGGCGGTGCGGCTGCAGCTGCGCGAGACCGAGCCGGCCCGGGCGTTCGAGCTGCTCGCCGCCGACGAGACGGACGTCGTCGTGGTGGTGGCGACGGCGGGCATCCCGCCGGTGACCGATCCGGCGTTCGAGCAGTGGACGCTCTACGACGAGCCGCTGGACCTGCTGGTCGGGCCGGACCATCCGCTGGTCGGGCGGGACGACGTCGCGCTGAACGACGTCGCTGCCGACCGCTGGATCTGCAGCAACCCCGGCCGGGCCTACCACCGGCTCGTCACCCTGGCCTGCGCCGGCGCCGGGTTCGCGCCGGACATCGCGCACTTCGCCGACGAGTGGGACACCGGCGCCGCGCTGGTGTCGTACGGGTTCGGCGTGGCGCTGGTCCCGCGGCTGGCCGACCTGCCGGCCCGGCACGACACCCGGCGGCTGCGGATCGGGGCCCCGCCGGTGCCGATCCGCCGGGTGATCGCCGCGGTCCGCGCCGGGTCACAGCACCGGCCGGTGGTGAGCGCCGGCCTGGACGCGCTGCGCGAGTCCTGCGCGGCGCTGTCGGACCTGCTGCGACCGTCCGACGAGTGAACAGGGTCCGGTGAGGATCTTTCCGGGATGGTCGGAAGATCAGGTGTCGAAGACCTCGCAGGACAGCGGATCGCCGTCCAGGCCGACCGCCTCCAGCGCGCCGACGACGAGATGCACCAGCCCGTCCTGGCCGAGCTCGCCGGCCCGCAGCTCCCGCTCGTGGCCGTGCTCGCCCGGGACGAAGCCGAGCGCCTCCAGGCCGCGGACCTGGCGCTCGTCCAGGCCGGGCGGATCGGCGTCGGCCCGGCCGAGCAGCCGCCCGACCGAGCGCTGCACCCACCCCGGGCGGTGCTTGGCCGGATCGGGCACCTCGAACACGTAGCCCCGCGGCCCGAAGCAGATCCACTGCACGACGGCGCGGGCCCCGCTGTCGGAGCCGAGTACCGCCGTCCCGCCGTTGCGGGTCTCGTACAGCGCCCGGGCCGCGACCGTCCCGACGTCACTCATCCCGTGACGCTACCGCCCCGCGCACGGAAGATCGCCGTCGTGGTGCGCGGGGCCGCGGATTCCGCGGTGTCACGCACCGGGACGGTGATCATGCAGCTCGTCGGCCACCCGCAGGCCGGCCGCGACCGCACCCTCCAGGTAGCCGGGATGCTCGGCGGAGGTCTCGCTGCCCGCCCAGTGCACGTTCCCCACCGGTGCGGACGGGACCGGCGGGAACCCGTCGGTGGTGCCGGGCAGCGGGAGCGCGAGATAGCCGCCGCCCGCGTGCTCGTCGAGGTGCCAGGACCTCTCGTGCCAGCCGACCGGCTCGCGCACCTGCCCGCCGAGGTGCGCGGCGAGCGGCCCGAGCAGCCGCTCGCGGCGCTCGGCCGGGTCCAGGCCGTCGATCTCCCGTGCCGCCGGACCGGCGACGAGCACGCACAGGTGCCCCGGCCCGTCCGGCGGTCCGCTGTCGAACACCGCCCGGCCCGGGGGATCGAGAACCAGCAGCTCCGCGCTGGTGCGGTCCCGCCAGAACGGGCGCTCGTAGACCGCGATCGCCTTGTGCACCGAACCCATGTACAGGTCCGTCCCGAGCGCGGCGCGCTCCGGCGGGAGCGGCGGGTCGAACCGGATCCGGGCGGCCGTCGGCGGGGGTGCGGTGACCACCACCCGCCCGGCCCGCACGGTGCCGCTGCCCGGGCCGGTGGCGGTGTGCACGGTGACGCCCGTCCCGTCGTCGGTGACCGCGACGACCCGCTCCCCGAGCCGCAGCCGCTCCCCGAGTCCGGCGGCCAGACCGTCGACCAGCGCACCCATCCCCTCGACGAGCAGGGTGTCCTGGGCGCCGCCGCGGGTGCCCAGCGCGGCGCGCAGCCCACCCTGGCTGCGCACCATCCGGGTCATCGCCCGGAGCGAGAACCGGTCCGGATCGGCGGTCCAGGCTGCGGACAGCGCGACCTCCAGCAGCCGGCGCGCGGTGCGCCCGGGCACCCGGTCCAGCAGCGACCGCAGCGTGTGGTCGCCGGCCCGTCGCGGGACGCCGGTGCGGGAGAGCAGCTCGATCCCGGCGAGCGCGAGCCCGGCGACGAGCACCGGCGGCGCGGCCGCCGGGAGCGCCCGGCCGCCGTCGAGCACCGTGGGCAGTGTCCCGGTGTGCATCCGGAACGGGGTCGCGCCGAGCTCGGCCGCCAGCGCGGTGATCCGGTGGTGGCCGTGGCCGATCCACTGGCCGCCCAGATCGACCCGGGAGCCGAGCGCGGTGGTCTCGGTCAGCGCGCGCCCGCCCGGCCGGTCGGCCGACTCCAGGACCAGCACGTCGACGCCCCGCCGGTGCAGCTCCCGCGCGGCGACCAGGCCGGACAGCCCGGCGCCGATCACCACGACGTCCACCTGCTCCATCGCCACCCCCGACGTCGACTCGGTCAACCGACCGAGTCGACGGTAGTCCAGTGGATCGCGGCCCGGCAACCGGCGGTCAGGAGGGGATCGGCGCGCCGATCGGGCGCGGATCGGCGTAGCCGACCAGCATGGCCGTCGCACGGTCGAGATCGCGCCGGGCCCGCCCGGCGTCGGGATCGGCGACGTACTGGACCACCAGGCCGTCCAGCACGGCGAGCAGCAGCCGGCCCAGGGTGTCGGCGTCGACCGCGCAGCGCTCACCGGCCGCCCGCGCGGCCTGCTCGCACAGCTCGCCGACCAGGCCGGTGTAGCGCCGGACCTGGGACCGGCCGAGCGACCCGGAGTCCCCGGCGCCGGTCCGGCGGGCCGAGTACATCGCCAGCTCGTACTGCATGATCTGCAGCCCGACCCGGTCCTCGACCAGGGTCTCCCAGAACGTGCTGACGCCGTGCCGCAGGGCGTGCGCCACCCCGCGGCCGGGATCCATGCCACGGCGCACGGTGTCCAGCACCTCGTCCGCGACCGCATCGACCACGGCCATGAGCATCCGGTCCTTGGACGGGAACACGTAGTGCAGCGTGCCCAGCGGGATGCCGGCCTCGGCCGCGACCGCCCGGGTGGTGGCCCCGGCGACCCCGGCCCGGCTCAGCACCCGGATCGCGGCCGCGACGATCTCCTTCTCGCGGTCCACCGCGGGGACGTGTGCCATCCGGATCCCTCCAAACGACTCGGACGAGCGACCAGGTCCGAGAGTACGCCCGACCCGCGAGTGTCCTGCGTCACATCACCTTGAGTGTGCCGCGGCGGCCGGGTGTCCCGTCGAGCGTGACGACATGACGCGTGAACACCGTGACGCGTGACCACAGCGAGGGGGACACCCGACATGACCCGGCTCACCGAGTCCGACTACGCCCGCGCCGAGCAGATGCTGCTGCCCTACCGGTCGCGGAAGGTACCGGCGGTGCGGCCGCAGTGGCAGCGCGGCGGCGCCCGCTTCCGCTACCGGATCGCCGACCGCCACCTGCTGGTCGATCCGGCCGAGGGCGTCCGCCGGCCCGCGTTCGACCACGACCGGCTCGCCGCCGCGCTGTCCACCGCCTCCGGGCACCCGGTGCAGGCCGACGCGCTGCCGCTGCAGCAGGTCGAGTTCGATCTCCCCGGCCGCGCCGACGACGTCGTCCGGTTCACCGCGTTCGAGCAGCGCTGGGAGTGGTCCGACGGCGGCGGCGAGTGCGTCCGGGTCGACGACGACGCCGTCGCACCCGGCGAGATCGTCTCCCCGGACGGCAGGTGGGTCGCGTTCACCCGGGACGGCAACGTGCACGTCCGCAACCGCGACGACGGCGAGGAGATCGCGCTCACCGACGACGCCGAGCCCGGCCACGAGTACGGCAGCCTGCCCGACCCGATGAGCGGGCGGGCGCTGATGCGGGCGTTCGGGCTGGCCCCGTTCGGGCTGCTGACCTGGTCGCCGGACTCCACCCGGATCCTCGTGCACCGGCTCGACCAGCGCGGCCTGCCCGAGCAGGTGCTCGTCGAGTCGTCCCCGCCCGGCGGCGGGCGCCCGGTCGAGCACCGCTACCGCTACCCGATGCCCGGTGACGAGGCCCAGGCGACGATGACCTGGAACGTCATCGACGTCGCGGAGCGCACGATCGTCCGCCAGCAGGACGAGCCGGCGACCATCGTGCACCCGACCGCGCTGGTCTACGCCTGGTGGACCGGCGAGAAGGGCGAGGCCGTGCACTTCCTGCGCGCGCCGCGCGACGCCCGCGCGCTGGAGCTGCACCGGTTCGATCCCGGCACCGGCGAGACCACCGTCCTGGTCCGGGAGACCGGCGAGACCCGGGTCGACCCGACCCCGCAGCTCGGCGACCCGCCGATGGCGCGGGTGCTGGACTCGGGGGAGATCCTCTGGTGGTCCCAGCGCGACGGCTGGGGACACCTCTACCTGTACTCCGCCGACGGCTCGGAGGTCACCCGGGTGACCCGCGGCCAGTGGCCGGTCCGGTCGGTGCTGTGGGTCGACGAGGAGCGCAGGCAGCTGTGGTTCGTCGCCGCCGGGCTCGTCGGCGACGACCCCTACCTGCGGCAGATCTGCCGGATCGGGCTGGACGGCAGCGGGTTCACCCGGCTCACCGACGACGACCTCGATCACGACGCGACCAGCCCGCCGGAGGGCGGCTACCTGGTGGACCGGGCGTCGTCGGTGTCGGTGGCCCCGCGCTCGCGGGTGCTCGGCGGCGACGGGCAGGTGCTGGTCGAGCTGGAGGCGCCGGGCACCGAGGCACTGGCCGCGCTCGGCTGGTCGCCGCCGGAGCGGTTCACCGCGACCGCCGCCGACGGGCGCACCCCGGTGTACGGCCTGCTGTGGCGCCCGCACGGCTTCGACCCGGAGCGGCGCTACCCGATCGTCGAGCACATCTACGGTGCGCCGCAGGTGTACCGGGCCGGGCCGGGGTTCGACTCGCCGCACTCCGGTGAGCCGGAGGCGTTCGCCGCGCTCGGGTTCGCCGTCGTCGCCATCGACGGGCGCGGCACCGCCGGGCGCAGCAAGGCGTTCCACGACCACTCCTACGGCAACCTCGCCGACGGCGCGCTGGACGACCACATCGCCGCGATCCGCGAGCTCGGGCACCGGTACCCGTGGCTGGACACCGGCCGGGTCGGGATCACCGGGCACTCCGGCGGCGGGTACGCCACCGCGCGGGCGCTGCTGGCGCACCCGGAGTTCTTCTCGGTCGGGGTGTCCGTGGCCGGTAACCACGATCCGGGCTTCTACCTGCCGATGTGGGCCGAGCAGTACCACGGCGACGTCAGCGAGGAGGGCAGGCAGGCGATCTCCACGCCGGCCATCGCGGCCGGCCTGACCGGCAAGCTCCTGCTGATCCACGGCGAGCTCGACGACAACGTGCACCCGTACCACACGCTGCGCCTGGTGAACGCGCTGATCGACGCCGATCGCGACGTCGACCTGCTGATCGTCCCCGGTGGGGAGCACTCGCTGCTGCTCAAGATGCACCACGTGCAGCGCCGGACCTGGGACTACCTGGTGCGGCACCTGCACGGCACCGAGCCGCCCGTCTACCGGCTGGCGCCGATGCCGCTGCCGCCCGGCAGCGCGCTGGGGCCGGCGGCGCCGTGAGCGGCGAGCGGCTGCGCCCGCTGCGGCGCCACGAGATCCTGCACCGGTTCCTCTACGAGATCGGCCATCCCGGCCCGGACGGCCGCCCGGCGACCTGGACGGTCGAGATCGACATCGGCGCCGGCTGGGACGCCCGGCTGCACCTCGACGGACGCCGGGTGGCGACGGCCGAGATGCCGGCCCGGCTCCCGGTCCCGGGCGGCCGGATCGAGGTCGACGCCGGGCTCTACGGGATCACCCGGATCCACCTGGTCCCCGACTCCGGGCCCGAGCGCCGGCTGAGCCCGGTGCCCGGCACCCTGGAGCACCGGCGCGCCCGGCTGGCCCGGCGCCGGCCCGGGGTGAGCCGGGCGATCGCGGTGACCGCGGTGCTGATCCTGGCCGTCAACCTGGTGCTGGCGGTGCCGCAGGGGCTCGAGCTGATCACCGCGCAGCCCCGGGTCGCCGAGCTCGTCGGCACGTTCACCTCACCGGTGTCGCTGCCGGCCTGGCTGAACGCGACCCTGCTCGTCGCGGGGGCGCTGGCCGCGACCGAACGGCTGCTGACCCTGCGCCGCAACCGGGTGCTCGACGCCGAGACGCTGTGGACCGGGCTCTGACCCGATCGGTGCGCGCGGCTTGACCGTGCCGCAGCGGCATGGTGTCGACTGGGTCCAGGGCGCGAGGGACAGGCCCCACAGGAGGCGGAGGACATGCGGGACGACACGCTGATCGTCGAGGACACCCTGCTGCTGATGCTCGACGACAGGTCGGGCACCCCGGCCGGGGCGGGCACGCTGATCTACGTGCTCGGCGGCGGCATGCTGGTCGAGCTCGCGCTGCTGGGCCGGGTCGAGGCCGACGAGAGCCGGGCCGGGCTGGGCGGCCCGATGATCGTCGCCGTCGGTGACGGCCCGCTGCCCGATCCGCTGCTGCAGGACGCCTTCGACGTCGTCGCCCGGCGGCCGCGCCGCGTGCAGAGCCTGCTCGCCGAGCTCGGCGACCTGTGGACTCCGCTGTCCGAGCGGCTGCTGCAGCGGGGGTTCATCCGCCGCGAGCGCAAGCGCCTGCTCGGGCTGATCCCGACGACCCGGCTGCCCTCGACCGGCTCCGCGCACGAGACCGAGCTGCGGCAGCGCGTCGTCGACGTGCTGGAGGCGGGCGCCGAGCCCGACCCGCACACCGCCGCGGTCATCGCGCTGGTCTCGGCGAGCGGGACGCTGCCGTCGCTGCACCCCCGGCCGACGTGGTCGAGTGCGGTGATCCAGCGCGCCAAGGAGCTGGAGGACGGGAACTGGGGCGCCGGCGCGGTGGGTGACGCGGTGACCCGCACGGCCGTCGCGATCGCCGCCGCGAGCGCCGCCGTGGTGGTCACCACGGTGACCCGCTAGGCCGGCCCGGCCCGCAGCCCGCCGATGCCGAGCGACCCGGCACCGGCGTCCGGCCCGGCACCGGCGGCGGCCGCCGGCCCGGGCTCCGGGAGCGGCGGGGGATCGTCGAGCAGCTCGGCCGGCGGGACGAAGAACAGCCCGCCGGTGACGGCCGTCGACACCTCCAGCAGCCGGTCCGTCGTCCCGGCCGGCTCGCCGACGAACATCCGGGTCAGCATCCGCTCGGTGACCGACGGATCGGCGGCGTACCCGGCGAAGAAGGTGCCGTACTCGGCGCGCCCGATCGACCCGAACGGCATGTTGTCCCGGACGATGTCGCGCTCGGTGCCGTCCGGGTCGGTGATCGTGGTGAGCGCGACGTGCGAGTCGGGGGCCTTCTCGTCGTCCGGGATCTCGATGTTCTCCAGCATCTGCCTGCCGACCGACGCCTCCCGGTCCTGGACCGGCTTCGCGGTCCAGGCGGCGAGATCGTGCAGGTACTTCTGGACGGCCAGGTAGGAGCCCCCGGCGAACTCCGGGTCGTCGTCGCCGACCAGGGCGGAGCGGGCCGCGTCGTCGCCGGTCGGGTTCGCCGTGCCGTCGACGAAGCCGAGCAGGTCGCGCCGGTCGAAGTAGCGGAACCCGTGCACCGCGTCGACCACCTCCACCGCGGGCCCCAGCGCGGCGACGACCCGCCTGCCCAGCTCGAAGCACGGGTAGGGCCGGGTCGAGCGCAGGTGCAGGAACAGGTCGCCGGCGGTCGCCGGGGCGGTGTGCCGGTCCCCGGCGATCTCCCGGAACGGGTGCAGGTGGGCCGGGCGCGGTCCGGACAGCAGCCGGTCCCACGCGTCGGAGGAGATCCCGAGCACGCAGGTCAGGTCCTCCCGCGGGTGCGGGAACGCGACCGACCGCACCAGCCCGTCGAGATCGGGCAGGAAGTCGTGCACGGTCGCCTCGTGCCCGGGCCGGACGGTGAGGGTGAGGAACAGGGCGCTGTCGGTGAGCGGGGCGAGGACGTCCTGCGGGGTGCGCACGGTGCCTCCGGGCGGGTCGTGGTGGTGGGGCGCGCCAACCTACTCCCGCGCGGTCCCGCTCAGGGCGCCTCCGGGAGCAGCTCCATCGTGACCGACCGGTCGTCGTGCACCTGCGCCTGCAGCCCGGACACCCACGCCGGCTCCCCGGGATCGGTCCCGGTGAGCGCCAGCGCGCAGGCCCGCAGCACCGGCGAGTGGGTGACGGCCACGACCAGGCCCGCTCGGTCGGGCCGGTCGGCGAAGCTGCCGGCGAACGCCCGGATCCGGGTGGCGACGGCGGCGGCGGTGTCGCCGGGCGGGTCCTGGTGCGCCACCCACCAGCCGACCCGGTCGGGCACGGTCAGCCAGTCGTCGAAGAACCGGACCTTGCGCACGTCGGCCTCGTCGAACCCGGGGACCTGCACGGCGAACCGCTCCGCACTGCTCACCATGTCGACCCGGACGCCCGCCAGGTAGAGGTCGGGGTTGCGCAGCGCGAAGGCCACCCCGTCCTCGACGACGGCGGCACCGCAGCCGCGGGCACCCGCGGCGATCGCGGCCGCCGTCTCCCGCGCCCGGCGGGTCTCCCCGCTGACGATCCGGATCGGCCCGGCCTCCCGGGCGCCCAGCCGCGCCCCGGCCTCGGTGGCGATCCGGACGCCGTCGTCGGTGATCGGGACGTCGCCCCGGTGCGAGGCGACCTCGCTGTGGCGCAACAGGAGCAGACGGGTCATGGGCGGCGGCCTTCCTCGTTGACCGGCGGGAGGGGATCAGCCCGCGGCGGCGGCGGTGAGCTCGCTGCGGCGGGCCCACTGCTTCATGAACAGCTCGTGGACGGCGTCCGCGAACTCCGGGTCGTTGATGTTGGTGTGCCGCTCGACGACCTCGACCGACGGGTCCAGGCCGGCCCGCAGCGCGTCGAGCAGCGGGGTGACGTCGACGCCGTGCCACTGGCTGCCGGACCTGAAGTAGTTGTCCAGGCCGTCGGTCGGGATGCCGACGGCGACCGGCCCGGTCGCCCGGTTGACGTGATCGGCCACGTACTCGCCGAGCCGGCGCATCTCGTCGGCGGTCGCCAGCAGCGAGGTGACGTTCGGGTTGTGGATGATGATGTTGCGCTCGTCGGTGTCGAACTCGGCGGGCACCGTGTCGCGGGCGCCGAAGTTGAAGCACTCGGCGGCGCCGGGCACCACGACCTGCGGGATCCCGGCCCGGATCGCGGCGTCCATCCGCTCGCAGCCCGGGTCGAAGATCCCCCGGTTCCAGTGGTTGAGGATCTCGGGCAGCGTGTAGTCGATCAGCCCGTCGATGGCGCCGGAGTCGATCAGGTGCTCCATCCCGGCGCCCTCGCCGACGGCGTGGAAGGTGACCACCTCGAAGCCGCCGGCCTCCAGCTTCTCCCGGATCCGCATCACGCCGGGCGTGGTCACGCCGAACATCGACACCGCGATCAGCGGCTTGCTGGCCCGGGCGTGCGAGCGGGTCGTCTCGTAGCCCCGCGCCATCCCGGCGGCGGCGTGCGCGGCGTTGATCAGGACCTGCTTGGAGATCCGGTTCAGCCCGGCGATGTCGGTGACCGCGTTCATCATCATCATGTCCGAGTGGCCGACGTAGGGCCGGGTGTTGTTCGACGCCATGGTGGACACGATGAGCTTCGGTACGCCGATCTCGAGGTTCTTGAACGCGCCGCTGAGCAGGTCGGTGCCGCCGGTGCCGCCGAGCCCGAGCACGGTGTCGATCCGGCCCTCGGCGGCGAGCTCGGAGAGCAGCGAGCGGAGGCCCTCGCTCATCTTGCTGACCGCCAGGGTCCGGCCACCGGCGCCCTCGACGCTCTGCGCGAAGTCGGCCAGATCGATTCCGGCCCGCGAGGCGATCTCCGAGGCCGGGACGTCCGGCGTGATGTAGGGCTCGCCGAGGACACCACAGTCGACGACGAGCACGTCCACCCCGGCGGCGACGAGCGCGTCGCGGACGTAGGCGTACTCCGTTCCCTTGGTGTCCAGGGTTCCGGCGAGACAGACGACGGGGGTGCGGGACATCGTGAACTCCTTCGTTGACGACGTGCTGGGCTGGCCGTGGGACCGGGTCCGGTCAGTCGGCCGGTTCGGCGTGCAGGGCCGTCCACACCCGTTCCGGGGTGAGCGGCAGATCGCGGATGACGACCCCGGTCGCGTCGGCGACCGCGGCCCCGAGCGCGCCGGCGGTGCAGAGCAGGGCGCCCTCGCTGATGCCCTTGGAGCCGTACGGCCCGGGTCCGTCGTGGTTCTCGATCGCCGCCGAGACGAGATCGAGCGGCACGTCCTGGAAGGTGGGGATCCGGTAGTCGAGCGCGCCCAGGTTCCGGATCCGGCCGTGCTCGTCGAGCAGCAGCTGCTCCATCTGGCTGTGCCCGAGGCCCATGATCGCGGCGCCCTCGTCCTGCGCGACGACCTGCAGCGGGTTCAGCTCGGCGCCGACGTCGCCGACGGTGACGTGCCGGGTCAGCAGCAGCTCGCCGGTCTCCCGGTCCACCTCGACCTCGATCGCGGTGGCGTTGAACTCGTAGAACGCGGCGTCGCCGCCGAGCGGGTGCCCGGCCCGGCCGCGCAACCGCCGGGTGCCCTGGCCGATGAACTCGCCGTGCAGCGAGCCGAGCGCGGTGCGGGCGGCGTCGGCCAGCGGCAGCTCCCCGTCCGGGGTGAGCAGCACCCCGGGTGCGTGGTCGAGCAGCTCCTCCGGGGTGCCGGTGGTCTCGGCGAACAGCTCCAGCACCTGCCGGCGCACGTCCCGGCAGGCGCGCAGCACCGCCGTCCCCATGAACACCGTCGACCGGCTCGCCGAGGTCTGCAGGTCGAACGGGACGGTCGCGGTGTCGCCGCTGACCACGGTGACCCGGTCCAGCCCGACGCCCAGCTCGTCGGCGAGGATCTGCTGCCAGAGCGTGCGGGCGCCCTGGCCCATGTCGGAGGTGCCGGCGTAGGCGATGGCGCTGCCGTCGGACAGCAGCCGGACCAGGCTCTGCGACAGCCCGGACGTCGCACCCGGCTTGATGCCGACGGCGATGCCGCGGCCCCGGTTCGGCGCGGGCGGCTCGTGCCAGCCGACCAGCTCGGCGGCCTTGTCCAGGGCCTGGCGCCAGTCTCCGTCGGCGGCGGCGGGCGACCCGCCCCGGATGAACTCCTCGCCGCGGGCGGCCAGGTTGCGGCGCCGGATCTCCAGGCCGTCGATGCCGAGCCTGCGGGCGGCGGCGTCGAGCTGGTTCTCGGTGGCCCAGCAGACCTGCGGGCTGCCGAACCCGCGGAACGCGGTGCTCGGCGTGGTGTTGGTCAGCACCGCGCGGCCCTCGATGCGCACCGACGGGATCCGGTACGGGCCGGCCGCGACGTAGCTGCCCTTGGTCATCACCCGCGGCGCGACGTCGGCGTAGGCGCCGATCTGGTAGTCGGCCCGGACGTCGTGGAAGGTGATCGCGCCGTCGGCGGTGAAGCCGGTGCGGGCGTGCACCCGGCAGCCGGCCCGGCGCATCGACTGGAAGGTGTCCTCCAGCGACAGCACCAGCCGGCAGGTGCGTCCGGTGCGCAGTGCGAGATGGGCCAGCAGTGGCTCGAACCGCGGGTTCTGCTTGCCGCCGAAGCCGCCGCCGGGATCCGGCGCGACCACCCGGACCCGGCTCAGCGGGAGGTCGACGAGCGCGGCGATCGTGCGTTGCAGCAGGTAGGGGTGCTGGACGGGGGAGTAGACGTCGAGCCCGCCCTGGTCGGTCGGGACGACGACGGTGCCGCCCGGCTCGATCGGGAAGTGGGTGACCATCGGGAAGGTGTAGACGTCCTCGACGACCAGCGCTGTATCTGTATCTGTGTCCGGGTCGGCTGTCGTGCCGGGCCCGCCCCAGCCGTAGTGGACGTGTTCGAGGACGTTGCCCCCGGCGAGCGGGTCGCCGTCCGGGCGCACCGACGGGTCCTGGACCAGCGGTGCGTCCGGGGCCAGCGCGTCGTCCAGGGTGTAGACGCCGGGCAACTCGGTGTAGTCGATCCGGACCGCCCGGGCCGCCTCGCGGGCGGCGTCCAGGGTCTCGGCGGCGACCGCCGCGACCGGCTCGCCGTGGTAGGTGACCCGGCCGGTCGCCAGCACCGGGCGGTCCCGGTGCGAGATCCCGAACCGGGGCATCGGATCGGGCAGGTCGGCGGCGGTGAGCACGGCGACCACGCCGGGCACGGCGAGCGCCGCGGACGTGTCGACGGCGTCGATCCGGGCCGAGCCGACCGGCACCGACACCAGCGCGACCTGGGCGGCGCCGGGGAACGGCAGGTCGGCGAGGAAGCGCTGGGCGCCGGTGGTGCGGTCGGCGCCGCCGTAGCGCAGCACCGGTGCGCCGACCTCCCGGTGCGGGTCGGTGGCCGGGTGCCCGGTGGCGTGCTCGCGGACGTCAGTCATCGGCGGCCGCCCGCCGGTCGGCGGTCGCCCGGACCGCGCAGACGATCCGCTGGTAGCCGGCGCACCGGCAGAGGTTCCCGGCGAGCGCGTCGCGGATCTGCGGCTCGGTCGGGTCCGGGGTGGTGCGCAGCAGGTACTCGGCGGAGACGACCTGGCCGGGGATGCAGAAGCCGCACTGCACGGCGCCCGCGGCGAGGAACTCCTGCTGCAGGTCGGTCAGGCCGTCCCGGGACAGGCCCTCGATGGTGGTCACCTCGTGGCCCTCGACCTCCAGGCACAGCACCAGGCAGGCGTTGACGGCGCGGCCGTCGAGCAGCACGGTGCACGCGCCGCACTCGCCCTCGGCGCAGCAGCTCTTGGAACCGGGCAGGTCCAGCTCGTCGCGCAGCGCCTCCAGCAGGGTGCGGTGCGCCGGGACGGCGAGGGTGTGCTGCGTCCCGTTCACCGTGACGGTGACGCGCCGGCTGCCTGCCGGCCCTGCCGGCCCTGCTGTCGGTGAGGTCGGTGCGGTCACGGGGTCACCTCCTGGAGGTGGCGGCGGTCGGTGGCGGTGTCGATCGCGCGGCGGGCGAGGACCCGCAGCATCGCGGTGCGGTAGACCTGCCCGCCCCGGACGTCGGAGATCGGGGTGGCGGCGCCGAGTGCCGCGTCGACGGTCGCGGTGACGGGGACCCGCAGCGGGGTGGGCGCGACGGCGCTGAGCCCGAGGGTCACCGAACCGGACCGGTCGACCGCGGCGGCGACGCCGACGGTCGCGAGATCCACGCCGCGGCGCCGGGTGAGCCGCTGGAACGCCGAGCCGGAGCCGGGCGCGGGACGCCCGATCGTCAGCCCGGTGACCAGCTCGCCGGGGCCGCAGGCGGTGCGCCGCGGCCCGTGGAAGAACTCGGCCAGTGCGACGGTGCGGGAGCCGCCGGGCGAGGTGATGGTGACCGAGACGTCGTGCACCAGCAGGGCGGGTGCGGTGTCCGCGGCGGGGGAGGCGTTGCACAGGTTGCCGACCAGGCTGGCCCGGTTCCGGATGGCGACCGAGCCGACGGTGCGGGCGGCCTCGACGAGCGCCGGGAACCACTCCTGCACGGCCGGATCGGCGACCAGCTCGCCGAGGGTGAGGGTCGGCCCGACGGCGATCCCGTCGTCGGTGACCCGCAGTGGATCGGGCAGGTCGTCGAGCGCCTTCAGGTCGACGATCACGCTCGGCACGACGGTGCCGTGCCGCAGCCCGACCAGCAGGTCGGTGCCGCCGACCAGCGCCCGGGCACCCGGTTCGGCGAGCGCCGCGAGCGCGTCCGGCAGGCTTCGCGGGCGGTGGTACACGGACATCGGCGTCGATCCCGTCCCTTCGCGTGGTCGGCCCGGATCAGGGATTGACGATGATCTTGATCGCGCCGCTGGCCCGGTCGTTGAACGTGGCCAGTGCCTGTTCGTACTCGGCGAGCGGGAACCGGTGGGTGATCAGCTCGGCGGCCTGCATCCGGCCGTCGGCGACGAACGGGATGACCCGCCGCATCTCGCCGGCCGAGGCGCGCGAGCCGACCAGCTCCAGCTCGTCGAGGACGAGCGGCTTGCAGGCGAGCAGCACGTCCTCGGTGGGGATGCCGACCATCGCGCACCGGCCGCCGCGGCGCAGCATCGCCATCGCCCAGCCGAGGGTCTGCGGGACCCCGGCGCACTCCAGCACGACGTCCGCGCCGAGACCACCGGTGAGCTCGCGGACCGCGGCGACCGGATCGCCCGCCTCGGAGTCCACCGTCTCGGAGCCGAGCGCGGCGGCCTTGTCCAGCCGGTAGCCGCGGCCGACCACGATCACCCGGGCGGCCCCGCAGATCCGCGCGCCGTCCGCGGCGAGCATTCCGATCGCGCCCGCTCCGGTGACGACGACGGTGTCGCCCGGCTCGATGTTGCCGCGCCGGGCGACGTGCAGCGCGATACTGGCCGGGTCGATGACGGCGCCGAGATCGTAGGAGACGGTCTCGGGGAGCCGGAAGATGCACTTGACGTTGTGCACCGCGTAGGTGGCGTCGACGCCCTGGTGGTTGTGCCCGTACTGGGCGTGCAGGCCGGGCCTGCCGTAGTTCTCGCAGAGGTTGTAGCGGCCCTCCACGCACTTCTGGCAGACGCCGCAGGCGTTGTGGCTGGTGCCGGCGACCCGGTCGCCGACCGCCCAGCCCAGCTCGGCGACCCCCGGGCCCAGTGCGACGATGTCGCCCGCCCACTCGTGGCCGGGGGTGAACGGGAACGCCGGCGGCCAGAAGCCCGGGTAGTCACCGTTGATCAGGTGCGCGTCGGTGCCGCAGATCGAGGTCGAGCGCACCCGGGCGAGCACCTCGTTCGGGCCGGGCTCGGGAACCGGCTGCTCCTGGATCTCCAGAACGCCGGGTTCCAGGACCACCAGGGCCTGCATGGTGTCGGTCATCGTGGCTCCACGTCGTCGGGTGTGCCGCAGGCCGCGCTCCGCGAAGCGGGGCGGCGCCGGCCGACCGGGTGATGCGGTCATGGCGACCACCGCATCTATCGATAATCGAAAGCTACCAAGGTGTGCGACGGAGCGTCAACGTTCTATCGATAATCGATTGATCGTCGTGGGCCCCGTCGGCGGGACGACCGCCGGGCGGCCGGCCGCGACCCGTTCGGTCAGGAGGTGCGGGCGGCGGCGAGCTGGTCGCCGTCCTCGGTCGCCGCACGGCTCAGCATCAGGGACCGGACGTGCAGCTGGTGCCTGCGGGCGGCGTCGGCCGCGCCGTCCGGGTCCGGTGCGGTCAGCGCGGTGAGGATCTCCCGGTGCTCCAGGAGGATCTCGTGCACGTCGACGTCGGGCAGGGTCAGCGTGAGGAACGTCCTGGCGAACGGCGCGAGCTGCTCGAAGGTCTGCTCCAGGGCCCGGTTCCCGGACGCCTGCACGATCAGCTGGTGGAACCGCACGTCGGCCTCGGTGACGGCCGGGAAGTCGCCGTCGGCGAGCCGGTCGAGCATCCGGTCGACCAGCTCCTCCAGGGTGGCGACGGTCGCCGCGGACAGCCGGTCGGCGGCCAGCCGTGCGGCGAGCGCGTCGATCTCGGCGCGCACCTGGCTGACGTCGGCGAGCTCCTTGGCGCTCGGCATCCGCACCCGGGCGCCGCGGCGGGGGTGCATGGTGATGACGCCGATCGCGGCGAGCTCGCGCAGCGCGTCGCGCACCGGCGACTGGCTGAACCCGAGCTCCTTCGCGAGCTGGAACTCCACGACCCGTTCCCCCGGCTTGTAGTGCCCGTGGATGATGCGGTCGAGGACGAGGCGTTTGACCTTGTCCGACAGCAACTCTCCACCGAGGTCGGGGGACGGGCCGCTCGCGGTCATCGGATGGTCTCCTTCGTCGGTCAGCTGCCCGCCGAGTCTCGCAGGTCCAGCCGGGCCCGTGCCTGGGCCGGGGTCGCGACCTCGCGGTGCAGCAGCCGGGCGATCGCGGTGATCCGCTCGACCTGCGCGGCGTTGGACTCCGCGAGCGTGCCGGGGCCGTCCCACAGCGAGTCCTCGAGGCCGACCCGGGCGTTGCCGCCGAGGGTCAGCGCGATGGTGCCGAGCCGCATCTGGGCCGAGCCCGCCCCGAGCACCGACCACTCGACGTCGTCACCGAAGAGCCGGTGCGCGGTCCGGCGCATGTGCGCCAGGTCCTCCAGGTCCGCGCCGGTCCCGCCGAGCAGCCCGAACACCGTCTGCACGAACAGCGGCGGCCGGACCAGCCCGCGGTCCAGCATCGACGCCAGGTTGTACAGGTGCGCGGTGTCGTAGCACTCGAACTCGAAGCGGGTGCCCTGGTCGCCGCAGAGCTTGAGGATCCGCTCGATGTCGGCGTAGGTGTTCTTGAAGACGATGTCCTTGTTGCTCAGGTGCGCGTGCTCCCAGTCGTGCTTCAGCTCGGGGAACCGGTTGAGCATCGGGAACAGCCCGAAGTTCATCGAGCCCATGTTGAGCGAGGCGAGCTCCGGGGCGAGCTGCACGGCGGGCGCGATCCGCTCGTCGACGGTCATCTGCGGGCTGCCGCCGGTGGTCAGGTTGACGACCACGTCGGAGCGGTCCTTGATGATCGCCAGGACCTCCTTGAACAGGCCGGGATCCTGGACCGGGCGGCCGTCGTGCGGGTCGCGGACGTGCAGGTGCGCGATCGCCGCACCCGCCCCGGCCGCGGCCAGGCTCGCCTCGGCGATCTCCTCCGGGGTGACCGGGAGCGCCGGCGACATGGTCGGGGTGTGGATCGCGCCGGTCGGTGCACAGGTGATGATCGCGGGCTTCGTCGCCGTGCTGGCCATCGGTCCCTCCAGGAAGGGTCGTTGAACTATCGATAATCGATGGTAGCCTCCGATCATGCCGTTGCCAACGACCGGCGACCGCGAACGCGGGCCCGCCGCCTTCCGGACCCCGGAGGAGACCCTCGCCGCGCTGGCACTGCCCCGGCGCGGGATCACCTACTCGCTGTCGGTGCCGCGGTTCACCGGGATGCCGCTGTTCGGTGCGCACCCGCCGTTCCAGGTGAGCATGTCCCGCACCCCCGGCGGCCTGCGGGCCGAGGGGCGGCAGCCGTGGGGCCCGCGCAACGAGGTCAACCTCGGCTACATGGCCGAGCTCGTGAGCGCCACGTCGCACTGCGGGGCGCACGTCGATGCGCTGGCGCACATGACGATCGGCGAGGACGACCACTGGTACGGCGGGGGCAACGCGCGCGAGCACCTGGGCGACGGCGGGCCCCGGCTCGGCGACGCCTCGAAGCTGCCGCCGTTCATCACCCGCGGCGTCCTGCTGGACGTGGCCGCCCATCGCGGCGTCGACGCGCTCCCGAAGTCCGACCCGGTGACGGCCGACGAGCTCGCCGCCGTCGCCGACGCGCAGGGCGTCGAGGTGCGCTCCGGCGACGTCGTGCTGATCCGGACCGGCTACCTCGGCAAGTGGCCGGACACCGAGGCGCTCGCCCGGCACGCGACGGCGGGCCCGGACATCAGCGCCGCCCGCTGGCTGCTCGACCGCGGCGTCGTCGCGGCCGGCAGCGACACCGAGACCTTCGAGGTCCAGCCCGCGCCGGACCCCGGCGAGCCCGCCAACCCGCAGCCGGTGCACACGCTGCTGCTCATCGAGAGCGCGATCTACCTGTTCGAGTCCATCTACCTGGAGGAGCTCTCCCGGGACCGGGCGTACGAGTTCCTGTTCGTCGCGCTGCCGATCAAGATCGAGGGGGCGACCGGGTCGATGCTCGATCCGGTGGCGATCATCTGACCGCGTCCCGGGGCGCGCCGCCCCAGCCGAGCACCCGGGACAGGCCGAGCGCCGCGGTGCGGACGGCCGGGACGACCCGGGCCGGCGCGAACCGGGTCGACCAGCCGGTGATCGAGAGCGCGGCGACCGCGATCCCGTCCGGGCCGAGCACCGGCGCCGCGACGCAGGCGACGCCGGGTGCGGACTCCTCGTACTCCTCGGCGTGCCCGCGCGCCCGGATCTCGGCGAGCCGCTCGGCCAGCAGGCCGGGGGCGGTGACCGAGCGCGGGGTGCAGCGCACCAGGCCGCGCTCCAGGGCGGCGTCGAGCAGCTGCGGCGGGCCGAACGCCAGCAGCACCTTCCCGACGCCGGTGCAGTGCGCCGGCATCCGCCCGCCGAGCCGCGACGGCAGCCGCGGCCCGCCGGCGACCGACAGTTTCTGCAGGTAGATCACGTCCGCGCCGTCCGGCACGGCCAGGTGCACGGTCTCCCGGGTGGCCTCGTGCAGGTCGGTCAGGATCGGCATCGCCGACTCCTGCAGGTCGCGCTGGCGGGGCACCACCTGGCCCAGCTCGAACGCCCGCAGCCCCAGCCGGTAGCCGCCCGGCGTGCGCTCGACCATCGACCAGGTCTCCAGCTCGCCGAGCAGCCGGTGCGCCGTCGGCTTCGCCACGCCGCTGCGCCGGGCCAGCTCGGCCAGCGACACCTCGGGTTCCCCGGCCCGGAACCCGGCGAGCAGCCGCATCGCGCGGCCGAGCATCGACGGCCGGTCCGCCCCGGCTGCGTTTCGCACAGTGGAACGCACGGTGCCATCGTTGCGCACCGCGTACGGCACCGTCGAGCCATGACCACCTCGACACCCACCGACGCGGTGCGGACGGCGGCGGACCGGCTGCTCGACGCGGCCCGCAGCGGCACGCCGTGCGACCCGGTCCGCGCCCTGCTGCCCGACACCACCGTCGCCACCGGCTACGCCGTGCAGTCCGTGCTCACCGCCGCCCACCTGGAGGCCGGCCGCACCGTCGCCGGCCGCAAGATCGGCCTCACCTCGCCCGCCGTGCAGGCCCAGCTCGGGGTGGACCAGCCGGACTTCGGCGTGCTCTACGCCGACATGGCCTGCACGCAGGACGTCCCGATCGACATCGGCCGGCTGCTGCAGCCGCGGATCGAGGCCGAGATCGCGTTCGTGCTGGGCGCCGACCTCGACCACGACGACATCGACACCGCCACCGCCCGGGCCGCGGTCGCCCAGGTGGTGCCCGCCCTGGAGATCGTCGACAGCCGGGTCGCCGGCTGGGACATCACGATCGTCGACACGGTCGCCGACAACGCCTCCAGCGGCCTCTACGTGCTCGGCGACGACCGGCACGAGCTCGGCGACCGCGACCTGCGCGAGGTCGCGATGACGCTGACCGGCACCGACGGCGAGGTGCTGAGCTCCGGCACCGGCGCCGCCTGCCTCGGCGACCCGGTCGCCGCGCTGGTCTGGCTGGCCCGGGTGTCGCGCGAGTACGGCTCCCCGCTGCGCGCCGGCGAGGTCGTGCTCTCCGGCGCGCTCGGCCCGATGACGCCGGTCGCGCCCGGCAGCTCCTTCACCGCCACCCTGACCGGCCTCGGCGAGGTCCGGGCGAGCTTCACCGGAGGTGCCTCGTGACCGGCCGCGCGAAGGTGGCGATCGTCGGGTCCGGCAACATCGGCTCCGACCTGATGATGAAGATCGTCCGGCTCTCGGAGACCCTGGAGATGGCCGCGATGGTCGGCATCGACCCGGACTCCGACGGCCTCGCCCGGGCCCGGCGGCTCGGCTTCGCCACCACCGCCGAGGGCGTCGACGGGCTGCTGGAGATGTCGGTGTTCGACGACATCGACGTCGTGTTCGACGCGACGTCGGCCGGCTCGCACATCGCGAACGCCCGCGCGCTGGAACCGCACGACAAGATCCTGGTGGACCTGACCCCGGCCGCGATCGGGCCGTTCGTGGTGCCGCCGGTGAACCTGGCCGAGCACGCCGACGCCCGCAACGTCAACATGGTCACCTGCGGCGGCCAGGCCACCATCCCGATGGTCGCCGCCGTCGGCCGGGTCACCCCGGTCCGCTACGCCGAGATCGTCGCCTCCATCGCGTCGAAGTCGGCGGGCCCCGGCACCCGCGCCAACATCGACGAGTTCACCGAGACGACGTCGGCGGCCATCGAGCGGGTCGGTGGGGCGGAGCGCGGCAAGGCGATCATCGTGCTGAACCCCGCCGAGCCGCCGATGATCATGCGCGACACCGTGCTCTGCCTGGTCGACGACGCCGATCCGGCGGCGATCCGGGACAGCGTCGCCACGATGGTCGCCGAGGTCGCCCGGTACGTGCCCGGCTACCGGCTCAAGCAGGAGGTGCAGATCGAGCCGGTCGCCGACGACGAGCCGCTCGGCACCCTGCTCGCCCCCGGCAGCCCGCGCCCGGCGCTGCGCGTGTCGGTGTTCCTCGAGGTCGAGGGCGCCGCGCACTACCTGCCCGCCTACGCCGGGAACCTCGACATCATGACCTCGGCCGCGCTGCGGACCGCGGAGCAGCTCGTCGCCGCCCGGTCCGGCGCGACCCGGCCCACGGAGGCACTGGCATGACCGACCTGTACGTCCAGGACGTCACCCTGCGCGACGGCATGCACGCCATCCGGCACCGGCTCGACCCGGCCGACCTGCGCCGGATCGCCGCCGCGCTGGACGCCGCCGGGGTGGACGCCATCGAGGTCTCGCACGGCGACGGCCTGGCCGGCGCGAGCATCACCTACGGACCGGGCAGCAACACCGACTGGGACTGGATCGCGGCGGCCGCCGAGGTCGTCGAGAACGCGGTGCTCACCACCCTGCTGCTGCCCGGCATCGGCACCCTGGAGGACCTGCAGAAGGCCTACGACCTGGGGGTCCGGTCGGTGCGGGTGGCCACCCACGCCACCGAGGCCGACATCGCGGTGCAGCACATCGGCCGCGCCCGCGAGCTGGGCATGGACGTGTCCGGCTTCCTGATGATGTCGCACATGGCGTCGGCCGCGGACCTCGCGACGCAGGCCAAGATCATGGAGCGCGCCGGGGCGCACTGCGTGTACGTCACCGACTCCGGCGGCCGGCTCACCCCGGCCGGCGTCCGCGACCGGATGCGCGCCTACCGCGACGTGCTCGACCCGGCCACCCAGATCGGGATCCACGCGCACGAGAACCTGTCGCTGTCGGTGGCGAACTCGGTGGTCGCGGTGGAGGAGGGCGTCACCCGGGTCGACGCGTCGCTGGCCGGGCACGGTGCGGGGGCGGGCAACACCCCGATCGAGGCGTTCGTCGCGGTCGCCGACATCTACGGCTGGAAGCACGGCTGCGACCTGTTCGCGCTGCAGGACGCCGCCGACGATCTCGTCCGGCCGCTGCAGGACCGGCCGGTCCGGGTCGACCGGGAGACCCTCACGCTGGGCTTCGCCGGCGTCTACTCCAGCTTCCTGCGGCACGCCGAGCGCGCCGCCCGGGCGCACGGCCTGGACACCCGGGAGATCCTCGTCGAGGTCGGCCGCCGCGGGCTCGTCGGCGGGCAGGAGGACATGATCGTCGACATCGCGCTGGACCTGGCCGCGGCCCGCGGCTGAACGTCCGCTGGGGCGCTGGGGCGCTGGGGCGCTGGGGCGCTGGGGCGCGGTGGCGCTTGGGGCACGGGGGCACGGGGCACGGGGCGCGGGGCACGGGAGCGCTGGGGCACGGAGGCGCTGGGGCCCGGGGCGCTGGGGCACGGAGGCGCTGGGGCCTGGGGCGCTGGGCGCGGTGGCGCGGGGGCGCTGGGCGTCCGCAGCGCCGGTCGCCGTGCCCGCCCCGGGCCTCGCACCCCGTGCACGGCGTCGCACCCCTTGGATCGGGATTTCGCACCCCCAGCGCGGCGTCGCACCTGCTCCAGTCGGTGCGGGGTCGCGCTGGGGGTGCGGCAACCGCTCCGGCGGGGTGCGTGGTTGCGTCGCGGGCGCGGGCGTCGCACTTTTCAGCGGCGGCGCGGGCGTCACGCTTTCAGGGCAGGCGTCGCGTCGCGCCCCTGGCACGGCGTCGCACCCCTTGGATCGGGACCTCGCACCCCCAGCGCGGCGTCGCACCTGCTCCAGTCGGTGCAGGGTCGCGCTGGGGGTGCGGCAACCGCTCCGGCGGGGTGCGTCGTCGCGTCGACGGCGCGGGCGTCGCACTTTCAGTGCCGGCGCGGGTGTCGCACTGTCAGCGCAGGCGTCGCAGTCCCGTTCGGCGTCGCGCCGCGGCCGGCCGTCGCGACGCGTCGCGCCGTCGCACCGCCGGCCCGCCGTCGCACCCCTGGCGGCTCGTCGCACCTGCTCCAAGGGGTGCGAGGTCGCGCTGGGGGTGCGAGGTCCCGATCCAAGGGGTGCGAGGTCGCGCTGGGGGTGCGGCGTCCCGATCCAAGGGGTGCGATGGCGTGCTCTGGGTGCGCCGCCGCCGACCGTGCGGCCGGTCAACCGGGACGGACACCGGTCACGCTGGATCGGCCTCCACCGAGCCCGGGGCCGAGCCCGAGCTTGAGGCCGAGCCCGAGCTTGGGGCCGAGCCCGAGCCCGAGCCCGAGGCCGTGCCCGTGCCCGTGCCCGTGCCCGTGCCCGAGGCCGTGCCCGAGCCCGAGCCCGAGACACAGGCGGCACAGACCGGCCCCGGCGGCGTGCACAGCGCGACCGGGACGATCCGCGCGCCGCACCGGACGCGGAACCGGCCCGATGCCCCGGCGAGGTCCGCGACGTAGGTGTCGGCGTCCACCCGGTGGTCGAGACCGTCGTCCAGGGCGGTGATCCGGATCGAGAACCGCGCGCCCCGCTCCGGTCGCGGCCGGTCGGACCTCCACACACCCATAGCGCCCCCAATCTGTTTAAACAGGTTGCATGGTCCCGTCCTTCTCCGCCGGTGTCCAGCCACCCGGTGCCGGTGCGGCCACCGGACCGGCACCCGGATGGGCAGGTACGGTGCGCGACATGGCTGTACGACGGCGGCCGACGCACGAGATCGCGGCGGATCTGCGCGCTGCGATCGAGGCGGGGGAGCTGCCGCCCGGCTCCCGGCTTCCCAGCCGCGCCGCGCTCGCCGAGCGCTACGGCGTCGCCGAGCTGACGGTGACGCACGCGATGACCCAGCTGCGTCACGAAGGGCTGATCACCAGCCGCGCGGGCGCCGGCTCGTACGTCCGCGGCCCGCAGCAGCTGCTGCGGGCCAGCCGGTTGCGGCTCTCCCGCGCCGAACGCGTCGCCGGGCGCGGAACGTTCGCGACCGACGCGCACAGCGGTGGCTGGACCGCGCGCTCCGACGTCGAGGTGCGCACCGAACGGGCCGACGCGACGGTCGCCGGGTACCTCGGGATCGGTGAGGGCGACGAGGTGCTCGTCCGGGACCGGGTGATGTATGCCGACGACGAGCCGGTGCAGCTCGCCACCAGCTACCTCCCGGCGGAGCTCGCGACCGGCGCGATGGCCGAGCCGGACTCCGGCCCCGGCGGGATCTACGCCCGGCTCGAGGACGCCGGGCACGTCCTCACCCACTACGAGGAGACGGTGCGGGTCGGCCGGGCGACCGAGAGCGAGGCCGCGGCGCTGCGGACGACGCCCGGGACGCCGCTGCTGCGGCTCGTCCGGCGTGCGCACACCGCGACCCGGGTCGTCGAGGTCAACCTGATCACGATGCTCGGCGAGCGGTTCGAGCTCCACTACGAGGCGCCCGCGGAGTGACCGGCGCGGCCCGGCCACGGTGGGATGAACCCCCCGGCTTGCCAGCGTCTCCGCCGCGGCGCCATGCTGGTGGGGTGAGCGAGAAGTCTGTCGCACTGGACCTCGACGACGCCGGACTGGCCCGGGCCCTGCCCCGCCCGCCACACGGCCACGACGAGATCCAGGACGTACCGTTCCGCCCGGTGGGATTCCGGGACGACGACCTGCCCACGGCACTGGAGCGTTCCGCGCTCTGGCTGCGGGAGGTCCAGGAGTGGTTGGGGGAGCCGGTCGACGTGATCGGCGTCCATCTCGACTACGACGACAGTCCGGACGGCATCTACTACGAGGTCAAACTGCTCTGCAACGACGAGGACCTGGCCGGGGTCCCGATCGCGCTGCGCAGCCGTAACGGTGCAACCGGAGAGTCCGCCGGGACCACCACCTCCTGATACCCGACCGTCACTCCCGCCCGCCGGGTCGCGCTCAGCCGAGCGCGATCCGGCGGGCGGCCGCGTTCGCGGCGGCGGCCCAGCGGGTCACCGCCTCCGCGGTCGCCCGGCCGGCCGGTGCGGCGACGGCCAGCCCGGCGAGCGCCCCGGGGACCGCGACGCCGACGGCGGCGATCTCGATGTCGCTCTCGTTGTGCACCACGGCGTAGCCGCGCTCGCGCGCCTCGGCCACCGATCTCTCCAGCCCGGCCCGGCCGGCGACCCGTTCCGCGCGCTGCGCGTCGTCCATCGCGGCGATCACCGCCACCCCGGCCGAGGTGCGGTGCGCCGGTAGCTCCAGCCCGACCCGCCCGGCGACCCGCAGCGGCCGCCCGCTCTCCGCCGCGTCGACGAAGCGCGCCGTCGCCCCGTCGACGAGCACCAGCGAGACGGTCTCGTCCAGCTCGTCGCGCAGCGCCTCCAGGTGCGGACGGGCCCGGTCGCGGATCCCGAGCACGCCGACCGCCGCCATGCCCAGCCCGATCAGCGCCGGACCGGACCGGTAGCCGCGGCCGGACGGGTTGCGGGACAGGAACTCGTAGTGCTCCAGCATGGTCAGCAGCCGGTGTGCGGTGGAGCGCGCCACCCCGATCTCCCGCGCGCACTCCGAGATCCGCAGCTCGTCGCGGCTGCGCAGCATCAGCAGCAGGCGCAGCGCGTTGCCGACCGACTCGATCGGATAGGCCGGCCGGGCCGGCGGTGCGGAGTGTGTCACCGCGACATCCTCCCCCTCCTTGACGAGCGCTCGCCGTCTCGGGCACTGTCACGTAAAGCAGGACAGTGCAGGAAATCGTCCTGCTCCACAGAACAACCGTGACACATCTCGACGACGAGAGGGAGACCGTGGCAACGGAGGCGTTCCTCGCCCGCCGGGCGATCGACGTGCACGTCCACGTCACCGAGGGCGGTGGTGCGGCCGGTCGCGACGCCGCCAGCCGCGAGTTCCAGCAGGCGTCGGCGGCCGTGTTCGGCAGCGGCACCCAGACCACCGTCGACTCGGTGGCCGACCACTACCGCGAGCGCGACATCGGCGCCGTCGTGTTCGCCGTCGACAGCGAGACCGCGACCGGCCGCACCCCCGTCCCCAGCGAGGAGGTCGCCGATCTCGCCGCCGCACACGGCGACGTGCTGATCCCGTTCGGCAGCGTCGACCCCTGGCGCGGCCAGGTGTCGCTGCGCCGGATCCGCAGCCTGGTCGCCGAGCACGGGGTGCGGGGCTTCAAGTTCCACCCGTCCACCCAGGCGTTCTACCCGGACGACCACCGGTTCTTCCCGCTGTACGCGGCGATCGAGGAGGCCGGCGTCCCGGTCGTGTTCCACACCGGGCAGACCGGGATGGGGACCGGCCTGCGCGGCGGCGGCGGGATCCTGCTCAAGTACTCGAACCCGATGCACCTCGACGAGGTCGCCGCGACCTTCCCGGACCTGACGATCATCATGGCGCACCCGTCCGTCCCCTGGCAGGACGAGGGACTGGCGGTCGCCATGCACAAGCCGAACGTCTACATCGACCTGTCCGGCTGGTCGCCGAAGTACTTCGAGCCCAAGCTCGTGCGCTACATGAACCGGCTGCTCACCGACAAGGTCCTGTTCGGCAGCGACTACCCGCTGATCAGCCCGGACCGCTGGCTGCGCGACTTCGCCGGTCTCGACATCGACGACGACGTGCGGCCCCGGATCCTCAAGGACAACGCCGTCACCGCGCTGGGCCTGGTCCCCGCGGCACCGCAGACCACGACGGGAGCGACCACCCGATGAGCCGACTGCAGAACGTGTCCGTGCTGGTGAGCGGCGGTGGCCGGGGGATCGGCCGGGCCGGCGCGATCGCCATGGCCGCCGAGGGCGCCACCGTCGGCGTGCTCGATCTCGACGGCAGTGCCGCGGCCGCGGTCGCCGAGGAGATCGTGCAGGCCGGCGGGAACGCGCGCGCCTGGAAGGTCGACGTCGTCGATCCGGACCAGGTCGCGGCCGTCGTCGAGGAGACCGTGCAGTGGGCCGGCGGGGTCGACGTCTTCGTGCACTCGGCGGGGATCGTCGGCCCGGCGATGCTCAAGGACATGACGCTCGAGTCGTTCGAGAACGTCGTGCGGGTCAACCTGACCGGCACCTTCGTCTGCCTCACCGCACTGATCCCGCACTGGACCGGGCGCGGCCACGGGAAGTTCGTCGCGCTGGCGTCCCCGGCGGCGGTGCGCGGCCAGGTCGGCGGCGGCAACTACGCGGCCGCGAAGGCCGGCGTCGTCGCACTGGTCAAGACGGCGGCGGCCGAGCTGGCCCGGCACAACGTCACCGCGAACGCGCTGCTGCCGATCGCGGCGACCGAGATGTCGGCGACCGTCCGGGAGAACCCGAAGCTGGAGGAGAAGTTCCTCGGGATGATCCCGCTGCGCCGCTGGGCCACGCCGGAGGACATCGCGCCGAGCCTGGTCTACCTGGCCTCGTCCGACTCCGACTACATGACCGGCGCGGTGCTGTCCGTCGACGGCGGCCGGACGATCTGAGGAGGACCCCGGTGCATCCCTGGACGGTCGCCGAGCAGCTCCGCTGGGTCGCGGCCCGGCGGCCCACCGACGTCGCGCTGGTCGACGACCACGGGGAGTCGAGCTTCGCCGAGCTGCACCGGCGGGCGTCCGCGCTCGCCGGGCACCTCGCCCGGTACGCGGGCGGGCGGATCGGGCTCTACCTCGCGAACCGGCGGGAGTGGGCCGAGGCGTTCTTCGCCTGCCAGCTGGCCGGGGTGGCGGCCGTCCCGGTGAACGACCGCTACCAGGAGCGCGAGGTGCGCCATCTGGTCGCCGACGCCGACGTCCGGCTGGTCGTCACCGACGGTGCGGCGCACCGGGCCGAGGTGCTCGCCGGCCTGTCCGGCGACGTCGACGTGCTCACCACCGGCCCGGACTACGAGCGCGCCCTCGCCGACGCCGGACCGGTCGCCCCCACCGGGTCCGACGAGTCGGCCGTGCTCTACACCTCCGGCACGACCGCGCTGCCCAAGGGCGTCGCGCTGAGCCGCGCCAACCAGGCGTTCGGCACCTGGCTCGGGCCGGCGACCCTGCTCGGGCTCACCGCCGCCGACACCGTGCTGATCTCCACCCCGCTCGGGCACCGGGTCGGGCAGGTCCGGCTGCTCGGCGGGGTGCTGTCCGGCGGGCGCACCGTGCTCAGCGCCGACGCCCGGCCGGCCACCCTGGTCGACGCCGTGGCGCGGCACCGGGTGACCGTCACCGGGATGGTCCCGACGATCGCCCGCGACCTGGTCGGCTCCGGCGCGATCGGCGACCGGATGAACAGCCTGCGGGTGCTGAGCGTGACCGGCGAGGCGACCACGCCGGAGCTGCGCGAGGCGGTCGCGGCCGCGCTGCCGGGCACCGAGCTGTGGACGTTCTTCGCCTCCACCGAGACCGGGCTCGCCGCGGCGCTGCCACCGGCCGCGTTCACCACCCGGCCCGGCTCGTCCGGGCGGGCGCTGCCCGGGGTGGAGCTCGCCGTGCGCGATCCCGAGGGCGGCCCGCGGTCCGGCTCCGGGACGGGGGAGGTGCTGGTCCGGTCCGGGGCGCCGGGGAGCTACGCGGTCGGCGCCGGCTACGTCGGCGCCGCCGCCGGGAGACCGTTCACCGACCCGGACGGCTGGTTCGCCACCGGCGACCTGGGTGAGCTCGACGCCGACGGCTGGCTGTCGATCACCGGCCGGTCCAAGGACATGATCCTCTCCGGCGGCTTCAACATCGCCGCCGCCGAGGTCGAGGAGATCCTGCGCCGCCATCCCGGGGTGCGCGACGTCGCCGTCACCGGGGAGCCCGACGAGCGGTTCGGCGAGCAGGTGGTGGCCTGGGTGGTGCCCGGCGACGGCGATCGGGTCACCGTCGAGGAGCTGCGCGCCTTCACCGCCGAGCAGGCCGCCGCGTTCAAGCGGCCGCGGACGGTGCGCTTCGTCGACGCGCTCCCGCGGACCGCGACCGGCAAGGTCGCGAAGTGGCAGCTGGCCCGGTGAGCACCGCGGGCCCGCGCAGGCCGGTCGACGTACCGGACGCCTACCACCGGTTCGCCGACGACGCCGCGGCCTGGCTCGCCGATCACGTCGGGGAGCTGCCCGACGTCGACACCGACGAAGGCTTCGCCGCGCACCGGGACTGGGAAGCCACCCTGCACGACGCCGGCTGGACCGGTCTGTCCTGGCCGCGCGAGTACGGCGGCGCCGGCGGGGACGTGCTGCACGAGGCGATCTTCGCCGAGGCGTACGAGCGGGCCGGTGGCCCGGTCCGGATCACCCGTCCCGCGCTGCGCTTCCTCGGGCCCGCGCTGATGCACGCCGCCGACCCGGCGCAGCGGGCACGCTGGCTGCCGCCGATGCTGCGGGCCGAGGAGATCTGGTGCCAGGGCTTCTCCGAGCCCGGCGCGGGCAGCGATCTCGCCGCCGTCGGCACCCGGGCGGTCCGCCGCGGCGACGATTACGTCGTCGACGGGCAGAAGACCTGGACCACCTACGGCCGGCACGCCGACCGGATGTTCGCGCTGGTCCGCACCGGCCCGTCCGGCGGGCGGCACCGCGGGCTCAGCTGCCTCGCGATCGACCTCGCCGCACCCGGGGTCGACGTGCGCCCGATCCGCCAGGTGCACGGACGGGCCGGCTTCGCCGAGGTGTTCCTGACCGGCGTCCGGGTGCCGGTCGCCGACCGGATCGGCGACGAGGACGAGGGCTGGGCGGTCGCGATGCGGCTGCTGTCGTTCGAGCGCGGGCCGGACGCGGGCGGCCCGGCCCGCAGCCGCCGCCGGCTCGCGGCACTGGCCGCGGACGTCGCCGCCACCGGACCGCAGGACCGGGCCGGCGTCGAACGGGAGCTGGGCGCGCTGGTCGCCCGCACGCACGGCTACCGCTGCCACACCGACCGCCGGGTCACCGCCGCCTGGCGGGGCGAGCAGCCCGGCGCCGGATCGAGCGTGGTGAAGCTGTACTCCTCGGAGCTGGATCTCGACGTCGTCGAACTGGGGCTGGACCTGTTCGGTGACGAGCGCACCGCCGAGGGGACCCCCGAGTTCCTGGACCTGTGGCACAGCCGCGCCGGCCGGGTCTACGGCGGTGCCGCCGAGATCCAGCGGACCGTCGTCGCGGACCGGCTGCTCGGGCTGCCCCGGTGAGGTCGCAGGCGGCACGGCTGTTCGACCTCTCCGCGGAGCAGCTCGCGCTCGCCGAGGCGGCGCGGCCGGTGTTCGCCGCGGCGTCCCGGGCCGGGTCCGGCGCGGCCGCACCGGACGGCCCCGGCACGGGCCCGCCCGGTCCCGGCTGGCGGGTCCTCGGCGGATCGGGCCTGTTCGGCGCGCTGCTCCCGGAGGACCGCGGCGGCCTCGGGCTCGCCCCGTCCGAGCTGGTGCCGATCACCGAGGAGGCCGGCCGGGTGCCGGTGCCCGGCCCACTGGTCGAGACGCTCTGGATCGCCGTCCCCGCGCTGGCCGCCGGCGACCATCCGCTGCTGGACCGGGTGCTCGACGGCCGCGCCGTCGCCACCGCGGCCGATCCGGCCGGGCGGGCGCCGGACCTGGACGTCGCCGCCGCGGTGGTCGTGCCGGGCGCGCGCGGCGACCTGCTGGTCGACCGGCCCGCCGGGGCGACCGCCGAGCGGGTGTCCACATCGGATCGGCTGGAGCGCTCGTTCCGGCTGCCGTCGGCGCCGGGCCGGAGACCCGGCCCCGGCCGCGGCGTCCCGGCGTCCGGCGGCGATCCCGCGGGCCGTCCGGGCGGGCACCTGCTGCCGCCGCTGCTCGGGACCGGCGCGGTCACCCTCGGCCGGCTCGGCGGCGCCGCGCACCTGGTCGGCATCGCCGCGCGGCTGCTGGAGATCGCCGTCGGGCACGCGCGGAACCGGGTCCAGTTCGGCGTGCCGGTCGGCAGCTTCCAGGCCGTCCGGCACCGGCTCGCCGACACCCACGTCGAGATCGAGATCGCCCGCAGCGCGGTCGGCGGCGCGGCCACCGACGTCGACCGCGGCGACCCGGTCGCTGCGGATACGGTCGCCTGCGCCGCCGTGCTCGCCCGCCGCGCGTTCGCCGCCGCCGAGCGGCACTGCCTGCAGGCGCTCGGCGGCATCGGCTTCACCTGGGAGCACGAGCTGCACGTGCTGGTGAAACGCGGGCACACCTTCGCGCACCGGTTCGGCTCCCGGCGGGACCTGGAGCGGCTGCTCGGCGCCGGGCTGCTCGACGCCGCCGCGGCCGCCCCGCGGCCGGACCCGCCGCGCCCGCACATCTGACGACGACCGAAGGAGGAACTGGGATGGCCCCAGGCAGGATCGACAAGGGACGCATCGGCCACCGCTATCCGGTGTACCGCTACGAGGTGAGCCGCGCCAAGATCGAGGAGTACGCCGCGTCCGTCGGGTTCGCCGTGCCGGACGCACCGGTCGGCACCCCGGTGGAGGCGCCCGGGATGTTCGCCGCCTGCTTCACCGTGATGCGCGGTGCCGCCCTGCTCCGGGAGGACGACGGCCTCGGCGGCAGCGGCGCGATCGTGCACGCCGGCCAGGAGTACGAGTTCCACGGCCGGGTCCGCAGCGGCGACGTGCTGCGCTGCACCCCGACGATCACCGACATCCGCGACCGGGGCGCGCACACCTACCTGACGCTGGAGATCGAGTGCGTCGACGAGTCGTCCGAGCAGCCGGTGGCGACCAGCCGGCAGACGATCGCCTACCTGGGGGCCGCGGCATGACCATCGCGACGACACTGCAGGCCGGCACCGTGATGCCCGAGGTCCGGCACACCGTGGAGCAGGCCGACCTGATCCGCTACGCCGGTGCGTCCGGCGACTTCAACCGGCTGCACTGGGACGAGCCCTACGCCGCGCAGGCCGGCCCGACCGGTGGGGTGATCGTGCACGGCATGCTCACCCTCGGACTGCTGGTCCGGGCGGTCGGCGAGTGGATCGGCGGCGACGACCGGGTGCTGTCCACCTCGGTCAGCTTCCGGGCGCCCTGTCCGGTGGGGGCGACCGTCACCCTGCGGGCCGAGGTGCTGGAGAGCGACGACGCGGCCGGCACCGCCGTGCTCGCGGTGGGCGCCGAGCTCCCCGACGGCTCCCCGGTGCTCGACGCCAGGCGCTCCCGGATCGTGGTGCGCACCGGCTGAACGTCGGGACCGGCCGAGCGGGTGGCTCTCCGCCCGGCGGTGGCCGGTCCGCGCGGCGAGCCGTGATCGTGCGGTCGGGTGTTGCGGCCCGATCGACCGTCGATCAGAATTCGAACCACCGGTGGGTCATTTCGGCCTGTCGTCGTGTCCGATCGGAGTGCCCACGATGTCCGTGTCGATCGAGCCCAACTTCATCGACGGTGAGCGGGTCCCGAGCGGTGGTGAGCAGAGCATCGCCGTGGCCGACCCCACGACCGAGCAGGTCATCGGCGCGGTCGGCCGGAGTCCCGCCACGGACGTCGACGCGGCGGTCCGGGCCGCCGGTGCCGCCTTCCCCGGCTGGGCGGAGACCTCGCGCAGGCAACGGGCCGCGGTGCTGAAGCGACTGCTCGACGCGCTCACGGATCGCACCGACGACATCGCCCGGACCATCACCAGCGACGTCGGCACCCCGATCCGGGTGGCGACCCGGATCCAGGCCGCGCTCCCGCTGACCGACATCTCGGGTTACCTCGAGCTCCTGGAGGCCGGTTGGGACGACGAGCTGGTCGGCAACTCGCTGGTGGTGCGGGAGCCGGTCGGCGTGGTCGCGGCGGTGACGCCGTGGAACTACCCGCTGCACCAGATCACCGCGAAGCTGGCGCCGGCGTTGGCCGCCGGGGCGACCGTGGTCCTCAAGCCATCCGAGGTCGCGCCGCTGGTGGTCGGGCACCTGGTCGCGGCCCTCGAGGAGGCCGGCGTGCCGCCGGGTGTGGTGAACGTCGTCCACGGCACGGGTGACGGTGCCGGCGAGGCGCTGGTGGCCCATCCGGGGGTGGACATGGTCTCGTTCACCGGGTCGGTCCCGGCGGGTCGCCGGGTCGCCGGACTCGCCGCGCAGACGATCAAGAAGGTCACCCTGGAGCTCGGTGGGAAGTCGGCGAACGTGCTGCTCGACGACGCCGACCTGGAAACGGCGGTCAAGGTCGGTGTCGCCAACGCCTTTCTCAACGCCGGACAGACCTGCACGGCCTGGACCAGGATGCTGGTCCCGGTCGACCGTCAGGACGAGGTGGTCGACCTGGCCCGGAACGCGGCGGAGCGGTTCGTCCCCGGTGACCCGAGCGATCCGGGCACCCGCCTCGGCCCGCTCGTCTCCGCCGCGCAGCGGGACCGGGTGCGCGCCCACATCCGGACGGGCATCGCCGACGGGGCACGGCTGGTCACCGGTGGCGCCGAACCACCGCCCGGCTGTCCGACCGGCTACTTCGTGGCCCCCACGGTGTTCGCCGGGGTCGACCCGCGGTCGACGATCGCCCAGGAGGAGATCTTCGGACCAGTGCTCTCGATCATCCCGTGCCGGGACGAGGACGAGGCGCTGACCGTCGCCAACGACTCCGACTACGGGCTGCACGGGGCGGTGTGGTCGGCGGACCGGGACCGGGCGGTCGCCTTCGCCAGGCGGATCCGGACCGGGCAGGTCGACGTCAACGGCGCCGCCTACAACCCGCGGGCACCGTTCGGTGGCTACAAGCGCTCCGGGATCGGTCGTGAGCTGGGCCGGCAGGGACTCGAGGAGTTCCAGGAGACCAAGTCGATCCAGCTCTGAGCGGGTCCGTCCCGGCCCGCACGCCCACCTGGCGAGCGTCGTCCGGGGAATGTGCCAGGATGTCCACCCAGCGGTGGCTGGTGCGAGGAGGTGGGCCGTGGTTGCGCGAGGCGAGGTGGACGGCGCGCCGGACGCGCGGGGGCGGAAGCCCTCCCGCAAACGGCAGACCCGCCGGGCGCAGGTGCTCGAGGTCGCGGCGCGGATGTTCCACGAGCGCGGCTACCAGACGACCACCACGCAGGAGATCGGTGCCGAGCTGGGCCTGCTCAAGGGCAGCATCTACTACTACATCTCCAGCAAGGAAGATCTGCTGTTCGAGCTCATCGAGCAGTACCACGAGGAGACGCGCGGCTACTTCGAGGCGATCGTCGGGTCGGACCGGCCGCCGGTCGCGAAGATCCGCGAGCTGATCATCACCTCGACCGCGCACACGGCTCGCCACCTCAGCAGGTCGAGCCTGTTCTACACCGAGTGGCGGGCCCTGTCCGAGGAGCGCCAGCAGGTGATACTAGCGGAGCGGGAGCGCCACGAGAAGGCCCTGATCTCCTGGATCGCACAGGCTCAGGCGGACGGTGACGTCCGGGCGGACGTCGACCCGAAGCTGACCGCCCTGGCGATCTTCGGGATGGTCAACTCGGTCTACCGGTGGTTCCGCCCGGACGGGCGTCGTTCCGCCGAGGAGGTCGGCGAGGCGTTCTGCGCGCTCGCCGTGGACGGGCTGCTCGTCCACTGATCCGGCCGGACCTCCCGGCGCGCCCGAGCGCTCGGAGGTCCGGTCCTGCGGGTGTCCCGTCCTCGTCGGCGGCACTCTTCCTCGCCCGCCGGCCGCGCTGTCCCGGCCCGGCCGTCGTGTGCGGTCCGTCCTGAACCGGTCCGGCCGGAGGATCGTGGGCCGATCCCTTTCCACCTCGGTCCGGTTCTGCTAGAACTAGCCGCATTCCATCAAACACTGGGTGGAAAAAGTGGCGGGCGTCTCCCGCCCCGGGCCATCGCGTGGCCCACGCCTGCGGCTTCCGGACGAAGCCGCCCCGCTCAACGAGGAGGGCGCATGTCCTACGTCATCGGTGTCGACACCGGCGGCACGTTCACCGACGCGCTCGTGATGTCCGACGACGGGCGGCTGGTCACCGGCAAGTCCTCGACCACCCCGTCCGACCTGGTGCAGGGCCTGCTCGCCTCGGTCGAGGACGGCGCCCGCAACGCAGGACTGGAGCTGACCGAGCTGCTCGGGCGGACCTCGCTGTTCCGCTACAGCGGGACCACCGCGATCAACGCGCTGATCACCCGCTCGGGGGTGCCGACCGCGATGATCACCACCCGCGGGTTCGAGGACACCCTGCACATCGCCAGGGCCATGTCGGTGTGGGCGGGGAAGACCGAGGAGCAGGCCCGCAACGCCTACGCGCACCGCAAGCCGAGCCCGCTGATCCCCAAGCGCCGGGTCCGCGGGGTGTCCGGCCGGATCGACCGGAGCGGGCAGGAGGTCGTCGCCCTCGACCTGGCCGAGGTGCGACGCGCCGCCGACGAGCTGGTCGCGGACGGCGCGGAGTCGCTGGCGATCTGCTTCCTCTGGTCGGTCGCCGATCCTGCGCACGAGACGGCCGCCCGGGACGCGGTACTCGCCGACCATCCCGATCTCTTCGTGACGACGTCGCACGAGGTCGCACCGACCGTCGGGGAGTACGAGCGGTTCGTCACCGCCGCGATCAACGCCTACGTCGGGCCACGCCTGTCGCGCTTCCTCGCCGGGTTCGAGGCCGAGCTGCGCGCGCACGGCTTCAGCGGCCGGCTGCTGGTCTCGCAGAGCGACGGCGGTTCGGTGGCCTTCGACCGGACCCAGCCGGTCTACACGCTGCAGTCCGGCCCGGCGGCCGGGGTGCTGGCGAGCAAGTCCGAGGGTGCGTTGCTCGGCGAGCCGAACGTGGTCACCACCGACGTCGGCGGCACGAGCTTCGACGTCGGCCTGGTCGCCGACGGGGACTGGGTGAACGCCCGCGAGCCGGTGGTGGACTCCTTTCACGTCGGGTTCCCGATGGTGGAGGTCGAGTCGATCGGCGCGGGTGGCGGCTCGATCGCCTGGGTCGACGAGGGGGGAGCACTGAACGTCGGGCCGCGGAGCGCGGGCGCGCACCCGGGGCCGGCCTGCTACGGCAACGGCGGGACCGAGCCGACCGTCACCGACGCCGCGCTGCTGCTCGGGTACCTCAACCCGGACAACTTCCTCGGCGGCCGGATGCGGTTGGACCTCGCCCGTGCCGAGGCCGCGGTGGCATCGGTCGCCGACCGGATCGGTCTCGACCCGGTCCGCACCGCGGACGGGATCTTCACGATCGCGAACACCCACATGTCCTCGCTGGTGGGACGCCGGGTGCTGGCCCGTGGCTACGACCCGCGCGAGTTCGTGCTGTTCTCCTACGGCGGAGCGGGCCCGGTGCACAGCGGCTTCTACGCCGCCGAGCTCGGTGTGAAGAAGGTGGTGGTCCCGGCCCGGGCCGGGACGTTCTCCTCCAGCGGGGTCGCGACGTCGGCCCTGCACCGGTCGGCGCGGCTGACCGACTTCGCCCCGATGCCGATGCCGGCGGCCGAGGTCAACCGCCGGTTCGCCGAGCTCCGCGCCGAGGTCGAGTCCGCGCTGGCAAGCGACGGGATCCCGCCGGAGGCCCGCCGGATCGTGTTCGCGCTGGACATGCGCTACGGGGTCCAGGTCCACACGGTCACGCTGAAGCTGCCCGCGGCCACGTTCGACGACGCCGAGGTGGAGAAGGCATGCGTCGCGTTCGACGAGCTCTACGAGCGGCTCTACGGGCGCGGTTCCGGCTTCGTGCAGGCCGGTCGGGTGGTCACCGCGTTCATCGTCGAGGGGTACGGGGACCTGCCGATCCCCGAGCGTGCGCCGAGTCCCGCACGGACCGGGGGCTCCCCGGACGACGCCTGCACCGGTGAGCGGCCGGCGTGGTTCGACGGCGGGTTCGTCGACACCGCCGTCCACGACTTCGGACGGCTCTGCGCCGGCGACGTCCTGCGCGGGCCCACCATCGTCGAGGCCCCGACCACCACGGTCGTCGTCCCGCCCGCCATGACGGCGCGGGTGGACGAGCACCGCAACATCCACCTGGAGAGCGGCGCCGGTGCGCCGGAGGAGAGCTGATCAATGACGATCACCAGCGCATCGACCCCCGGACCGCAGAGCCCCGCGGCCGAGCTCGACCCGATCGAGTTCACCGTCCTGCGGCACAAGCTGGACGAGATCATCGCGGAGGCCTACCACACGATCGGACGGGTCTCCGGAAGCCCGGTGGTCTACGAGGCCGGTGACCACCAGGAGGCCATCTGCACGCCCACCGGCGAGCTGGCCACCTTCGGCGCCGGGGTGCTGCACTGGACCCAGGCCCTGGGCGCCGGGATCCGGCACGTGGTCTCCGCGTTCGCCGAGTCGCCCGGGTTCGAGCCGGACGACCAGTTCATGCTCAGCGACCACTACATCGGGCCGATCCACGGCCCGGACGTGCAGCTGCTGGCACCCGTCTTCCACCAGGGCGAGATCATCGCCTGGGTCGGCAGTGCCTCGCACCAGACCGACATCGGCGGGATCGACCCCGGGTCGCTGTGCGTCTCGGCCGACAACGTCTTCCAGGAGGGCTTCCTGACACCCGGCCTGAAACTGGTCGAGCGGGGTGTGGTGCGCAAGGACATCGAGGACACCTTCCGCAACATGGTGCGGACCCCCGATCTCGCGGTGCTCGACCTGCGCTCCAAGATCGCCGCGAACAACGTCATGAAGCAGCGGCTGCTGGAGATGGTCGAGCGGTACGGCCTGACCACCGTCCGCACGCTGTTCACCCAGCTCATGGACTACTCCGAGCAGCGGGTCCGGGCCCGGCTGCAGGAGCTCCCGGACGGCACGTGGACCTCGACGAACTACATCGAGGGCGTGCGCGACCCGGTGCTGCGCGGCGTCGCGACGATCACCAAGACCGGTGACCGGATGACCATCGACCTCAGCGGGAGCTCACCGCAGACCGGCGGGGCCGAGAACATCAGCCCGGTCGGCGCCCGCAGCTCGGCGGTGAACCCCTACATCGCCGCGCTCTGCCACGACCTGCCCTGGAACGAGGGCCTGATGCGGCCGCTGGACATCGTGCTGCCCGAGGCGTCGGTGGTGAACGCGACGCGGCCGGCCGCGGTGTCGCTGAACACCCCCGCCGGGGCGAACCTCCTGATCATGACCAGCACCCAGACCGCGCTCTCCGAGATGCTGATGGCCGCGGGCGAGACGTACCGGTCGCAGGCCGGCGGCAACAACGGCGGAGCGTTCAACAGCTTCGTGCTGGCCGGCGCGGACGGCTCCGGTGGGATGTTCACCACGCTGATCATGGACCTGCTGGCGGGCGGGCAGGGGGCGCACCCCGACCGGGACGGCGCCGACAGCTGCTCGAATCTGTGGACCGTGAAGAGCATGGTGGCCAACGTCGAGACCACCGAGCTGCTCTACCCGTTGCTGTTCCTGGCGCACGCCGAGCAGATCGACTCCGCAGGGCCCGGCCGGTTCCGCGGCGGAGCGGGCCTGGTGGACGCGCTGATCCCGTGGGGGACCGACGAGCTGATCAACGTCAATCTCGGGGTCGGGGCCGACCCGCGGTCGAGCCGGGGCATCGCGGGCGGCTATCCGGGCGGGAACACCCCGGCCTGGGTGATGCGCGGCGCCGACGTGGCCGACCGGTTGTTCGGTCGTGGCCTGCTGCCCGGCGGGCCCGGTGACCTCCCCGGCGAGACGGAGCGGGTACCGCCGAAGGGGATCGTCACGGTCGGCCCCGGTGACGTGCTCGTCGGCGTCATGTCCGGCGGGGGAGGTGGGTACGGCGACCCGATCGACCGGGACCCGGAGTCCGTGCTGCGGGACGTCGCCGAACGCTACGTCAGCCGCTCCGCCGCGCAGGAGGTCTACGGCGTCGTGCTGGACGAGGCGGGCGGCGCGGTGTGCGGCGAGCGGACCCGGACCCGGCGGGCGGAGATCCGGGCCGACCGGATCGCCGCCGGACGACCGGGCACCGGCGTGCCGGGCGGATCGGACAACCTCCTCGTCGAGCCGGACGGGACGCTGCGCTGCCGGAACTGCGCCGGAGCGCTCGGGCCGGGTGGGATCGGCACCTTCGATCTCCCGCTGAGCGTCGGGCAACCGGCGGGCATCGCGACGACCGGTTCGACCTACGTGCTCCGGCACCGGGCCTGCCCGGGATGCGGGTCGCTGTTCGACGTCGGGATGGTGGCCGCCGACGACACGGCCGGCGGCCCGCGGACGGCGTGAGGTCACCGTGCTGAACTACGTCGAGTTCTTCGACAAGGGCGTCGCGCTCTGCCCGGACCGGACCTTCCTGGTCGACGGCGACGTCCGGATGACCTTCGCCGAGACCGCCCGCCTGACCCACCGCATCGCGGCCGGCCTGCTGGCGGCGGGCGTCGGGCCGGACGACCCGGTCGCCACGATGGCGCCGAACACGGCGGCCGGCTACACGTGCCAGTGGGGGATCATCCGGTCCGGCGCGCCGTGGCTGCCGGTGAACGTTCGCAACGGGATCGAGGAGAACCTCGAGGTCCTGCAGCGGATGCGGGCCCGCTTCCTGTTCTTCGACTCGTCACTGACGGACGAGGCGTGCCGGATCCTGGCCGAGGTGCCGACGCTGCGGGCGGCGGTCTGCATCGACGCGGCCGCCGCCGGCTGCCCGGCGCTGGAGTCCTGGCTGCCGCCCGACGACGGCTCGACCGGCACCTACCACGAGCGCGGCCCCCGCGACGTGGTGTCGATCCCGACCACCAGCGGGACCTCCGGCCGTGTGAAGGGGGTGCAGCTCAGCAACGCCAGCTTCGCCGCGGGGATCGCCAACTACCTGGCCCTGATGCCCTACGACGTCGCGCCGGTCACGCTCGCCGTGGCGCCGCTGACCCACGGGGCCGGGTACTTCGCGGGTACCACCATCCCGCTCGGCGGCGCGATCGTCATGCACCGCGACACCGATCCCGGCTCCGTGCTGGCCGCCATCGGCGAGCACCGGATCACCACTCTGTTCGTCCCGCCGACGCTGCTCTACGGGATGCTCGCGCATCCTCGCGTCCGCGAGCACGACTACTCGTCCCTGCGGTACGTCATCAGCGGGGCGGCGCCGCTGTCCGAGACCAGGCTCCGCGAGGCGATCGAGGTCTTCGGCCCGGTGTTCTGCCAGAACTACTCGCAGACCGAGGCCCCGGTCACGGTCGCGTTCATGACCCCGCGCCAGCACGTCGAGGCGCTCGCCGACCCGGCGTCCGAGGGCCGCCTGCGCAGTGTCGGCACCGAGGCCCCGTTCGCCCGGTTCGCGATCATGGACGACGACGGCGCACTGCTCGGTCCGGGGGAGCGGGGCGAGATCGTGGTCCGCGGCGAGCTGGTGATGAACGGCTACTTCGAGGATCCGGAGCAGACCGCCGCGGTCTCGGCACACGGCTGGCACCACACCGGTGACGTCGGCGTCGTCGACGACGACGGCTACCTCTACGTGGTCGACCGCAAGAAGGACATGATCATCAGCGGCGGTTTCAACGTGTACCCCGGTGAGGTCGAGCAGGTCATCTGGAGCCATCCGGGCGTCCTGGACTGTGCGGTGGTGGGTGCCCCCGACGAGAAGTGGGGCGAGCGGGTGGTGGCGGTGGTCGAGGCCGAGGAGGGCGTCGAGATCGACGCCGCCGCACTGCGCCGCTCGTTGCGCGAGCGGCTCGGCGGGGTGAAGGCGCCGAAGGAGGTGCTGCTGTGGGAGCGGTTGCCCCGCAGCGGCAACGGCAAGGTCCTCAAGCGCGAGATCCGGCGCAGGTTCTGGCAGGGCCTGGACCGCTCGATCTGAGCAACCCGGGGACTTCCCTGACACCTATCCGATATCCGACGAAGGGCGAGGCGTGGACGAGACCGAGACCTCCCGCGGGGGCGAGACCGCGGTGCTGGAGACCGAACGGCGCGGTGCGGCCCAGTGGCTGTGGCTCAACCGGCCCGAGGTGCTGAACGCGCTGTCACCGGCGCTGCTCGACGAGCTGGACCGCGGTCTGGAGGCCGCGGCCGGCGACGACGGAGTGCGCTGCGTGGTGATCGCCGCTCGTGGGCGCGCCTTCTGCGCCGGTGCCGACCTGCAGCACGTGAGCGGGCTGCTCGCCGGGCGGAACGGCAGCGAGCCGGCTCCGGGACTGCGGGGCGACCAGCAGGAGCTCCTGCACCGGGTCGCGAGGACCTTCAACGCGATCGAGCAGTTCCCGAAACCCGTGCTCGGCGCGGTGCAGGGGATCGCGGTCGCCGGCGGGCTGGAGCTCGCCCTGTGCTGCGACATCGTCGTCGCCACCGAGTCCGCGTCGTTCGGCGACGGGCACGGCAACTTCGGGCTCGTCCCCGGGGGCGGCGGGTCGATCCGGCTGCCCCGCCGGGTCGGACACTCCATGGCCAAGCGGTTGCTGTTCACCGGCGACCGGCTGCCCGCCCGGGACTTCCTCGGCACCGACCTGGTCAGCGAGGTCACGGCCGACGACGCGCTCGTGGAGTCGGTGGATGCGCTGGCGCAGCGGATCGCGGACCGGTCGCCGCTGGTCCAGCGGCTGACGAAACGCCTGGTCAACGATGGTGTCCAGGTCCCGCTGGACGTGGCGCTGCGGATGGAGATGCACGAGTGCGAGCTGCACGAGCAGTCCGCCGACATCCAGGAGGGTGTGTCCGCCTTCGTCGAGAAACGCACGCCCCGGTTCGTCGGTCGCTGACCGGCTCCGGAGCCGGCCGCACCGTCCAGTACGCGGCCGGCTCCCCGGCCGCCGCTGCCGGTCCCCCCCCGTGACCGATCCGGATCCGTTCCGGACGCCGGTCCGGCCCCTTCCCCGTGCCGTCGGGCCCGTCCCGACCGACCATCCGGAGCGCCCCCATGTCCAGTTCCGACACCACGCTCGCCCCGCCCGGACCCGCCGACACCCGGCGGCGCCGGGCGATCACCGCCGCCTGTATCGGCAACTTCATCGAGTACTACGACTTCGTCATCTACGGCTACTTCGCCGCGGTGATCGCGAAGCTGTTCTTCCCGGCCGAGAACGAGACGGTGAGCCTGATGCTCACCTTCGCGGCGTTCGCCGTCAGTTACGTGGCCCGCCCGCTCGGCGCCGTGGTGTTCGGCTACCTGGGTGACCGGTTCGGACGCCGCCTCCCGCTGACGATCGCGATCCTGATGATCGCGACCTGCACCACCGTGATCGGGCTGACGCCGACCTATGCCGCCATCGGCATCGCCGCACCGATCATCATCACCGTGGCCCGGCTGTTGCAGGGGATCTCGGTGGGCGGCGAGTACGGCGGAGCCCTCGCGTTCGTCTCCGAGTACGCGCCCGACCGCCGGCGCAGCTTCTACACCGGCTGGATCACCTTCTCGATCGGCCTGGCCACGCTGGTCGGCGCCGGGGTGGCCAGCCTGCTCACCGCGGGTCTCTCGCAGGCGGACCTGGAGTCGTGGGGCTGGCGGCTGCCGTTCCTGGTGGGCATGCCGCTCGGCCTGGTCGGGCTGTACCTGCGGCTGCGGCTGGAGGAGACCCCGCACTTCGCGAAGGTGCAGCAGCATCTCGCGGTCGAGAAGGCACCGCTGCGCACCGGCATGCGGCGCGAGTGGCGTTCCCTGCTTCTGGGCATGGGGCTGTTCGCCGCACCGGTCTACACGATCTACATCTACTTCATCTACTCGCCGACCTATCTGACCCGCGAGCTGGGCTACACGGCCGCCGAGGGGCAGGTCGCGAATCTCATCGCGCTCGCGTTCTACTGCGTCCTGCTCCCGTTCGGTGCCCGGGCCGGTGACCGCTTCGGCCGGAGACCGATGCTGCTGATCGGGGCCGCTGCCGTCACGCTGGTGACATTCCCGGCCTTCACCGCGCTCGGTTCCGGGAACATCGTGTCGGCGACGCTGCTGCTCGTCCTGACCGCGATCTGCTTCGTGCCGCTCTCTTCGGTCAACCTGGCCGCGATCGCCGAGATCTTCCCCACGACGTTCCGCTACACCGGAGCGTCGCTCAGCCTCAACATCCCGGCCACCCTGCTCGGCGGGACCGCGCCGCTGCTGGCCACCCTGTTGATCGCGCAGACCGGGGTGCTCGCCGCGCCGGCCTGGCTGGTGCTGGCCGGCGGCGTGGTCACGTTCGCGGCCGCGGTCGTCTACCGGGAGACCGGGGGGCGGGCACTGCGCCAGTCGGCCGACGACCGGTCGTCGGCGCCCTGACCGATCCGCTCCGCAGCACCGGGCCCGCCCGGAGGAAGGAACAGCGAAGGTGAAGACCACGGCTGCCGTGATCCACGAGATCGGCCGACCGATCGAGCTGGTCGAGCTCGACGTCGCCGCCCCCGGCCCGGGGGAGGTCCTGATGCGCTACACCCATGCCGGGCTGTGCCACTCCGACCTGCACGTCGTGCAGGGTGACATGAGCGGCTGGCTGCCGATGGTCCTCGGGCACGAGGGCGCCGGAGTGGTGGAGGACGTCGGGCCCGGCGTGACCCGGGTGGCGCCCGGCGACCACGTCGTGTGCTCGTTCATCCCCAGCTGCGGGCACTGCCACTGGTGCGCCACCGGGCAGCAGGCGATCTGCGACATGGGCGCGCACATCATGCGCGGCTGCCTGCCGGGTGGCAGCTGGCCGCTGTCCGGTCCGGCGGGCCGGTACGGCGCGATGTGCATGCTCGGCACGTTCAGCCGGTACGGGGTGATCCACGAGACCTCCGCCGTCCGGATCGACCCGGACCTGCCGCTCGACAGGGCGGCGCTGGTCGGCTGCGGGGTGCCGACCGGCTGGGGCGCCGCGGTGAACGCCGCCGACGTCCGGCCGGGTGAGACCGTGCTCGTCTACGGAGCCGGCGGGATCGGGATGAACGCCGTGCAGGGCGCCCGGCACGCGGGTGCCACACGGGTGATCGCCGTCGACCCGATGGCGGGCAAGCGCGAGGCCGCACTGCAGTTCGGTGCCACCCACACCGCCGCGACCGGCGACGAGGCCCGGGAGCTGGCGCACACGCTGACCGCCGGGGTGGGGGCCGCGAAGGCGATCGTGACGGTCGGGACGGCGACCTCCGAGGTGGTGTCGGAGGCCTTCGACGCCGTCGGCAAGGGCGGGGTGGTCGTGCTCGTCGCGCTGGCCGGATTCGACGAGCGGACCGTCCAGGTGTCGGGGACCGTCGCGACGCTGTGGAAGAAGACGTTGCGGGGCAGCCTGTTCGGCGACTGCAACCCGACCACCGACATCCCCATGCTGCTCGGCCTCTACCGCACCGGCGATCTCCGGCTGGACGGGCTCGTCACCCGGACCTACTCGCTGGAACAGATCAACGAGGGGTACGACGACCTGGTCGCGGGGACCAACATCCGCGGCCTGATCGTGCACGGGACCGGGTAGCGCGGACGGGCACGGCGGTTGCCCGGAAGCGCCGCATGCTGCACACTATTCAAACCACCGGTGGCTAAATCATCGGCCGGTGGGGCACACCGAGTCGATGGGGACTGCGATGCGATACATCGATCTGTTCGACCGGGGAGCCGAGTTCCATCCGGACCGGGACGTCGTGCGCTTCCAGGGCAGGAGCTGGAGCTTCGCGCAGATGCAGGAGCTCACCCACCGCGTCGCGGGCGGGCTGGTCCGGGAGGGGCTGCAGGCCGCCGAGGCCGTCGCGGTACTATCCCCGAACCATCCGTACGGCGTCGCCTGCCAGTACGGCATCGTCCGCGCCGGCCTGCCCTACGTTCCGGTGAACGCGCGCAACAGCCGCTTCGACAACGCCGCGGTGCTCGAGCAGCTGCGGGTGCGCTTCCTGTTCTTCCACAGCTCGCTCGCCGAGCACGCCGAGCACCTGATCGCGACGGTGCCGACCCTGCGCGGGGGCGTCTGCCTGGACGCCCCGGCCGGCGAGCGCCCCGGCCTTGACGGGTGGATGCCGGAGGCGGGATCGCCGGACGACTCCGGCTACTTCCCGACCGGCCGCGACGACGTCGTCGCGCTGGCCTCCACCAGTGGCACGTCCGGCCGTCCCAAGGGGGTCATGCTCACCAACGGCAACTTCGAGTGCATGGCTGCGAGCTACCAGAGCCTGATGCATTACGACGTCCCGCCGGTCACCGTGATGGCGGCCCCGGCGACGCACGCGGCCGGTTACATGGCGGGCACCCTGCTGCCGCAGGGCGGGACGATGGTGCTGCTCGAGACGCCGGACCCGGTCGCGATCATGGAGGCGATCCAGGAGCACCGGGCGACCACGATCTTCATGCCGCCGACGCTGATCTACACCCTGCTGGCGCACCCGAAGGTGCGCGATTACGACTACTCGTCGCTGCGCTACCTGATCTACGGCGGCGCCCCGATCGCCACGGCGAAGCTGGTCGAGGCCCTCGACGTCTTCGGCCCGGTACTGGCCCACCACTACGCGCAGACCGAGGCCGCCGTCGTGATCGCGTTCATGTCCCCGGCCGAGCACGTCGAGGCGCGGGACGATCCCCGGCTCACCGATCGGCTGCGCAGTTCCGGGCGGCCGGGTCCGTTCACCCGGGTCGCCGTCATGGACGACGACGGCCGGCTGCTCGGCCCCGGCGAGTCCGGCGAGATCGTGTGCCGCAGCAGCATGGTGATGAAGGGTTACGTCGACGACCCGGAGGAGACCGCCCGGGTCGGCGAGTTCGGCTGGCACCACACCGGCGACATCGGAGTGCGCGACGAGCACGGCTACGTCCATGTGGTGGACCGCAAGAAGGACATGATCATTTCCGGCGGGTTCAACATCTACCCGGCCGAGGTCGAGCAGGTGGTGCTGCAGACCGCCACCGTCCAGGACTGCGCGGTGGTCGGGGTGCCCGACGACAAGTGGGGCGAGGCCGTCTGCGCGGTCCTGCAGCTGAAGCCGGGGATGATCCTCGACGAGCCCGCCGAGCTGCGGCGGTGGCGGGAGCTGCTCGGCGGTGTCAAGTGCCCCAAACGGATCGAGATCTGGCCGGAGCTGCCGCGCAACGGTGCGGGCAAGGTGCTGAAGCGATCGATCCGGGACCAGTTCTGGGAGGGGCGTGCGCGTGCCATCTGATCCGCGGTCCGGCGGGCCCGGAATCGGCGCGGACCCGGGACCGGTCCCGGCCGGCCACCTCGTCACCGAGCGCGAGATCGTCGGGTTCGCCCGGCAGTGGGACCCGCGGCCGTTCCACCTCGACCGTGCGGAGGCCGCGACCAGCGTGTTCGGCGAGCTGGTCGCCAGCGGTCTGCACATCCTCGCCGCGTCGTACCGGCAGTGGCTCGACGCCGAGGGTCTGCCCGGCGCCATGGCCGGTCTCGGCCTCGACCGGGTCCGCTGGCTGCGACCGGTGCGGCCGGGGGACACGCTGCGGGTGACCGGTTCCGCACCGACGACCCGGCCCACCGCGACCCCGGGGCGCGACGTCGCACGGGTCGACCTCACCACGTCCGACCAGCACGGGCGCCCGGTCATGACCGCCACCCTGGTCGTGCTGGTCGGGGCCGCCGCACCGGACGGCACAGCCGGGCCGCCCACCGACCAGCACACCGACCGATGACCGGACCGAGAGACCGAACCGAGCAGGGAGAGCTGATGGACGACATCTTCATCGTGGGGATCGGGATGACGCCGTTCCGCCGGCAGGCCGACCGGTCCGTCAAGGACCTGGTCGCCAGTGTGGTCGAGGAGGCGCTCAAGGACGCCGACACCGACGCCACGGCCGTCGACACGGTCGCCTTCGCGAACACCATGCAGGGTGCGCTCGAGGGACAGCACGCCGTCGCCGGCCAGATGGCGCTGCGCGGACTGGGCTTCGGCGGGAAGCCGGTCCTCAACGTGGAGAACGCCTGCGCGAGCGGCTCCTCGGCGCTGCACGTCGCGGTGAACCAGCTGCGGGCCGGCGTCGGCGACGTGGCGCTGGCCGTCGGCGTCGAGCGGATGAGCCACGACAAGGCGGGCGCCACCGAGTGGTTCAAGGGCGCGTGGGACGTCTACGAGTCCGACCGCAACGTCGAGTCGCTGCTGCGCATCGGGAGCGGAGTGCCGACACCGTCCGATGTGGAGGAGCCCGACCCGGGCCGCAAGAGCCAGTTCATGGACGTCTACGCGGCCCTGATGAAGCACCACATGGCGACCTACGGGGTGACCGAGCGGCAGCTCGCCGCCGTCGCGTCGAAGGACCACTGGCACAGCACCATGAACCCCTTGGCCCAGTACCAGCGGGCGTTCACCGTCGAGGAGGTGCTCGCCGCGCCGATGATCTCGTGGCCGATCACGCTGCCGATGTGCTCACCGCACACCGACGGTGCCGCTGCGGCGATCGTGTGCACCCGGGCCGGGCTGGCCCGGCTCGGCCGCTCGCGAGCCGTGCGGGTGGCGGCCTCGGTGGTCGGCACCGGGGTCCCCCGGGACAGCGCCGATCTCGACCAGCACGTCGCGCGGCTGGCGGCCCTGCGGGCCTACGAGATCGCCGGGGTCGGTCCGGAGGCGATGGACCTCGCCGAGGTGCACGACGCGACCAGCTTCGGCGAGATCCTGCAGGTCGAGAACCTCGGCCTGGTCGAGCGCGGTGACGGCGGCCCGGCCTCGGAGCGCGGCGAGACCACGCTCGGCGGCCGGCTGCCGGTGAACACGTCGGGCGGGCTGGTCTCCAAGGGACACCCGATCGCCGCGACCGGACTGGGACAGATCCACGAGATGGTCACCCAGCTGCGCGGCGAGGCCGGTGCGCGCCAGGTCCCCGGCGACCCGACGTGGGCCGTCAGCCAGAACGGCGGCGGTTTCACCGACATCGAGGACGCGGTCGAGGTCGTCACCGTCCTCACCCGCGACCGGTAGCCGGAGGCCGCCATGACCGCACTGGTCGGCGCCGCAGTGCAGCGGCGCGAGGACCCGGCCCTGATCACGGGCCGCGGCTCCTACACCGACGACGTCACGCTGCCGCGCACCGGTCATCTCGCCTGGGTGCGCAGCCGCACGCGCACGCCGAGATCCTGGGTGTCGACAGCACCGCCGCCCGGGAGCTGCCCGGGGTGCTCGGGATCTGGACGGCCGACGACCTCGACATCGCAGGCATGCGGTCGCTGCCCGGCGTCGACCGGCCGTGCCTCGCCGCCGGGCGGGTCCGGTTCGTTGGTGAGGGCGTGGCCGTCGTCGTGGCGGCCGACCGGCAGATCGCGGCGGACGCCGCCGCACTGGTCGAGGTCGGGTACCGGGAGCTCCCGGCCGCGGTCACGGTGCAGCAGGCGCTGCGGGACAGCGCGCCGGCCGTGCTGCCGGGCTTCGCGTCCAACGTGGTCGCGGAGCAGGAGCTGGCCGCCGATCCGGTCGTCGAGCAGCTTGCGGCCGCACCCCACCGGAGGCGTCTGGAGCTGCGCAACCAGCGGGTCGCCCCGCTGCCGATGGAGACGATCAGCTGCCTCGCGGACTGGACGGATTCGGGGCTGACGGTCTGGGCGACCACCCAGGCCGCGCATCGGCTGCGCAACGACCTCTGCGACATGCTCGGCCTGCGGCAGGACTTCGTGCGGGTGATCTCCCCGGACGTCGGGGGCGGGTTCGGGGCCAAGGCCTGCTTCTACCCCGAGTACCTGCTCTGCTGCGAGCTCTCCCGGCAGCTGGGGCGACCGGTCAAGGCGGTCGAGACCCGCAGCGAGAGCCTGCTGGCCATGGCCCACGGCCGGGCCCAGCACAGCGAGATCGAGATCGGGTTCGACGACGACGGCCTGCTGCTGGCGATGGACATCACGCTCACCCAGGACAGCGGCGCCTGGCCCGAGCCGGTCGGTGTCGGGCTGCCCACGCTGACCGCCTTCATGTCCGGTGGCTGCTACCGGATCGGCCGGATCGCCGCTCGGTACCGCTGCGTCACCACCCACACCACCCCGGTCTCGGCCTACCGGGGCGCCGGCCGGCCCGAGGCCACCTACCTGATCGAACGCGTCGTCGACGAGGTGGCCGTCGCGCTCGGCCGGCTGCCGGAGGACATCCGCCGGGTCAATCTGGTCCGGCCGGACCAGATGCCCTACGCCACGCAGTTCGCCGGGATCGTCTACGACGAGAGCGACTACCCGCGCCTGCTCGACGAACTGCTCGGCCACCTGAAGCCGGACGCCGTGCGCCGCCGGGCCCGCGAGCTGCGCGAGCAGCGGGCGGAGGTCGCCGTCGGGGTCGGCCTGTCCACCTGGGTGGAGATGGGCGGGTTCGGCCCGTCGGCGAGCCTGCAGGTGTTCGGCTACCTCGGGGGCTGGGAGAGCGCGCAGGTCCGGATGAACCCGGACGGCTCGGTCGTCGTGCTGGTCGGCACCACCCCGCACGGGCAGGGCCACGAGACCACCTTCGCCCAGATCGCGGCCGACGCCCTGGGCATCGGCATGGACGCGGTCACGGTCCTGCACAGCGACTCCCGGGTCGTGCAGGAGGGGATCGGCACCCTCGGGAGCCGGGGCATGGCGGTCTGCGGGCCGGCCGTGCACCGGGCCGCCGGTGAGGTGCGGGCGAAGCTGATGGACGTCGCCGCGGAGCTGCTGGAGTCCTCGGTCGAGGACGTCGAGCAGGACGGCGAGACCTTCGCCGTCCGCGGGGCGCCGGGATCGCGCGTCGACCTGCGGGCCGTCGCGACCGCCGCGTACGACCCGGCGACGGTCCCGGAGGGGCACGGGATCGGGCTGCAGGCGACGAACGTCTTCGAGCCCGCCAACCTCTCCTACCCCAGCGGGGCCCACGGGTGTGAGGTCGAGGTCGATCTCCGGACCGGGCTCGTCTCGGTGCTCCGCTACGTCGCGGTCGACGACTGCGGAGTGATCATCAATCCGCTGCTGGTCCGTGGCCAGATCGAGGGCGGGCTCGCCCAGGGGGTGGGCCAGGCGCTGATGGAGATCGTCGACCACGACAGCCGGGGCCACCCGCTGGCGCGCACCCTCGCGGACTACGCCGTGCCGAACGCTCCGGACCTGCCCGCCTGGGAGTGCCACCACATCGAGGTCCCCACGAGTTTCAACCCGCTCGGCGCGAAGGGGGTCGGGGAGGCCGGGACCACGGCCGCGCCGCCGGCCGTCGTGAACGCCGTGCTCGACGCGCTCCGCCCGCACGGGGTCACCGCCATCGACATGCCCCTCACCCCCGAGCGGGTCTGGGCGGCACTCGACGGCGCCCGGGGCCCGGCCGAGGCCATCACCGACACGGAGGTCGGCACGTGAACCACGAGATCAGCATCGTCGTCAACGGCGAACACCGGACCACACTCGTCGACTCGCGTCGCCTGCTGGTCCACCACCTGCGCGAGGATCTCGAGCTCACCGGGACCCACGTCGGCTGCGACTCGAGTACCTGCGGAGCGTGCACCGTGCTCGTCGACGACCGGCCGACCAAGTCCTGCACGGTGCTCGCCGCCTCGGTCGACGGATCCCGGGTGCTGACCGTCGAGGGCCTCGCCGATCCCGGCGGGCACTCGCCGGTCCAGCGCGGCTTCCGGGCCCGGCACGGCCTCCAGTGCGGGTTCTGCACATCGGGGATGCTCGTCGCCGCCACCGCGCTGCTGGCCGATCAGCCGGATCCGGACGATCGGGCGATCCGCGAGGGGCTCGAGGGCAACATCTGCCGCTGCACGGGCTACCAGACGATCGTGGAGTCGGTGCGCTGGGCGGCCGAGCACGGCGGCGCCGGGAACGCGGCGACCGCGCACATCGCGGCCGCCCGGGAGCCGTCGTGATCCCGGCGCAGGTCGACTACCTGCGGCCGACCTCGATCGCGGAGGCGCTGGCCCGCCGGGCCGACTCCGGCGGACGGTTCCTGGCCGGGGGCCACTCGCTGCTGCCGCTGCTCAAGCTCCGCCAGGTGACGACGCCGGCGCTCGTCGACGTCTCCCGGCTGGCGGAGCTGCGGCAGATCGTCGAGGACGACGACGGTGTGGTGATCGGGGCATCGGTCACCTACGCCGAGCTCGTGCGTTCCGCCGCCGTCGGCCGGGTGGCGCCGGTGCTGGCACACGCCGCGGGCACCGTCGGCGATCCGCAGGTCCGGGCGTACGGAACGATCGGTGGCAGCGCAGCCCAGGCGGAGCCCGGTGCCGACATGCCCGTCGTGCTGCTGTGCCTCGACGCCCGGTTCGTCATGGTCGGGCCCGACGGTGAGCGACGCGTTCACGCCGACGGGTTCTTCCGCGGCGCCGGTCGGACCGCGATCCGGGACGGGGAGCTGCTGGCCCGGATCGAGGTCCCGGACGCGGGTTCCGCCCGGTGGGCCTACCGGAAGTTCCGCCAGCGCAGCCACGAGTGGGCACTGGTCGGCGTGGCGGTGACGGAGACGGGGGACCGGACGTCGATCGCGGTGAACGCCGGGCCGGTCCCGGTGCGGGCAACGGCCGCCGAGCAGCTGCTGCGCGTGGGCGGCTCGATCGACGCGGCGGCCGCGGCGGCCGGCCGGCAGCTCGCCGATCCCGCCCTCGCCGACCACCGGGCGAGCGCGGCGTACCGGACACACCTGACGTCGGTGCTCACCGAGCGGGCCCTGCGGGACGTCCGAGCCGGTGTGCCGGAGCGGAGCGGCTGAACCGGGCGACCGGTGGATCTCCGGCCTCCTGCACGGTGCGTGCAGGAGGCCGGTCGCTCATGCGCCGCTGACCCGGCTGTCCTGCCCGGACCAGTACGGATCGCGCAGGGTGCGCCGCTGGAGCTTGCCCACCACCGACTTCGGCAGCGGTTCCCGGGTGAGCCGTACCGCGGTGGGCTTCTGGTAGCTGCCGAGCCGCTCGGCGACGTGCGTGCTGACCTGCTCCTCGGTGACCGTCGCCGACGGCGCGACACGGCACACCGCCATCGGCGTCTCGCCCCACTTCTCGTGCGGGATGCCGAACACGGCGACCTCCTCCACCCCGGGCAGGTCGGCGATCACGGTCTCGAGCTCGGCCGGCCAGATGTTGAAGCCACCCGAGACGATCATGTCGTCGACCCGGTCGAGCACGTAGAGATAGCCGTTGGCGTCGATCCTGCCGATGTCGCCGGTCCTCACCCAGCCGTCGACCAGCCGCTCCGCGGTGCGTTCCGGGTCGCCCCAGTAGCCGCGCATCTGCGCCTCGACCCGGGTCCAGATCTCCCCGATGCCGTCCGGGCCCAGGACGTCGCCCTCCGGGCCGCGGACCTCCAGCCGGCAGAACGGCAGGACCCGTCCGGCCGACCGCATCGGGGTCGAGCCCGCGAGCTCGGCCGACCACTCGTCCGGCGTCATGATCGTCAGCGGGGTGGCCTCGGTCTGCCCGAACACCTGGTGGAGCACGTCCCCGAAGACCCGCCGCCCGGCGAGGATCGTCGCGTCGGTGATCGGTGCCCCGCCGACCAGGATGCAGCGCAGCGCCGTGAGGTCCCGGTCTGCCGTGGAGGGATCGGCGGCCAGCGCGGCCAGCATCGACGGGGCGGCGAAGGTGTGCGTGACCCGGTGCCGCTCGGTCAGGTCGAGCACGGCGGGCACGTCGAAACGCCCGTAGAGCAGGTTCGCCGCCCCGGCAAGCCAGGCCGGGAGGAACAGGTACCCGGCGGCGTGCGAGATCGGGGCGGCGTGCCCGACCACGGAGTCCCAGTCCAGCCGGGGGAGCCGGTGGTACCAGTTGCGGCAGTTCACCAACCAATCGTGCTGGGTGTAACCGACCCCCTTCGGTCGGCCGGTGGTGCCCGAGGAGTGCCGCACGATGTACCAGGCGTCCGGCGCGACCTCGACCAGCGGGTCGACGTCGGACTGGCCGGCCAGCCAGTCCTCGTAGGTCCCGTCGCGGACCACGACGTGCTCGAGGCAGGGGATCTCCGCGTCGAGACCGAGCACCCCGTCGGCGTGCGCCGCCTCGGCGACCACCACCCGGACCCCGGTCTGGCGGATCATGACCTCGTGCGAGCGCCGCGCGTTGCCCGGGTACAGCGGGACCCGCACCGCCCCGGCGATCGCCGCACCGAGGAACAGGTCGGCGGCGCCGAGGGTGTTGTCCTCCACCGCCGCGACCCGGTCACCGGGCCGGACGCCCAGTGCCCGTAGCCCGTTTGCGACCCGGACGCCGCGATCCCACGCCTGCGCGAACGTGAGTGTCACGTCCCGCGTGATCAGTGCGGTGCGGTCGGTATGGAACCGCACCGACTGGCGCATCAGTCCTGGAACATCCATCGGTATCGCCCACTCACCTTTGACATGGACCCGGTGGGAACGGGCGGTCGTGTCCGCCGGCCCGATCCCGCCGGTGCCGCTTCCGGATTCCGTTCGACGGGCAGTTCTCGAGCTCCTGCGCCGCGTGGGTGCCCGGCATCCACGCGGGACCGGTGGACCGGTGGCCGGGGCGCGGCGTCGTCCGGCCCCGCGGTCCGCAGAGATCCGAGGCAGCACGCGCGTCTCCCATGACTTCGCCCACCGGTGGTTTGAAGTTTTACTGGAGCGGACCGGTCGACGCAAGGGAGGTTTGCGACGCCGGCCGGCCCGCCGGACTGGCAAATTCAACCCAGTGTTTGGTAGAACTAGGCACTGACGAGTGCCGACGGCGGCCTCGGAGGAGGGCATCATGACCGCGGAGCAGGTGCTGCTCGTCGCACACGACGGCCCCGTCACGACCGTGACGCTGAACCGGCCGGAGCGGCTGAACGCGATCGGGCCGGAGACGGTGGCGGCGCTCGACGCGGCGCTCGACGACCTGCCGCCGCAGAACCGGGTACTCGTGATCGCCGCCCGCGGCCGGGCGTTCTCGGCGGGCGGCGACCTCACGGCGATCTCGACGCTGGCCGGCGACGACGCGCTGGAGAGGTTCCACGCGTCGATCTCGGCCGTGCTGCGCCGGATCGAGCTGCTCCCGGTCCCGGTGGTCGCCGCGGTCAACGGGATCACGGTCGCCGGCGGTCTCGAGCTCGTGGCCGCATGCGACATCGCGGTCGCCGCGGAGTCGGCGACCTTCGGCGACGGGCATCCCCGGTTCGGGCTCCTCCCCGGCGGCGGTGGCTCGGTGCGGCTGCCCCGCCGGATCGGGGTGACCAGGGCGAAGTACCTGATGTTCACCGGGGAGTCCGTCCCCGCCGCGACGATGCAGGCGTGGGGCCTGGTCTCCCGGGTCGTTCCGGACGACGCACTCCGGCCGGCGGTCGAGGAGCTCAGCGGGCTGCTGGCTGCACGGAGCAGGGACGGGCTGGCCCGGATGAAGGACCTGATCGACACCGGGCTGGAGAGCACGCCGGACGACGCGCTGGCGCGCGAGCAGGTCGTCGTCGGCGAGCACACCGGGTCGGCGGACTACCACGAGGGGCTCGCCGCGTTCCGGGAGCGCAGGGCCCCGCGATGGTGAGCGGTGCCCTGCGCTCCCCGGGTGTCAGGACGGGCTGAACTCCGTCGGCTCGGTGATCACCTCGACCAGCGTCGGACGCTCGGCCCCGGCACAGTCGGCGAGCGCCTCGCGCAGCTCCGCCAGGGTGGTGACCCGGCGCCCGGGCACCCCGAACCCGGTGGCGATGTCGGCGATCCGCGGCCCGGAGATGTCGACGCCGGGATAGATCCCGGCGGCGAGCGCGTCCCCGCCGAAGCGTTGCAGCGCGGAGCCGACGGCCGCGTAACCGCCGTTGTTGAGCACGACGTAGGTGACCGGCAGGCCGCTGCGCGCGGCCGACCACAGCGCGGGCAGCCCGAACTGGAACACGCCGTCGCCGAGGACGGCGGCGACCCGGCGGCCGGGCATCCCCATCGCGATGCCGAGCGCCGCGCCCATGCCCCAGCCGAGCGAGCCGGACGTCGACACGAAGTAGTCGTCGCCGCCCGCCTGGTGCGCGCGCTGCTGCAGGATGCCGCCCGCGGTCGTGGCGTCACCGACCAGCGCGCTGCCGCGCAGCGCACCGGTGAGCACGTCGACGACCTCGCCGGGCCGCAGCACCGCGCCGCCGGACGGGGTGCGCGCCGGGACCGGCGGCGGAGCCGGGAGCGTCCGCGGCCGCTGGTCGGCGAGCGCGGCCGCCAGCGCGTCGACGACCAGGCCCTGGTCGCCGACCAGCCCGACGTCCACGCCGTGGATCATCGCGATGTGCCGGGCGTCGGCGTGGCCGTGCACCACCGGAACCCCGTCGGGCAGCGGCGGCACCCGGGCCGGCTCGAACTCGTTGAACAGCCGGGCACCGAGGAACACCAGCAGGTCGGCGTCGCGCACCAGCGGATGGTCCGGCGAGTACTGGCCGCGGAAGTGCGGGTGGTCGGTGGGGAAGCCGGGGCGTTCGAAGCCGCGCCGGTCCTCGTGCAGCACCGGCAGCCCGAGCTGCTCGCTGAGCGCGACCAGCTGCCCGACCGCGCGCACCCGGGCGATCTCGTTGCCCGCCACCAGCACCGGCCGGTCCGCGGTGACGAGCAGATCGGCCGCCGCGCGGACCGGGCCGGCCGCGGGCGCGGTGCGCGAGTCGAAGCGGAACCGGGCGGCCTCGGGGACCGGCACCGGCTCGTCGTCCTCCAGGAGGTCCTGCCCGATCCCGACCCAGACCGGCCCGGCCGGCTCGGTGAGGGCGGTCCGCACGGCCCGGTTGACGTCCTCGGGCACGGCCGCACTGCTCAGCGACTGCCAGTCCGACTTCACGTACTGGTGCACCAGGTCGCGCATCCGGCGCCCGGTGGTGAACCCCTCGCGGGCCTGGATCGAGGACGGCTTGAGCCCGTTGAGCAGCACGACCGGGGAGTAGCCGAGCTGGGCCGCGTAGAGGTGGCTCAGGCCGTTGGTGAGCCCGACGTTGGCGTGCAGGTAGGCGACGGCCGGTTCCCGGGTGACCCGGGCCAGGCCGTCGGCCATCGAGACGGCGACGCCCTCGTGGGTGGTGAGCACGGGCTCGACGTCCTTGCGGTGCACGAGCGCGTCCAGCACGGCCGCCTCGGTGCTCCCGGGGCAGGTGAACAGCCGATCGACACCCCAGTCGCGGAGCACGTCGAGCAGCGCCTGTGCGGCAGGCCGGGACATGGGTCCTCCGGAGGTCAGGGGTGGGTGACGAGTTCCATCAGGTGCCGGCGCAGGGTTCCGAACGCCTCGCCGGACCGGGTCGCGAGCTGCGAGCGCGGCTGCTCCAGCGGCACGTCGACGATCTCGGCGACCCGGCTCGGCGCCCCGCTGAGGACGACGACGCGATCGGCCAGGTACACGGCCTCGTCGATGTCGTGGGTGACCAGCACGACGGTGATGCCGAGCTCGGCGCGCACCCGCAGGATGAGGTCCTCCAGGTCGAACCGGGTCTGCGCGTCGACCGAGGCGAACGGCTCGTCCATCAGCAGCATGTCCGGCCGGTGCGCGAGCGCGCGGGCGATCGCGACCCGCTGCTGCATCCCGCCGGAGAGCTGCCACGGGTAGCTGCGGCCGACGTCGCCGAGTCCGACGGCGTGCAGCACCTCGGCGATCCGCTCGTCGCGCTGCTCGCGGCCGACCCCCGCCACCTTCAGCGGGACGGCGACGTTGCGGTTCACCGACAGCCACGGGAACAGCGAGCGGCTGTAGTCCTGGAACACCACGCTGAGTCGCTCCGGCACCGAGTCCAGCGGGGTGCCCTCGAACCGGACCTCGCCGGTGGTCGGCGGCAGCAGCCCGCTCAGGCAGCGCAGCAGGGTGGTCTTGCCCGCCCCGCTGGGACCGACGACGCAGACGAACTCGCCGAGGCCGACGTCGAACGTGACGTCGTCGATGGCGAGCCGCTCGGTGGGCCGGCCGGTGTTGTAGCTCTTGCGCAGCGACCGCACGGACAGCACCGGCTCGACCGCCGGGGTGTGGCCGGTCCCGGCCGGCGTCGTCAGGGGTTCGGTCATGGGGGTCAGCCCTTCTGCTCGACGGCGCGGGCGCCGATGTACCAGCCGAGAACGACACGTTCGACGGCGATGAACGCCACGGTCAGCACGCTCCCGACGACGGCCAGGACGACGATCCCGGTCCACATCTCGGTCATCGCGAACCGCTGCTGGGCGTCGAGGATGAAGAAGCCGATCCCGGCCCGGGAGGCGATGAGCTCGCTCACCACCATCATGATCACGGCGATCTGCAGGCTGTGCCGCAGCCCGGCCATGATCTGCGGCATCGCGCCCGGCAGCACGACGGTGGCGACCGTGCGGGCCGGCGACATGTGCAGCACCCGGGCGGTGTCGAGCTTGACCGGGTCGACGCCGCGCATGCCGTCCAGGGTGTTCAGCAGGGTCGGCCAGATCGCGGCGAGCACGATGATCGTGACCTTCATCGACGAGCCGATGCCCATCAGCGCGACGATCGCGGGCAGCAGCGCCGCGGTCGGCACCACGTAGACGAAGTACAGCACCGGGGAGACGGCGTGCCCGAGCCGGTGGAAGCGCCACAGCAGCGCCCCGATGCCGACGCCGAGCAGCCCGGCGAGCGGGTAGCCGATCGCGAAGTGGCCCAGGCTGGACCACAGCTCGCTGCGGGCGTCGCCGACGATCCACAGCTGGTACAGGCTGGTGACGATGTCGCGCAGCGGCGGGAAGAAGGTGGAGGTGCTGGTGTCGGACAGCACCCACCACAGCACCAGCAGGAGCGCGAAGAACCAGAGCCGCCAGATCTGGGTGAGCGGCCGCCGCCACGCGGGCGGCCGGGCCGGCCGGCCGGGGGCGGGGGCGGGTCGGGTCCCGGGTCGGGTGGTGGTCACGCTCGGGCCCCCTTCGCGGCGGCGTTGCGCTGGCTCTCGTGCCAGTGCAGGACGCGGCGTTCCAGCCAGCTGAACGCGCTGGTCACCAGCACCCCGAGCACCCCGGTGACGAGGATGAAGGCGTAGGTGGCGGGCAGCCGCTCGGGCCCGGCGTTGACCGAGCTGAGGATGCTCAGGCCGAGGCCCTCCGCGCCGCCGATCAGCTCGGCGATGATGGTGAGGATCAGGCCGACGGCGGCCGCGACCCGGATGCCGGTGGCGACGAACGGCGCGGCGCTCGGCAGGGTCACGGTGCTGAACCGGCGCAGCCCGCGCAGCCGCAGCACGGTCGCGGTGTCCCGGACCACCGGGTCGACCGCGCGCACCCCGTAGATGACCTGGATGACCAGCGGCCAGAACACGCCGAAGGCGACCAGGAAGACCTTCATCTCGGTGGTCGCGCCCCACACGACGATCGCCAGCGGCAGGATCGCGATGACCGGCACCGTCTTCACGAACTCGACGACCGGGATGACGCTGAGGTAGGCGAAGCGGTTCAGCCCGAGCAGGGTGCCGACCGAGACGGCCAGCGTGACCCCGATCAGCACGCCGGCCGACCAGCCCCGCAGGGTGTCGCCGATCGCCGTCCACAGCTCCGCCGAGACGAGCTGGCGGCCCAGCTCGGCCATCGTCGCCGTCATGCTCGGGAAGGCGCCGGCGTCGACCAGCCCGGACCGGCTGACCGCCTCCCACGCCCCGAGCAGGACGGCCACCACCAGCACCCGGGCACCGGCCCGGAAGACCGGTCCGTCGACGAACGGTTCGCGCCGTGGTGGTGCGGCACGGTCCGCGTCCGGCCCGCCGGCACCGGCGGAACCGGTGCCGTGCGGGGAGTCGAGCCAGAGGGTTGACATCCGCAAGTCCCTGTCGTCGGAGCTGTGGTGGGCGGGGTCGGGCCTATCCGGTCGCGCCCGGCTGCCAGACCAGGTCGCCGGGCTCGACGGTGCTGTCGATCGCGCCCTGCTCGGCCATGAGGTCCTGGATGGTGCCGATCGACTCGACGTTGATCTCGGGCACCCAGTTGCTCGGGATCACCTGGGCCCTGGCCTCCTCGGGGGACAGGTCCAGGTGCTCGACGAGGGTGTCCAGGGTCTCCGGCTCGTTGTCGCGGGCGTACTCGATCGCCTCGGTCATCGCGGCCTGGAAGTCGCGGGCCAGCTCGGGATCGCGCTCCAGTGCCTGCGCGGTCGCGGCGTAGCAGTAGATGGTGCTGTTGGGCAGCAGGTCCGAGCTGGGGTTGGCCAGGGTGACCGCGCCGGCGTCGACGGCCTGCTCGACGTACGGCGAGGTGATCACCGCGGCGTCCACCCGGCCGTCGGCGAGTGCCTGGGGCATCTGCGGGAACGGCATCGCGACGAACTCGGTGCCGGTCGCGCCGGCGTCCTCGATCATCTTCTTGGCGCCGATCAGGTTGATGCTGGCGAGCTGCACGACGGCGACCGTCCGGCCGGCCAGGTCGGCGAGGTCCTGCACGCCGCTGTCGGCGGAGGCGACCAGCGCGCTGGCGTCGCGGTCCGGGCTCACCTGGCCGTCGATCGGGCTGACGCACTGCACCGGGGTGCCCTCGCGGTTGGCGTTGATCAGGACCGGGGTGGTGACGAAGCCGAAGTCGGCCTGCCCGGCGACGAGCGAGGCCACGACCGGCACCGGCGACGCCGCGCGCTGGATGTTCACCTCGATCCCGCGTTCGGCGAACATCCCCTTCTCCATGCCGAGGAACAGCACGGCGTTCGGCGAGAACGGGACGATGTTGACGGTCACCTCGCGCAGGTCGCCGTCGGCACCGCCTGCCCCGCCGGTGCCGCAGGCGGTCGCCACGAACATCGTGGCCGCCAGGGCACCGGCCATCAGTCGCTTGCGCACAGTTCCTCCAGAACGCGTCGTTGCGGCCACTGCGGCAGGGGAGCGGACCGGCGCCGCAGTGCCGGAGGTCAGCTCGTCGGAGGGCGGTTCGCGCCTCCTGGATCGCCGGTCGAGATGCGAGTCACAGTAAGTCGGTACCGTGCAACTGTCTACGTATGTGGACTTATATTCGGTGTTATTCCGCAGTGTCGAATTGCACCGATTCAAGCGAGAGGCTAGTGCGGGCGCCGCAATCTCTCCCGCACCAGATCGGCGGCGCGCAGCACGACCGGCGCGAAGTCGGTGATGGCCTCCCGGGAGCCGGTCCGGCTGATCGGGGCGGCGACGCCGAGCCCGGCCAGCGGGTGCCCGAGGGTGTCGCGCAGCGCGACCGCGACCGCGCAGACGCCGTCCGAGCTCTCCTCCCAGTTGACCGCGAACCCGCGGGCGCGGATCTCGGTGAGCTCGGCGCGCAGGTCGGCCGCGGACGTCATCGCGGCCGGCGTGGTCGCCGCCGGGAGCTCGTCGCCGGGATAGCGCCGGTCGATCTCCTCGTCCGGCAGGCCGGCCAGGATGGCCTTGCCGACCGCGGAGGCGTGCGCCGGCCGCACCACCCCGGTCCGGTTGCCGACCCGCACCGAGCGCGGGCTCTCCACACAGTCGACGAACCGGATCGTCGCGCCCTCCAGCACGGCGAGGCTGGCCGTCTCCTGGGTCTCCTGCTGGATCTGCTCCAGGACCGGGCGGGCCACCCGCCGGATGTCGATCCGGCTGACCGCCGCGAGCCCGACCTCGTAGAGCGCGGGGCCCGGCCGGTAGGCGCCGTTGGGCCGGTCCTGGCTGACGAACCCGCGCCGCCGCAGCGTGGTGAGCAGCCGGTGCGCGGTGGACCGGGCGACGCCGAGCAGCTCGGCCGCCTCGGCGACGCGCAGCGCCTGGCGCTCGCCGATCAGCTGGAGCAGCAGCAGGACGTTGTCCGCGGACGTGGTCGGTGATCCGATGCCCGGTTCCGTCGGTTGCGGCAGTTCGTTCGACATAGCGGAACTGTAGCCGAGAGTGTGCTCAATACCGGAAAACTCTGGTTAACCTCGCCGCATGACCCGTGACCCAGCCCTCCCTCCGGTCCCGCCCGGCGAGCGGCCCGTCGCCGTCGTCGGGGGTGGCCCGGTCGGGATGACGGCCGCCGCGGCGCTGGTGTGCGCCGGTGTCCCCGTCGTGCTTCTCGAGCTCAACGACGAGCCGCGGCCGGACTGGCGGGCGAGCACCTTCCACGCGGCCACCCTGGAGCTGCTCGACACCATCGGCATCACCGCGCAGATGCACGACGAGGGTCTCGTCGTGCCGACCTACCAGTTCCGGGACCGGCGCGACGGGCTGGTCGCCGAGTTCGACTTCCGGCTGCTCTCCGACGCGACCCGCTACCCCTACCGGCTGCAGCTCAACCAGCAGCACCTGGTGCGGATGCTGCACGACCGGCTGCGCACCGAGCCCACCGCGCAGCTGCTGTTCGGCACCCGGCTGACCGGCCTGCGGCTCGACGACGGCGGCGCACTGCTCACCGTGCTGGGCCCGGACGGCGAGCGCGAGATCGCCGCGTCCTACGTGATCGGCGCCGACGGGCCGCGCAGCACCGTGCGCGGCGCGCTCGGCGTGGAGTTCGACGGCTTCACCTACCCCGAGCGGTTCGCCATCACCTCGACGTCGGTCGACCTGCAGGAGCTGCTGCCCGATCTCGGGCACGTCAACTACGTGGCGGACCCGGAGCAGTGGCTGTTCATCCTGCGCACCCCCGAGTCGTGGCGGGTGGTGTGGCCGGTCCCGCCCGGCCTGACCGACGACGAGGCCCGCGACCCGGAGCTGCTGCAGGGCCAGCTGCAGGCCGTCGCGCACCGCCCCGGCGGCTACCCGGTGATCGACCACCAGGTCTACGGCGTGCACCAGCGGGTCGCGTCGTCGTTCCGGTCCGGCCCGGTGCTGCTGGCCGGCGACGCCGCGCACATCAACTCGCCGATCGGCGGCGTCGGGCTCAACTCCGGCATCCACGACGCGATGGACGCCACCCGCCGGATCGCCCGGATCCTGCGCGAGGGCGCCGATCCGGAGTCCGAACTGGACACCTACGACCGGATCCGGCGCACCGTCGCCGTCGAGTACGTGCAGGCCGACACCCAGCGCAACACCGACCGGCTGCGCGAGCGCGACGAGTCGGTGCGCCGCCGCCACCAGGACGACATGCGGGCCATCGCCGCCGACCCGGAGCGCGCCCGCGCCTACATCCGCCGGGTCTCGCTGCTGGAGAGCGTGCAGCGCTTCGGCATCGGGACGCCGCCCGCCGAGCTGGAGCTGGAGGGACTGCGATGACCGCATCGGCCGACACCGAGCTGGACGAGCTCTACCGCGATCTCGACGCGGTCGACCTCCGTCCGCTGTGGACGATCACCGAGCAGCTGCTCACCCCGGCGCCGCGGCCGCGCGCGGTGCCCTGGCTGTGGTCCGCGGAGACGATGAAGCCGCTGGCCCGGCGCGCGATCCGGCTGGTGCCGGTCGAGCGCGGCGGCGAGCGGCGGGTGCTCAGCCTGCAGAATCCCGGCCTCGGCGGGCTGCCCTACGCCGCCGGGACGCTGTGGGGCGCGCTGCAGTGCCTGGGCCCGCGCGAGTCGGCGCCCGCGCACCGGCACTCGCCGGGCGCGATCCGGTTCGTGCTGGAGGGCTCCGGCGTCTGGACGACCGTCGACGGTGACGCCTGCGACATGCACCCCGGCGATCTCGTGCTGACCCCCGCCTACGCCTGGCACGACCACGTCAACGGCGGGGACTCCGAGATGTTCTGGTTCGACGGCCTGGACCTGCCGGTCGTCGAGGCGCTCGACGCGATCTTCTTCGAGGGCTATCCCGGGCCGGGGGAGCAGCAGCCCGAACCGGCCGAGCACAACCGCTCCGAGCGGGCGCACACCGGCGGCGGACTGCACGCCGGTCACGTCGACGGGCCGCTCGATCCGGCGCACTCGCCGCTGCTGGTCTACCGGTGGACCGACACCGACGCCCGGCTCACCGAGCTGGCCGCGCTCGACGACGATCCGCTGACCGTCGTCGAGTTCACCAACCCGGTCACCGGCGCGAGCGTGCTGCCGACGCTGTCCTGCGCGGTGCACCGGGTCCGCGGCGGTGCCCGCAGCGCGCCGGTGCGGCGGGCCGGGAACGCCGTCGTCGTCGTGTACCGGGGGCGCGGGTCCAGCGTGATCGACCAGAAGCGGTTCGACTGGGGCCCGGGGGACATGTTCGTCGTCCCGTCCTGGTCCGCCGTCGAGCACGCCGCCGACGAGCAGGCCGACCTGTTCGTGCTCAGCGACGCCCCGATCCTGCGTGCACTCGGGATCTACCGGGAGCAGACGCTCGCCGGACCGCAGGCCGTCACCGACCGCTTCACCCCCCGCTGAGGAGACCACCGTGAAGATCGCACTGTTCGACAGCGCCGACGGGGCGGCCCGGCTCGGCGTGGTCGACGACGCCGCCGGGACCCTCGTCGACGTCACCGCCGCCCTGCCCTGGCCGCACGATCCCGATCCGGTCACCGCGGGCTGGTGGCGCGGTCTGTGCCGGGACTTCCACACACTCGGCCCGGCGCTCGCCGACGCCGCCGCGGCCGGCACCCCGGTCCCGCTGTCCGGGACCGCAGTGCGGGCGCCGGTGCTCGGCCCGTCCAAGATCGTCGCCGCGGCGTCCAACTACGCCGACCACGTCGCCGAGATGCACGACGTCCAGGAGCGCACGCTGGGCCGGGTCGAGTCCTGGATGATGAACTTCGACATCTTCCTCAAGGCCCCGTCGTCGGTGGTCGGGCCGGGCGCGTCGATCGTGCTGCCGCCCGACGTCGTCGCCGCCGGGCACGAGGTGCACCACGAGTCCGAGCTGGTCGTGGTGATCGGCCGCGGCGGCCGGGACATCCCGGCGGAGTCCGCACTCGACGCCGTGCTCGGCTTCACCGCCGGGCTGGACATCACCGTGCGCAGCGCCGCCGACCGGTCGCGGCGCAAGAGCTACGACACCTTCACCCCGCTCGGGCCGTGGATCGCCACCGCCGACGAGATCGGCGACGGCTCCGACCTGGACATCGAGCTGGTGTGCGGCGGCGAGACCCGGCAGTCGGTGAACACCCGCGATCTCGTCGTCCCGGTCGCGCAGATCGTCGCCTACGCCTCGTCGATCATGACCCTGAACCCCGGTGACCTGCTGTTCACCGGCGCGCCGCCGGGCGTCGGGCCGATCTCGTCCGGCGAGAAGCTCGAGATGAGCATCAGCCGGATCGGCGCCATGGACGTCACCGTCACCTGATCCGCCCCGCCGACCCCCAGGAGAACCGTGAATTCCGGAGCCGTGACCGCCCTGCCCCTGCTGCCCACCTCGCTGGTCGGGAGCTACGCCCAGCCGGAGTGGCTGATCGACCGCGCCCGGCTCGCCGACCGGTTCCCACCGCGGGTCCGCGCCAAGGAGCTGTGGCGGGTCGCGCCGGACCTGCTGCCCGAGGCGCTCGACGACGCGACCCTGGTCGCGATCCGGGCCCAGGAGGAGGCCGGGCTGGACATCGTCACCGACGGCGAGGTCCGCCGGGAGAGCTACTCCAACCATCTCGCCACCGCGCTGGACGGCGTCGACGTCGATAATCCGGGCACCGCCCTGGACCGCAGCGGGCACCCGAACCCGGTCCCGCGGATCACCGGCCCGATCCGCCGCCGCGGCCCGGTCCAGGTCGACGATCTGCGCTTCCTGCGGGAGCACACCCGGGCGACCACGAAGATCACCATCCCGGGCCCGTTCACGATGAGCCAGCAGGCGCAGAACGACCACTACCCGGACGCCGAGGCGGCCGCGATGGACTATGCGGCGGCGGTGAACGCGGAGATCCGGGACCTGCACGCGGCGGGTGCGGACGTGGTGCAGATCGACGAGCCGTACATGCAGGCGCGGCCGGATGCGGCGCGGGCGTACGGGCTGGCGGCGTTGAACGCGGCGCTCGAGGGTGTGTCGGGGACGACGGCGGTGCACATCTGTTTCGGGTACGCGGCGATCATCCACGAGCGGCCGGAGGGGTACTCGTTCCTGCCGGAGCTGGCGGACTGTCCGGTGGATCAGGTGTCGATCGAGACGGCGCAGTCCGGGCTGGACCTGGGCGTGCTGGCCGACCTGTCCGGGAAGACGATCATCCTGGGGGTGATCGACCTGTCGGATCCGGAGGTGGAGACGGCCGACGTCGTCGCCGGACGGGTGCGCCGGGCGTTCGGCCACACCACCCCGGAGCGGATCGTCATCGCCACCGACTGCGGCATGAAGTACCTCCCGCGCGCCGTCGCCGACGGGAAGATGCGCGCGATGTCCGGTGCCGCGCGGATCCTGCGCGCCGAACTCGCCGCCTGACGCCCGGCGCGCCCGGCCCGGGACCGTGACACCCGGGCCGGACGCGCCCCGGCTCAGCGGCGGATGCCGTCGATCAGCGCGTCCAGGAACAGATCGGCCAGCTCCTCCGGGCTCAGGTCGCCGTCCGGGGTGAACCACAGGTAGGTGTAGTTCAGCATCCCGAGCAGCCCCTTCACCAGCAGCCGCGGCGTCGGCCGCAGGAGCCCGCTGCGCACGCCCTGGTCGAGGGCCTGGCGCCAGTAGCCCTCGTAGCGTTCCCGGGCGGCGACGACCGCGTCCCGCCGCTCCCCGGTCAGCGCCCGGTACTCGCGGAAGAACACCGCCCACTCGGACCGGTGGTCGGAGATGTTGCGCACCAGCACCCGGGCCATCTCGCGGAGCAGCTCGTCGGCGGGCAGCCCGCGGTCGAGGACCTCCTCGGCGGCCGCGTTCATCGAGTCGACCTGGTCCTTGCTGATCGCGTAGAGGACGGCCTCCTTGCTGCCGATGTAGTGGTAGAGCGCGCCCCGGCCGAGCCCGGCCGCGCGGCCGAGCTCGGCGATCCCGGTGCCGTGGTAGCCGTTGCGGGCGAACAGTTCCGCCGCGACCGCGATCACCCGTCGCCGGTTGACGTCGTACGACATCACCGTCATCGCCCGCCCCCGCTCCTGTCCCCGTCTCGCCGTACCCGGCCCGGCGACGAGGCTAGTGCCCCGCCCGGTGGCCTCACACCGGCAGCGGATCGAAGGCGTCGTCGAAGGTGTAGCCGTCGAGCAGCGCGCGGGCCGCGACCAGGTACTGCACGGTGGGCGGGCCCTCCTCCAGCCAGTTCAGCCGGGCGTCCCGGTAGAGGCGTTCGATCGGGTGCGCCCGGGTGTAGCCGATGCCGCCGTGCACCAGCAGCGCCCGGTCGGTGACCCGGCCGACGGCCTCCAGCCCGAACTGCTTGAGCAGGCTGGCCTCGGCCGGGATGCGGCGGCCGCGGTCCCACTTGGCGGCGACGTCGGCGAGCATCCCGCGCAGCGCGTAGATGTCGACGGCCATCTCGGCGAGGTAGCGCTGCACCGCCTGGCGCTCGGCGATCGGCCGGCCGAAGGTGACCCGCTGCTCAGCGTAGGACCGGGACAGGTCGAACGCCCGGGTCGCGGTCCCCAGCGACGACGCCGCGATGAACACCCGGCTGATCTCCAGCGCGCGTTCCAGGTGCGCGATCCCGTCGCCCTCGGTGCCGACCAGGCCGGTGGCCGGGACCCGGACGCCGGTGAAGGTCAGCTCGCCGTGCTCGGCGCCCTTGCAGCCCATCGTCTCGGGCAGCGCGGCGATGGTCAGGCCGGGGGTGTCCCGGCCGACGATGATCGCTGACACGTCCCGGGGCCCGGTCCTGGCGAGCACCAGGAAGTGCGACGCGATGTCGGAGTTGGTGATCAGCCACTTGCGGCCGTCGATCACGTAGTCCTCGCCGTCCCGCCGGGCGGTGGTGGACAGGTCCATCCCGGTGCCGTTGCCCGGCTCGGTGAGCGCGAAGGCGAGCGAGTGTTCACCGGTGGCGGCGCCGGGCAGGATCTCCGCGCGCTGCTGCTCGTCGCCGATCTCGGACAGCGCGTGCGCGAACGAGTTGTGCACGTGCACCAGGGTCCGGATGCCGCCCTGGATCTTCGCGAACTCGGCGAGGATCGGCAGGTACTGGGCGATCGAGAGGCCGGAGCCGCCGTAGCGGCGGGGGACGATCAGCCCGAGCGCGCCGCACGAGCGCAGCGCGGGCATGACGACGTCGAGCGGGATCCGCTCGGTGTCCTCGATCTCGCGCTCCAGCGGATCGAGCACGGACCAGATCGTGTCGAACACCCGCTCACGCAGCGCGGTGTACTCGTCGTCGGGCAGGCCGGTGGCCATGATCGGGGTACCTCCTGAAGGGTTCACAGGGACCAGCCGCCGTCGGCCGTGAGCACCGAGCCGGTGCAGAAGGTGGCGTCGTCGGCGAGGAAGACGGCGGCGCGGGCGATCTCGTCGACGGTGCCGAACCGGCCGAGCAGGGTCGCCGAGGCGATCCGCTGCCGCGACCGGTCGGGGACGGCCGAGGTCATGTCGGTCTCGACGAAGCCGGGGGCGAGCACGTTGACCCGCACCCCGTCCGGGGCGAGCTCCTTGGCCAGCGAGCGGGCGAACCCGACCAGCGCGGCCTTGCCGGCGGCGTAGGCGGTGTCCCCGGCGAAGCCGACCTCGCCGACCACCGACCCGACCAGCACGATGCTCGGCTCCGTCCCCCGGGTGAGCAGCCCGGTCGCGGCGCGGACCAGCGCCGCGGTCCCGCCGAGGTTGGTCCGCACGACCTCCCACCACAGGTCCGGGTCCATCGTGGACAACCGGCCGCCGTGCCAGACGCCGGCGTTGAGCACCAGCGAGTCGAGCCGGCCCCAGTGCTCCCGGACCCGTTCGACGGCGTGCTCCGGGCCGGCCGGATCGGTCAGGTCCAGCGCGATCGGGAGGGTCCGCCCGCCGGCCTGCTCGCTGACGGCGCTGTGCCCGGATCGCGAGGTGCAGGCGACCCGGCCGCCGCGGTCGAGCAGCAGCCGGGCGATCCCGGCGCCGATCCCGCGGGACGCCCCGGTGACCAGGGTGGTGCGCGGCTCACCCACGGCTGCCGTCCTGCATCCGCAACCGGGCCCGTTGCAGCTTGCCGACCTCGTTGCGCGGCAACGCCTCGACATAGCTGAACAGTCGCGGCCGGGCGTGCGCCCCGATCCGCTGCCGGACGGCGTCGCGCAGCTCGCCCTCCAGCACCTCGGCCGGCGGGTGATCGGCGTCGCGGACCAGGACGGCGCGGACGACGGTGGCCCCGCCCGGCCCCGTCCCGGCGACGGCGGCCGCCTCCCGGACCGCCGGGTGGTCGGCCAGCACCCGTTCCACCTCGACCGGGCCGATGTTGTAGCCGGAGGCGACGATCATGTCGTCGGCCCGGCCGAGGAAGCGCCACCGCCCGCCGGGTGCGGGCGCGGCCCGGTCGCCGGTGACGAACAGGTCGCCGCGCAGGCGCTCGGCCCACGCCTGCGGCCGGTTCTCGTAGCCGTCGCAGAGCTGGTGGCGGGGCCGCCGCACGGCGATCAGGCCGTCCGCGCCGGGCTCGACCGGGTCGCCGGCCGGATCGACCAGCAGCACGTCGAACCCCGGTACCGGGCCGCCGAGGGTGCCGGGTTCCGGCGGCGTCCCGTCCGCGAGGTCGGCGAGCACCATGCCGACCTCGGTCAGCCCGTAGCCGTCCCGCACGGCGGGCCCGCCGGCGCTCCGCCAGCCGGTCGCGGTCCCGGCGTCCAGCGGCTCGCCCGCCGCCGCGGCCACCTGCAGCGTCGCCGGGGCGCCGTGCTCGCGCAGCGGACCGAGCAGCCTGCGGTACGCGCTGGGGGCAGCGGCCAGGCAGGTCACCGACTCCTCGCGGACCACCCGCCACCACGCCTGCGGATCGAAGTCGCCGCTGTAGAGCACCCGGGGCGAGCCGAGCGCCATCGGCGCCGCGCCGGTCGAGTAGAGCCCGTAGGCCCAGCCCGGGTCGGCGGCGGTGAACACGGTGCTGCGCGGCCCGGCCCCGAGCGAGTACCGGGCGAACGGCAGCACCGACAGCAGCGCCGAGTGCGGCATCGTGCACGCCTTCGGTTCGCCGGTGGTCCCGCTGGTGAACAGCAGGGTCGCCAGGTCGGCGGCCGAGGTGTGCCGGTCCGGGCCGTCGTCGGCGGCGGCCAGCGCGGCCCGGAAGTCGGTGTCGCCCGGTGCGACCGGCGATCCGTCCCGGGCCGCGACGGTGAGGACGACGGCGTCGCTGTCGGCGGCGGCGAGTGCCGCCGCCGCGGCCGCCCGCCGGGCGTGGTCGACGACCAGCAACCGGGTGCCGGAGGTGCGCAGCCGGTAGGCCAGCGCGTCGGTGCCGAGCCCGCCGAACAGCGGGACGAGGACCAGCCCGCTGCGCCAGGCCGCCAGCGCCACGATCCAGCTCTCCACCTGGCGGCCGAGCAGCGCGGCGACCCGGTCCCCGCGGCGCAGCCCGGCCCCGGCGAACACCCCGGCCGCGCGGGCGGCGGCGCGGTACAGCTCGGCGTGCGTCCACCGCTCCCGCGACCCGTCCGGGTGCCGGACGACGAGTGCGAGCCGGCCCGGGTCGGCGGTCCACCGGCCGCACGCCTCCTGGGCGGTGTTCAGCCCGGTCGCCGGGTCCCGGGACAGGCCCCGCTCGACGTCGTCCCAGACGGTCACAGGTCCGCGTACCGGATCAGCCCGCGCACGTTGCGGCCGTCGAGCATGTCCCGGTAGCCCTGGTTGACCTCGTCGAGGGTGTAGGTGGCGGTGACCAGCTCGTCGAGCTTCAGCTCGCCCTCGGCGTAGAGGTCGAGCAGCCGCGGGATGTCGATCCGCGGGTTCGCCGACCCGAACAGCCCGCCCCGGATCTGCTTCTCGTAGCAGGTGAGGGTGAACAGGTCGAGATCCACCTTCAGCTGGTCGCCGGGTGCGATCGCGGTGATCACCAGCACCCCGCGCTTGCCGGCCAGCTGCAGGCACGGCTCGATCAGCGCGCCGTCGGCGGTGCTGGTGGTGAGCACGACCCGCTGCGCCATCGTGCCCCGGGTCAGCTCCCGGACCAGCTCGAACGCCTCGGCCACCGACGCGGCGGTGTGCGTCGCACCGAACACCTTGGCCCGGTCACGCTTGAACTCCACGGTGTCGACGGCGACGATGTCGCGGGCCCCGGCGTAGCGGGCGCCCTGCACGGCGTTCATCCCGATGCCGCCGGCGCCGACGACGACCACCGTGTCGCCCGGCTCGGTGCCCGCGGTGTGGAACGCCGAGCCCCAGCCGGTGGTGACGCCGCAGCCGACCAGCGCCGCCTTCTCCAGTGGCACGTCCTCGCGGATCTTGACGACGTTGGCCTCGTTCACCACGGCGTACGGCGCGAACGTCCCGAGCAGGCACATCGTGCCGACGCCGCGGCCGCGCGCGGTGACCCGGTGCGTCCGGTCGGACAGCGCGACCCCGCCGAACAGGTGCGCGCCCAGGTCGCAGAGGTGGGTGCGGCCGGAGACGCAGGAGAAGCACCGCCCGCAGGACGGGATGAAGGCGAGCACGACGTGGTCGCCAGGGGCGAGCCCGGTCACCGCGGAACCGACCTCCTCGACGACGCCCGCGCCCTCGTGGCCGCCGAGCATCGGATCGAGGCCGACGTAGACACCGGAGTCGATGTGGTCGTCGGAGTGACACAGCCCGGAGGCGGCCAGCTTCACCACCACCTCGTCCGGACGCGGGTCGCCGAGCTCGATGTCCTCCACGGCCCAGCCCTTGCCGGCTCCGGGCTCCCAGCAGATCGCGCCTCGTGTCGTCCTCATCGGATCCTCCTCCGGTGGCGGCACCGCTCCGTCGCGGTGGCCTGCCGGCTCAGGAGAACATCCGGGCCGTCCTGATCGCAATAGTCTTGGACCGATCGGTACGCAGATATTCCGACGGCCCGACGGATGGTTTCACCAGGCAGTACGGGTCACAGATGCATTGTCAGTTCGGATCGTGTACCGGTCGTGCCGGAAACGGACTCAGCCGGGCGCGGGAGATGGCAGACTGCCCCGGTGAGCGAAGCAGCCCCGACCGTCATCACCAGTCACCGCGTCGTCGCCGCACCCGCGGCGCAGCTGTTCGAGCTGATCGCCGACCCGGCCCGCCAGCCGGAGTGGGACGGCAACGACAACCTCGCCGAGGCCGCCCCCGGGCAACGGGTCCGCGGCGTGGGGGAGGTGTTCTCGACCCTGCTCACCCAGGGCAGCGTCCGGGAGAACCACGTCGTCGAGTTCACCGAGGGCCGGCTGATCGCCTGGCGGCCCTCGGAGCCGGGCCGCCGGCAGCCCGGCCACCTGTGGCGCTGGGAGCTGGAGCCGCTCGACGACGGCAGCACCCGGGTCGTGCACACCTACGACTGGACCGACCTGACCGACTCGAACCGTCTGGTCCGGGCCCGGGCCACCACGGCGGACATGCTCAGCGCCTCGCTGGACCGGCTGGCGGCCCTCGCCGAGTCCTGACCGGGGGCGCGCTCAGACGGCGTGCGCGCGGAAGCGGCGCAGCCGCAGGCTGTTCGCGACCACGCAGACCGAGCTGAACGCCATCGCCGCACCGGCGATCAGCGGGTTCAGCAGGCCCATCGCGGCCAGCGGGATCGCGGCGGTGTTGTAGGCGAACGCCCAGAACAGGTTGCCCTTGATCGTGCCCAGGGTCCGCCGGGACAGCCGCACCGCGTCCGCGGCGGCCCGCAGGTCGCCGCGGACCAGGGTGATGTCGGACGCCTCGATCGCCACGTCGGTGCCGGTGCCCATGGCCAGGCCCAGGTCGGCCCGGGCGAGCGCGGCGGCGTCGTTGACGCCGTCGCCGACCATCGCGACGACCTTGCCGCCGGCCTGCAGCCGCTCGATGACGGCCAGCTTCTCCTCCGGCAGCACGTCGGCGACCACCACCTGCGGGTCGATCCCCACCTCGGCCGCGACGGATGCGGCGACGGCGTGGTTGTCCCCGGTCAGCAGCACCGGGACCAGGCCCAGCCTGCGGAACTCGGCGATCGCCTCGGCGGAGGTCGGCTTGATCGTGTCGGCGACGACGAGGACCGCGCGGGCCTGCCCGTCCCAGGCGACCGCGACCGCGGTCCGGCCCTGCGCGGTCTCGGTCTCGACGGCGTCGGCGAGCGCGCCGGTCAGCGGCATCGACCACTGCTCCAGCAGCCGGGGCCTGCCCACGAGCACCGCGTGCCCGTCGACGACGCCCTGCACGCCGAGCCCCTCGTGGTTGGTGAAGGCGGTGACCTCGGGCAGCTCGCCGACGCGGTCCCGGGCGGCCGCGACGATCGCGGCGGCGATCGGGTGCTCGGAGGCCCGCTCCAGCGCCCCGGCGAGGCGCAGCGCCGTCGCCTCGGCCGCCTCCGCGGCGCCATCGGCACTGTCGGCACTGTCGGCACCGGCCGCCCTGTCGGCGCCGGCCGCGCTGTCGGCACGGGCCGCGCTGTCACCGGCCGCGCTGTCGGCACCGGCCGCGCTGTCACCGGCCGCGCTGTCGGTACCGGCGGCACCATCGGCACCGGCCGCAGTGGCTGCACTGCCGGCACCCGCCGCACCGTCGGCGCCGGACGCAGTGGCCGCACCGTCGGCGCCGGCCGCACCCTCGGCACCTGCGGCACCGTTCACCCCGGCCGCACCGGCTGCGCCGTCGGCGGTGTGCACCCCGACCAGCGACATCGCGCCGGTGGTGACGGTGCCGGTCTTGTCCAGCACCACGGTGTCCACCCGGCGGGTCGACTCCAGCACCTCCGGCCCCTTGATCAGGATGCCCAGCTGGGCGCCGCGGCCGGTGCCGACCAGCAGCGCGGTCGGCGTGGCGAGGCCGAGCGCGCAGGGGCAGGCGATGATCAGGACGGCGACGGCGGCGGTGAAGGCCGCCGCGGTGCCCGCCCCGGCACCGAGCCAGAACCCGAGGGTGACCGCGGCGACCACGATCACCACCGGGACGAACACCCCGGAGATCCGGTCGGCCAGCCGCTGCACCGCGGCCTTGCCGTTCTGCGCGTCCTCCACCAGCCGCGCCATCTGGGCGAGCTGGGTGTCCGACCCGACCCGGGTGGCCTCGACGACGAGCCGGCCGCCCGCGTTCACGGTCGCGCCGACCACGGCGTCGCCGACGGTCGCCTCGACCGGCACCGACTCGCCGGTGAGCATCGAGGCGTCCACCGCGGAGCGGCCCTCGACGACCCGGCCGTCGGTGGCGATCTTCTCGCCCGGCTTGACCACGAACCGGTCGCCGACCGCGAGCCGGGAGATCGGGATCTGCACCTCGGCGCCGTCCCGGAGCACCAGCACGTCCTTCGCGCCGAGATGCAGCAGCGCCCGCAGCGCGGCACCGGCCCGGCGCTTGGACCGCATCTCGAACCAGCGCCCGGCCAGCAGGAACGTGGTGACCCCGGCGACGACCTCCAGGTAGATGTTCCCGGCGCCGTCGGAGGGCGAGATCGACAGCTCGAACGGGTGCACCATCCCGGGGATCCCGGCGGTGCCGAGGAACAGCGCGTAGACCGACCAGGCCATCGCGGCCGTCGTGCCCAGCGACACCAGGGTGTCCATCGTGGCCGCGCCGTGCCGCAGGTTCGTCCAGGCGGCCCGGTGGAACGGCGCCCCGGCCCACGCCCACACCGGCGCGGCCAGCACCAGCGACAGCCACTGCCAGTTCACGAACTGCAGCGGCGGCGCCATCGCCAGCACCACGACCGGCAGCGAGAGCAGCGCGGACACCACCAGCCGGTGCCGCAGCTCGCGCAGCGCCGCGGTGTCCTCGCCCTCGCCCTCGCCCTCGCCCTCGCCCTCGCCGTCCCCGGCCCCGTCGCTCGCGGGATCGTCCTGCGGCGCGCGGACCGGGGTCGCGCTGTACCCGGCGGCCTGCACGGTCGAGACGAGCCGCTCGGTGGCGATCCCGTCCGGCGCGGTGACCTTGGCCTTCTCGGTGGCGTAGTTGACCGTGGCGGTCACGCCGTCGAGCTTGTTGAGCTTGCGCTCGATCCGGTTCGCGCAGGAGGCGCAGGTCATGCCGCCGATGGACAGCTCGATCTCGTGGACCGGGGTGTCGGTCTGCGGCAGAGCCATGGTCGTCGCCGTGGTCATCGGTGGCCTCCCTCGTCGTGTGCGTGCCCGTCGCCGTCGGGGGCGGGCGCCCCGCCGGCCGGGACGGTGAACTCGGCGGTGTGCACCGCGTCGTCGTGCCGGAAGTCGAGGAACAGCCGGTAGGTGCCCGCCGACGGGACCTCGGCGTGGAAGGTGATCTCCGGGCCGGTGCCGGGCGCGTCCTCGGGATGGACGTGCAGGTAGCCGAGGTCCCCGCCGCGCAGCACGACCAGGTGCCCGGCGGCGCCCAGGTGCGGCTGCAGGTCGGTGACCGGCCGCCCGTCCCGGGTGACGGTCAGAGTGAGGGGCGCGGTGGCGCCCGGCGCGAGCTCGCCGTCGAGCCGGACCTGGTAGCCGCCGGGCAGCTCGGCGACCCGGCTCGGCTGCGGGGTGACCGGCTCGAACGGGCCCGGCGCGGACAGGTCGACGCCGAGCGTCGTCGGTGCGCCGCCGGCCGGGACGAAGTCGGCGAAGGCCCGGTAGGTGCCGCCGCCGTCGAGCATCGCGGGCACCCGCCAGGTGCCGTCGCCGGACATCGTGGGGTGCAGGTGCTGGAAGCCCGCGGTGTCGCGGCGCAGCAGCACCAGGTGCATCCGCTTCTCGTGCGTGACGTCGAAGTCGGTGACGGCGGCGCCGTCGGCCCCGGTGATCCGGAACGCGATCTCGGCCCCGGTGCCGGCCGGCAGCACCGGCGTCAGCGGCTCCAGGGTGTAGCCGCCCGCGGTGCTCGCCAGCCCGCCGGGCTGCTGCGGGTCCGCCGCGGCGTCCGGAGCGGGGGCGTGCGCGGCGGGCGCCCGCAGGTGGTCGGTGGACGCACCGGCGGAGGTGCCCGCGGCGTAGGCGCCGACGGCGAGCAGGACGACTGCCGCCCCGTAGACGGTCAGCCGAACGGCTGTGTGCATCGTTCGGTCCCTCGGTAGGACCCGATGCGGGTGGACGGCGCCGTGCCGTGACCCGCACCGGGTGGTGGACGGGGCCCGGCTCAGGCCCCGGCGGTGACCTCGTAGCCCGCCTCGCGGACGGCCTCGCGGACCGCCTCGGCCGGGATCTCGCCCTCGCCGGTGACGGTGACGGCGCCGGTGGGCAGGTCGACGGCCACGCCGGTCACGCCGGAGATCTCCTCGATCTCCTCGGTGACCGAGCTGACGCAGTGCTGGCAGGTCATGCCGGTGACGGTGTAGGTGGCGGTGCTCATGGGCGTTTCCTCCTCGTGCGTGCCCGCGGGGAGCGGGGTGTTCAGGAGCGGACCAGGCGCGCGATGGCGGCGCTGGCCTCCTCGATCTTCTCGTCGGCGAGCTCGCCGCCCTCGGCGACGGCGTCGGCGACGCAGTGCTTGAGGTGCTCGTCGAGCAGGCCGAGCGCGACGGCCTCCAGGGCCTTGTTGACGGCCGAGACCTGGGTCAGGACGTCGATGCAGTACTTGTCCGACTCGATCATCTTGCTGATCCCCCGGACCTGGCCCTCGATCCGGCGCATGCGCTTGATGTGCGCGTCCTTGTTGTCGGTGTAACCGTGCATCGCGTACCTCCTCCGTCCGCACCACGACCATACCCCTGGGGGGTATCGGTGTCGAACCGGGGAGGCGCGTTGTGTGTGGGAACCGTCGAGGCGGGTAACCACCCGTCATACTGGTCGACGGGCCCGGGCGCGCCGACCGGTGCAGGCCCTACCGGTTCAGACGCCGCAGCCGGTGGGGCCGTCTACATCCGGGTGTCCTCGGCGAGCCAGTCGAGGACGGCCCGGGTGTGCTCACCCACCGCGGGGACGGGGCCCATCCTGGGCGTCCGCCCGGCGATGCCGATCGGAGGGAGCGTGGCACGCAGCGGCCCCACCGGGCTGCCGATCTCGGTCCACCGGTCCCGCGCGGTGAGCTGCGGGTGCTCCAGCACCTCGGGCAGCTCCCGCTGACGCGCGTGCGCGATCCGGGCCGCGGCCAGCCGCCGGAGCAGCTCCTCGCCGGTCAGCCCGCCGAACACGGCGGCGATCTCGGCGTGCAGCTCCTCGCGGTGCGCCACCCGGCGCCCGCCGCCGGCGAACCGCGGATCGGTCGCCACCTCGGGGCGGCCCAGCACGATCTCGCAGAACGTCGCCCACTCCCGCTCGTTCTGGATCGACAGCACGACGTCGGTCCCGTCGCCCGCGCTGAACGTGCCGTACGGGGCGATCGCGGCGTGGCTGGTCCCGGTGCGCTGCGGCGGGGTGCCGCCGTAGCCGGCGTAGTACAGCGGATAGCCCATCCACTCGACGAGCGAGTCGAACAGGCTCACCTCCAGGTCGGATCCCTCGCCGGTGCGTTCCCGCTCGTAGAGCGCGGCGAGGATCCCGGAGAACGCGTACATCCCGGCGCCGATGTCGGCCGCCGGGATCCCGCTCTTGGCCGGCGCGTCCGGTGACCCGGTGATCGACACCAGCCCGGCCTCGGACTGGATGAGCAGGTCGTAGGCCTTCGCGTCGCGGTACGGCCCGGACGAGCCGTAACCGGAGATCGAGCAGGTCACCAGCCTGGTGAAGCGCTCGCGCAGCGCGGGCGCGCCGAGCCCGAGCCGCTCCGCGGCGCCCGGCGCGAAGTTCTGCACGAACACGTCCGCCCGCTCCAGCAGGCGCAGCATCGTCGCCCGGTCGCCCGGGTCCTTCAGGTCCAGCGCGACCGACTCCTTGGAACGGTTCAGCCACACGAAGTGGCTGGACATGCCCTGCACCGTCTCGTCGTAGCCGCGGGCGAAGTCACCGCTCCCCGGGCGCTCGATCTTGATCACCCGGGCGCCCAGGTCGGCGAGCTGCCGGGTCGCCAGCGGCGCCGCCACGGCCTGCTCGCACGACACCACCACGATCCCGTCCAGCGGAAGACTCACGCGCCCCACCGCACACCCCTTCGCAGTCCTGCGCACCCGCTGCAGCAGGTGTGTCGCGCGGTCATCGGGTGTGCACCGAGCGGGCCGCCGCGACGAACTCGGCGATCCTGCTGTGGTCCTTGACGCCGCGGGTGCGCTCCACGCCGCTGGAGACGTCCACCCCCCAGGGGCGGATGCGGCGGATCGCGCCGGCGACGTTGTCCGGGTCCAGGCCCCCGGCCAGCAGCCAGTGCCCGGCCGGCGGCGGATCGAGCGCCTCGACGTCCCAGGTCTCGCCGGACCCGGCGCGCGGCGAGTCGAGCAGCAGCGCCTCCTCGCCGAACCGGCCCACCCGCGGCTGCGGGTCGTCGGCGAGCGAGGTGGCCCGCCACGAGCGGACGCCCCGGCCGGCCACCCGCGCGAAGTCCTCGGCGGTGTAGCCGCCGTGCAGCTGCAGCACGTCGGCGCCGATCTCCCGGGTGATCCGCGCGGCGTCGTCGGCGGCGTGCTCGGCGACGACGACCACCGACAGCACCGGCTCCGGGACGTGCGCCACCAGCTCGCGGGCGAGCTCCGGATCGACGTACCGCGGGCTGGCCGGGTGCAGCACGAACCCGACCGCGTCGGCACCGGCCGCCCCGGCCGCCCGGACGTCGTCGACGCTGCGCAGGCCGCACACCTTCACGAACACACGGCCGACCCTACGTGCGCCCCGTGTACCGGATCGGAACACCTCGGACGCTGCGATGCCGGTCACAGTCTGGATGTCGTGCCGATCGGAGAACGCCGACCCAGACGAAGGAGTGCCGCATGAGCGACGCGCCGTCCCCCGGGGCCGAGGCCCTGCGGAACCTCTACGCCGACTGGTCCGCCGTGATGGCGGGCCGGCCGGATCTCGACATCCGGTTGCTGCGCAGCCTGTTCGACGAGTGGCACCAGGCCACCGCCGAGCCCACCGACGTGACCTACGCCGACGACGTCGTCGGCGGGGTGCCCGGGATCTGGGCGCTGCCGGTGGGCGCCGACCTCGGCCGGGTCGTGCTGTTCACCCACGGCGGCGGGTTCGCCGTCGGGTCCGCCGCGAGCCACCGCAAGCTCGCCGGGCACCTCGCGAAGGCGCTCGGCACGACCGCGTTCGTGCTCGACTACCGCCGCGCGCCGGAGCACCCGCACCCGGCGCAGGTCGACGACGGGGTCGCCGCCTTCGACGGGCTGCTGGAGCGGGGGATCGCCGCCGCCGACGTCGTCACCGCGGGCGACTCCGCGGGCGGCAACCTGGCCATCGCGATCCCGCTCGCGCTGCGCGAGCGCGGCCGGCCGCTGCCCGGGGCGGTGGTGGCGTTCTCGCCGTGGCTGGACATGGCGAACACCGGCAAGACGCTGGAGTCGAACGCGGACACCGACGCGCTGGTCACGGTGCCGCTGCTGGCCGGGATGATCGCCGGGGTGCTGGGCGACACCGGCGACGGCCCGGCCGTGCACCCGGCCACCCCGCTGGCGAACCCGCTGCACGCCGACCTGACCGGGTTCCCGCCGGTGTTCGTGGACGCCGGCGGCGCCGAGGTGCTGCTGGACGACGCGGTCCGCTTCACCGAGCGGGCCCGGCTCGCCGGGGTGGACGCCACGCTGTCGGTCGTCGACGGCCTGCAGCACGTCTTCCCGTTCGCGGCCGGCCGCGGCGGGGAGGCCGACGCCGAGATCGCGGCGATCGCCGAGTGGTACCGGTCGCGGCGCGCCGGGGTGGCGGCATGAGCGCCGAGCTCGACGCGGTGGTGATCGGCGCCGGGTTCGGCGGCCTGTACATGCTCAAGAAGCTCCGCGACGATCTCGGGCTATCCGTGCTCTGCGTGGACCGGGCCGGCGGCGTCGGCGGGACCTGGTACTGGAACCGCTATCCCGGCGCGATGTCGGACACCGAGAGCTACGTCTACCGCTACTCGTTCGACGAGCAGCTGCTGCAGGAGTGGGACTTCACCAGCCGCTACCTCGACCAGCCCGACATCCTGCGCTACCTGCAGGCCGTCGTCGACCGGCACGACCTGGCCCGGGACATCCGGCTGGAGACCGGGATCGAGTCGATGCGGTTCGACGAGGCGAGCGGGCGGTGGACGCTGCTCACCGACGGCGGCGAGCGGATCGTGGCCCGCTACGTGGTCACCGCGCTCGGCCTGCTGTCCCGGATCAACGTCCCGGACCTGCCCGGGCTCGACTCGTTCGAGGGCGTGGTGGCGCACACCGGGGCCTGGCCGGCGGACCTGCGGATCGACGACCGCCGGGTCGGCGTGCTCGGCACCGGCTCCACCGGGACCCAGTTCATCTGCGCCGCCGCACCGCGCACCCGGCACCTCACCGTGTTCCAGCGCACCCCGCAGTACAGCGTGCCCTCCGGCAACGGCCCGGTCGACGAGCGCTACCTGGCCGACGTCCGGTCCCGCTACGACGAGATCTGGGAGCAGGTCCGCAACTCGGTCGTCGCGTTCGGGTTCGAGGAGAGCACCGTCCCGGCGATGAGCGTCTCCGGCGCCGAGCGGGAGCGGGTGTTCCAGGAGAACTGGGACATCGGCAACGGGTTCCGCTTCATGTTCGGCACCTTCTGCGACATCGCCACCGACGCGCAGGCGAACGAGGAGGCGGCCCGGTTCATCCGGCGCAAGATCGCCGAGATCGTCCGGGACCCGGAGACGGCCCGGCTGCTGACCCCGACCGACCTCTACGCGCGGCGGCCGCTGTGCAACAACGGCTACTACGAGACGTTCAACCGGGACGACGTGACGCTGGTCAGCGTCGCCGAGAACCCGGTCGCGGCGGTCGAGCCGACCGGCGTGCGGCTGGCCGACGGCACCTTCCACGAGCTGGACGTGCTCGTGCTGGCGACCGGGTTCGACGCCGTCGACGGCAACTACGTCCGGATGGACATCCGGGGCCGCGGCGGGCGCACCATCGCCGAGCACTGGGCCGAGGCACCGGGCAGCTACCTCGGCGTGACCACCGCCGGGTTCCCGAACATGTTCATGATCCTCGGCCCGAACGGGCCCTTCACCAACCTGCCGCCGAGCATCGAGTCCCAGGTGGAGTGGATCGCCGCGCTGATCGAGGAGGCCCGCGGGCGCGGCACGCCGATCATCGAGGCGACCGCCGAGGCCGAGCAGCGCTGGAACCGGACCTGCCGGGAGATCGCCGACGCGACGCTGTTCCCGAAGGCCGACTCGTGGATCTTCGGCGCGAACATCCCGGGGAAGCGGCAGGCGGTGATGTTCTACATGGCGGGCATCGGCGCCTACCGCGGCGAGCTGGCGGGGGAGCGGGACCGGGGCTACCCGGGCCTCGCCCTGACCGCGGGCTGACCGCGGGCCTGACCGAGGGCTGACGGGGGGCCGGCCGGCCGCGGACCGACAGTGCTGACAGTGCTGACAGGGCCGAGAGAGCAAGGACCGACCGGGCCGGCCGGCCCCTTCCCAGCCACGGTGCCGTGCGGCACCGTGGAGCACGACCCGACATCACGGCCGGACAGCCCCGACGGGCACGGACGACGGAGCGACGATGCTTCGACAGGACACCAGCGGGGAACCGTCGATGACCACGGCGGACCGCGAACGCACCCGGCGGACCCGGGAGGCGCTCGTCGACGGCGGGCTGCTGGTGCTGCCGCCCGGGGACAGCGGCGTGCCGCAACTGATCGAGCGCAGCTGGCGGCGCTGCGTCGGCGAGGCGGTCCCGGTCGCCCCGGACGTCACCCGCTACCGGGAGCCCGCCGATCTCGCGCCGATCCTGTGCCGGGCCGCCGAGCCGGTGCTGGCCCGGCTGCGCGACAGCCTGGCCGACGTGCCGGTGGCGATGGTGCTCGCCGACCCGGCCGGCCGGATCGTGGTGCGGCACGCCGACGTCCGCCGCCAGCGCTCGCTGATGGACCGGGCGAACGCCGCCGAGGGCTTCGACTTCTCCGAGCGGTCGATCGGCACCAACGGCCTGGGCACCGTCCTCGTCGAGCGCCGCCCGATGCTGGTCCGCGGGCCCGAGCACTACAACCCGCTGCTGGAGAACCTGACCTGCGCCGGGACCCCGATCGTCGAACCCGGGACCGGCCGGATGCTCGGCTCCTTCGCGCTGGCCTGCTCGGCCCGCGACGTGCACCCGCTGATGGCGGTGCTGGCCGGCGACATCGGCCGGCAGATCGAGATGCGGGTCGCCGAGGAGGGCGGCGAGCGGCGCCGCCTGCTCGTCGACGCCTACCTGCGGGTGGACCGGACCGGGGCCGGCGCGCTGGTCATCGACCAGGACACGGTGCTGGCGAACGGCGCCGGACTCGCGCACACCGGCCCGGAGCTGCACGCCGTGCTCTGGCAGTTCCTGCTCGAACACGGCGGGCCCGGGATCCGGCGGCTGCGGGTGCCGCTGGTGGACGGCCCGCACGACGCCGTCGTCGAACGGATCGGGGACGGCGCGCACACCGCCTACTGCGTGCGGCTGCTCCCGGCGCGGCGGCGCCGGGCCGTCCCGGCCGGGCCCGCGCCGGCGGGCCGTCCGCTGCACGTCGCGCCGGACGTCGATCGCGCGCTGGTCACCGCGCTCGGCCTCGGCGAACGGGTCGCGATCGCCGGCGGCCCCGGCAGCGGGAAGGCGCACACCGCCCGGCGGGTGCTCGACCGGCTCGGCGCCGGCGACCCGATGGTGCTCGACGCCGATCACGGCCCGCCGAACTGGGACGGCGCGCACGCCGCGCTGCGCAGCGGCCGGGGGGTGCTGCTCCGGCGGCTGCAACGGCTCCCGGACCCGGCGCTGTGGCAGGTCCGCCGGCTCGCCGAGACGCCCGGGCCGCTGGTGCTCACCCTCGACCCGGCTGCCGCCCCGGACCGGGTCACCGGGCTGGTCGGGCAGGTCGCGACGACGGTGCCGCTGCCGGTGCTGGCCCGCTGCCGCGAGCACGTCCCGGCACTGGTCCGGGAGGTGCTCGCCGGGCTCGACGGCCCCGCGGCCGCGACCACCTTCACACCGGCCGCCTGGGAAATGCTCATCGCCCGGCACTGGCCCGGCGACGTCGCCGAGCTCGCCGGCACCGTCGTCGCGCTCGCCCGCCGGGCCCGCGGCGGCCCGATCGGGCCCGCCGACCTGCCCGCCGAGCTGCGCGGGTCCCGGTCGCCCGCCGGGCTGCTCGCCGCCGCCGAGCGGGACGCGATCACCGACGCGCTGCGCGCCGCCGGCGGCAACCGCAGCCGCGCCGCACAGGCGCTCGGGATCGGCCGGACCACCCTCTACCGCAAGATCCGCGAGTTCGGCCTGGACTGAGCGCGCGGCGGCCGGTTCAGAGGTCCAGCACCAGGCGCGCCGACCGGGACCGCGACACGCAGATCATCATGGCGTCGTTCGCGGCCCGCTCGTCGTCGTCGAGCAGCGAGTCCCGGTGGTCCGGCACCCCGGCCAGGACGCCGGTCTCGCAGGTCCCGCAGGTCCCCTCCTGGCAGGACGACAGCACCTCGACGCCGGCGTCCTCCAGCACGTCGAGCACCGACCGGCCGGCCGGGACCGCGAACACCTCGCCGGTCCCGGCGAGCTCCACCTCGAACGCCTCCTGCGGGCCGTCCAGCGCGCCGTCCTTCGGTGCGAACCGCTCCACGTGCACCACGGCACCGCGCCGCGCGCACTCCTGCTCGACGGCGCCGAGCAGCGCCTCCGGCCCGCAGCAGTACACCGGCCGGTCCGGCGCCGCGTCGAGGATCCCGGCCAGGTCGAGCAGCCCGGTCTCGTCCTGCGGCCGGATCTCCACCCGGTCCGGGTGGCGCTCGGCGAGCTCGGTGAACGCCATCGACGCGCGGGTCCGGCCGCCGTAGACGAGCCGCCAGTCCGCACCGGCCGCCGCCGCGGCGGCGACCATCGGCACGATCGGGGTGATCCCGATGCCGCCGGCGACGAACACGTAGGACGCCGCCGGGACCAGCGGGAACCGGTTGCGCGGCCCGCGCGCGGTCACCGTGTCGCCGGTCGCGAGCACGTCGTGCACGTGCGCCGATCCGCCGCGTCCGCTCTGCTCACGCAGCACCGCGAGCCGCCAGCCGGTGCGGTCGGCCGGGTCCCCGCACAGCGAGTACTGCCGGACCAGGTCCGCGCCCAGCACCAGGTCGACGTGCGCGCCCGGCTCCCAGGCCGGCAGCTCGCCGCCGTCGGCGCGGCGCAGGGTGAGCAGTGCGACGCCGTCGGCGACGACCTGCTTGTCCGCCACCACCAGGTCCAGATCGGTCATGTCGGGCTCCCGGCGAGTGCGGGGGAGCGGTCGGCCGCTCCCGCGGTCGGCCGGTGGTCGTCGGGATGGCCGAGCAGCCACTCCCACAGCTCCACCGGATCGTCGAACAGGCGCTCGGCGCCGCAGTGGCAGACCGCGCGCAGCCGGTCGGTCCCGAGCACCCAGTGGATGCGGTGCACCCGCTCACCGGTCAGCACCGGCGGGAGGCCGCTCATCGGGCCGGGACCGCGCGCTCCGCGGGCACCGCACCGGCCATCCGGGCGAGCATCCGGCGCGCGGCCAGGCCACCGGTGTCGATGTTGACCGACAGCTCCTGGTAGCCCGGCGGCTCGGTGGCGATCACCTGCTCCAGCACGTCGAGCGCGGCCACGTCCTGGAGCACGACGGTGCGGTTCTGCTCGGCCAGGAACGCCGACACGTCCTCGTCGTCGAGTGCGAAGTCCCGGGCGACCAGCCAGAAGTCGTGCGTGGAGTGCTCGGTCTCCGGGGTGATCGCGTACACCACCTCGACGTGGAAGGCGTCCGGGTCGCTGCCGTCCGGGTCCGGGACCGAGCCGACCGGGGCGATCCGGGAGTGCAGCTTGTACAGGCACGGCGGGGTGTACTCGATGTCCTGCCAGCGCGAGATCCGGCCGGACAGTCCGGTGGACCGCTCGTAGAACGGCGGGCACTCGGCGTCGGCCATGTGCCGGGAGACGTAGACGATCCCGGCGTCGTCGTCGACCTCGGTGCTGATCGGTGTCGCCGCGACCTCGGGGGTGCCGATGTACCCACCGTGCAGGTAGGTCTCGTGCGAGAGATCGAGCAGGTTGTCCACCAGCAGCGAGTAGCGGGCGGCCAGCGGCTCCATCCCGCGCACCGTCGTCCAGCCCGGCGAGTCCAGGTAGGACGCGCGCGGGATCCGGCCCGGATCGGCCAGCGCCGGGTCACCGATCCAGACCCACACCAGCGAGTCCTGCTCGACGACCGGGTACTGCGCCAGCCGCGCGGTCCGCGGCACCCGGGTCTGGCCGGGGACGGCGACGCAGCGGCCGTCGGCGCCGTAGGTGAAGCCGTGGTAGCCGCAGACCACGGTGTCACCGACCAGCCGGCTGGGTGCCCGGGACAGCGGGAACCGGCGGTGCACGCACCGGTCGGCGTGCGCGGTGATCTCGCCGGCCTCGGTGCGCCAGAACAGGATCGGATCACCGCAGATGGTGCGGGAGAACAGCTCGCGGCCGATCTCGGCGGTGTAGGCGGCGACATACCACTGGTCGCGGGGAATGCTGCTCACGACGACGCTCCTTCGCGTGTGCCGGCTGTGCGACGTCCGTGCGTGGTGGGACGGCTCGGCAGCACCGAGGATGCGGTCCGGGCCCGGCGCGGGCGAAGCGCACTTCCGGGAAATGGAAGGCCGGTCAGTCGGTGAGGGCCCGGCCGATCCCGCGCGCGGTGGTCCGCACCAGCGGCGCGAGCGCCCGCGGGGCGGCGCTGCCGCGCCGGACGACCAGCGAGACGGCGGCGACCACCCGGCCCTGTGCGTCCTGCACGGGGGCGCCGACGGACAGCGCGTCGTCGGTGACCTGGCGGTCGCTGACCGAGAAGCCGTCCCGCCGCACGTCGGCGAGCATCCGCCGCAGCCGGGCCGGATCGGTCACGGTGAACGGGGTGTAGCGCTCGACGTGCCCGGCGAGCACCTCCTCCTGCAGCTCGGGCGGCGCGTGCGCGAGCAGCACCAGCCCGACCCCGGTCGCGGTCAGCCCGAACCGGCCGCCGACCCGGGTGTGCACCGGCACCGCACCGGACCCGGCGAGCCGCTCGACGAACACCAGCTCGGTGCCCTCCCGGACGGCCAGCTGCACGTTCTCCCGGGTGACGTGGGACAGGTCCTCCAGGAACGGCAGCGCCGTCTCGCGCAGCGCCTGCCCCCGCGGGGCGAGCGCGCCGAGCTCCCACATCCGCAGGCCGATCCGGTACCGGCCGGTCTCGTCCCGCTCCAGGGCGCCCCAGCCGCCGAGGTCGCCGACCAGCCGGTGCGCGGTGGACAGCGGGACACCGGCGTGCCGGGCCAGCTCGCTGAGGGTCAGCGCGGGCCGGTCGGGGCCGAACGCGTCGAGCATGCCGAGCGCCCGGGCGACGACCGAGCCGGTCGGTCCGGCCGGGCGGCCGCGGGTCGGTGTGACGGCCCGGTCCGGTGGGGTCACCGGGCCGGGTCCGGGTCCTCCGGGCCGGCCGATCCCACCGGGCCGGCCGGGTCCGGGTCCGCTGGGCCGCTCGGTGCCCGGTCCGCCGGGCCGCCCGGTGCCGGGCCGCCCGGTGCCGGGTCCGGGCCCGCCGGGCCGGCCGGGTCCGGGTCCTCGGCCAGCAACGCCGCGATCTCCTGGTCCAGGGCCCGGGTGGTCCGCCCGCCGGCCTGGTTCGCCCGGGCCTGCCACGCCGCCGCCCGCCGCCGCTCCGCCACACCTCGCACCCTGTCCCACGGGGCTGCCGGTGACAAGCCCGCGGTCGAGCGTTGCACGACGGCTGCCGGGACCGCCATCGTGCAACGCTCGGAATCGGATGGAACCGGTCGGGCCCGGCCGTCGTCCACGGTCTGTGGATCTGAACAGGCCGTTCCGGGGGCGGACGCGGTCCGGGCCGGGATCGTGACCCGGCCCGGTTGCGCGGTCCGGGGTTCCGGCAGGTGGCGTACGGCGTCCATCTCGCGTCGGACGTCGAGGTGACCTACCTGGTGCGCTGCGAGGCGGTCGCGCTGGAGGCCGGTGCGCCGGCCGGACCGGGAACGGCCGGTGTCGGGTCCGGCTCGCCCTGCACGACGGCGGCCTGCCGCGCCCGGTCCTGCAGCACCCGGTCGGCCGGTACCGGATCGATCTCGCCTGTCCGGCGGCCCGGCTCGGCATCGAGCACGACGGACGGCACCATCTCGACCCGTCCCGGGCCCGCGCGGACCTGGGCCGTCAGCAGTTCCTCACCGAGCGGGGCCGGCCGATCCACCGGCCCGACGCCCGGGACGTGCTCCGCCGCCCGGAGCTGGTGGCCGGCGGGATCCGCAGGCTGCTCGCCGAGCGGTGCCGGATCACGCCCGCTCGGCCGGCGCCGGGACGATCCCGGTGAAGGCGGCGTTCACGACGTCGTCGGGCAGGGTGGAGCTGCCGGGGCGGCCCGGGCGGTACCACTCGACGATCGAGTTGACCAGGCCGGACAGCAGCCGGGCGGCCAGCGCCGGATCGACGTCGGCGCGGACCTCGCCGGCCTCGACCGCCTCGCGGACCAGCCGGGTCACCGCCGCGTCGAAGGCGCGGCGCCGTTCCAGCGCCCACCGCTCGGTCTCGGTGTTGCCCCGCACCCGTAGCAGCAGCGTCACGTAGGGCAGCTCGCGCATCAGCACCCGGACCTGCTCGGCGACGATCGCGCGCAACCGCTGCGCGGGGCCGCCGGTCTGCGCGACGGGCAGCGACAGCACCCCGAACAGGCCGTCCACGGCGCGTTCCAGCGCGGCCCGCAGCAGCGCCTCCTTGCCGGTGAAGTGGTGGTAGAACGAGGACTTGGTGATCCCGGCGGCCCGGGACAGGTCCTCCATCGAGGTGGCGTCGTAGCCACGGGCGATGAACTCGCCGACCGCGGTCTCCAGCAGCTGGTCACGCCCGCCGCTGGGCCGGCGGGTCCGCCGCACCGCCGAGCTCATCGGCCCTCGAAGGTGGGGGCCTTCTTCGCCAGGAAGTCCGCGACCGCGCGCTGGTGGTCGGCGGTGCCGGCGAGCCGGGCCTGCGCGTCCGCCTCGTGCTCGAGCACCGCGGGCAGCTCGTTGACGGCGCCGAACCGGATCGCGCTCTTCACCTCCGCGTAGGCGCGGGTGGGTCCGGCGGCCAGCCGGCGGGCCAGCCCGAGCGCGGCGGGGAGCACGTCCTCGGCGGGCACGACGTCGCGCACCAGGCCCCAGTTGCGGGCGTCCTCGGCGGTGAACTTCTCGCCGAGCAGCAGCAGCTCGGTGGCCCGGGACACGCCGACGGCGTGCGCCAGGCTCGCCGAGAGCCCGGAGTCCGCGGTCAGCCCGATCCCGGTGAAGGCGGTGGCGAAGCTCAGTCCCTCGGCGGCGATCCGCAGGTCGGCGGCCAGCGCGAGGCCGAGCCCGGCGCCGACGCAGGCGCCGTTGATCGCGGCGATCACCGGCTTCGCGGTCCCGGTGACGGCGAGGATCAGCGGGTTGTAGTGCTCCCGCACGGTGTCGAACGACGTCGACGGGTCGCGCTCCAGCGCGGTGGCGTGCTCGCCGAGGTCCTGCCCGACGCAGAACGCCTTCCCGGTCCCGGTGATCACCACGGCGCGCACCGAGTCGTCACCGGTGACCTCGGCGAGCGCGGTGAGCAGCGCCTCCTTCAGCTCGACGGTGAGCGCGTTGTACTTCGCCGGCCGGTTCAGGGTGACCACCGCGACGGCGGGATCGGTGTCGTCGCGGGTGACGAGGACGGCGGGCTGCACGGGGTCGGCCATGCGAGCACCCTAGCCGCCGACCGAACGGTCGGTCCCGCTCCTGTGTCTCCCCAACCGGCTGCCGGAGTGCTAGCGTCCCGTGCCGAACGAACGGTCGGTCCAGCACCGGCCGCAGGACGGACACCACCGGAGGCGTCGCCGATGACCCTGCTCCGCAGCCACCTCTCGGGTTCGTGGCAGACCGGGACCGGCGACGGCCGGCCGCTGCACGACGCGGTGACCGGCGAGGAGGTCGCCCGGATCTCCGCCGACGGTCTCGATCTCGCCGGCGCACTGGAGTACGGCCGCCGGACCGGCGGCCCCGCCCTGCGCGAGCTGACCTTCCACCAGCGGGCGGCGCTGCTCAAGGCGCTCGGCGGGCACCTGCGCGAGCACCGCGACGAGCTGTACGCGGTCTCCGCCCGCACCGGCGCGACGCTCGCGGACTCGAAGTTCGACGTCGACGGCGGCATCGGCGTGCTGCTGGCCTACGCGTCGAAGGCGAAGCGGGAGCTGCCCAACGACACCGTGTACGTCGAGGGGCCGGTCGAGCCGCTGGGCCGCGGCGGGACGTTCCTCGGCCAGCACCTGCTCACCCCGCTGCACGGGGTCGCGGTGCAGGTCAACGCGTTCAACTTCCCGGTGTGGGGGCCGCTGGAGAAGCTGGCCCCGGCGTTCCTGGCCGGCGTGCCCACGCTGGTCAAGCCGGCCTCGCCGACCGCCTTCCTGACCGCGCGGCTGATCGAGCTGGTGGTGGAGTCCGGCCTGCTGCCCGACGGCGCGCTGCAGTTCGTCGCCGGCTCGCTCGGCGACTGCTTCGACCACCTCACCGGTCAGGACCTGGTGTCGTTCACCGGGTCCGCGTCGACCGCGCAGACCCTGCGCAGCCATCCGGTGATCGTGCGCAACGCCGTCCGCTTCACCGCCGAGGCCGACTCGCTGAACCTGGCCGCGCTCGGCCCGGACGCCGGCCCCGGCACCGAGGAGTTCGACCTGTTCGTGCGGGCGCTGACCACCGAGATGACGGTCAAGGCCGGCCAGAAGTGCACCGCGATCCGGCGCGCGTTCGTACCCCGCGAGCACGTCGACGCCGTCGTCGAGGCCGTCTCGGCGCGGCTGGCGTCGGTGGTCGTGGGGGCGCCCGGGACCGACGGCGTCCGGATGGGCGCGCTGGCGAGCCTGGACCAGCGCGAGGAGGTCCGGCGCAGCGTGAAGGCGCTGCGCGACGCCGGCCGGCTGGTGTCCGGCGATCCGGACCACGTCGAGGTGGCCGGCGCCGACGCCGACCGGGGCGCGTTCGTCTCGCCGATGCTGCTGGTCGGCGACCCGGACCGGGCCGAGCCGCACGAGATCGAGGCGTTCGGCCCGGTGTCCACGGTCCTGCCCTACGACTCGGCGGACCGGCTCGTCGAGTACGCGGCGCGCGGGCAGGGCTCGCTGGCCGGGTCGGTGGTGAGCGCCGATCCGGCGTTCGTCCGCGCGGTGGTGCTCGGCATCGCCCCGTTCCACGGCCGGGTGCACGTGCTCAACGCCCGGGACGCGCAGGAGTCCACCGGGCACGGCTCGCCGCTGCCGCAGCTGGTGCACGGCGGGCCCGGCCGGGCCGGTGGCGGCGAGGAGATGGGCGGCATCCGCGGGGTGCTGCACCACATGCAGCGCACCGCGGTCCAGGCCGATCCGGACTCGCTCGCCGCGATCACCGGCCGCTGGGTGACCGGCGCGCAGCGGCACGACGACGGCGTGCACCCGTTCCGCAAGCACCTCGAGGAGCTCCGCCCCGGCGACTGTCTGGTCGCCGGGCCGCGCCGGGTCACCCGGGCCGACGTCGAGCACTTCGCCGAGTTCACCGGCGACACCTTCTACGCGCACATGGACGAGGCGGCCGCCGCCGCGAACCCGCTGTTCGGGCAGCGGGTGGCGCACGGCTACCTGGTCGTCTCGCTGGCCGCCGGCCTGTTCGTCGATCCCGATCCGGGGCCGGTGCTGGCGAACTTCGGCGTCGACGGGCTGCGGTTCCTCACCCCCGTCCGGTTCGACGACGAGCTGACCGTGACGCTCACCTGCAAGCAGCTCACCCCGCGGGACTCCGCCGGCTACGGCGAGGTCCGCTGGGACGCCGACGTGACCCGCCAGGACGGCGAGTCCGTCGCCCGCTACGACGTGCTCACCCTCGTCGCGAAGAAGGACGCATGACCACCACCGCCCGCCGCCTCGGCGACGCCCCGCCACCGGACCTGCTCGATCCCGAGGAGCGCATCTCGGTCGACGAGCTGCGCGCCCTGCAGCTGCGCCGGCTGCAGTGGACGCTGCGGCACGCCTACGACAACGTGCCGCACTACCGGGCGGCGTTCGAGGCGCACGACGTGCACCCCGACGACTGCCGCGAGCTGTCCGATCTCGCCCGGTTCCCGACCACCAGCAAGGCCGACCTGCGCGAGACCTACCCGTTCGGCATGTTCGCGGTGCCGCGCGAGCGGATCGCCCGGATCCACGCGTCGTCGGGCACCACCGGCCGGCCGACCGTGGTCGGCTACACCGCCACCGACATCGACAACTGGGCGACCCTGATGGCCCGCTCGATCCGGGCCGCCGGCGGGCGCCCGGGGCACCGGGTGCACAACGCGTACGGCTACGGCCTGTTCACCGGCGGGCTCGGCGCGCACTACGGCATCGAGAAGCTCGGCGCGACCGCGATCCCGGTCTCCGGCGGGATGACGCCGCGCCAGGTACAGCTGATCGGCGACTTCGAGCCCGACGTCATCATGCTGACGCCGTCCTACATGCTCACCCTGCTCGACGAGTTCGCCCGCCAGGGCGTCGATCCCGCGTCCACCTCGCTGCAGGTCGGCATCTTCGGCGCCGAGCCGTGGACCGAGCGGATGCGGGTCGAGATCGAGGACCGCACCGACATGCACGCCGTCGACATCTACGGCCTGTCCGAGGTGATGGGTCCCGGCGTGTCCCAGGAGTGCGTCGAGACCAAGGACGGGCTGCACATCTGGGAGGACCACTTCCTGGCCGAGGTCGTCGATCCGCTCGGCGATCCCGGCCGCCCGCCGGCGCCGCTGCCCGACGGCGAGGAGGGCGAGCTGCTGTTCACCTCGCTGACCAAGGAGGGGCTGCCGATCATCCGGTACCGCACCCGGGACCTGACGACGCTGCTGCCGGGCACCGCGCGGCCCGCGATGCGCCGGATGGCCAAGATCACCGGCCGGTCCGACGACATGATCATCCTGCGCGGGGTGAACGTCTTCCCGACCCAGATCGAGGAGATCGTGCTGCGCACGCCCGGCCTGGCTCCGCACTTCCAGCTGGTGCTCACCACCGAGGGCCGGATGGACGCGCTCACCGTCCGGGTCGAGGCCCGGCACGACGCGCCGGCCGGCCGCCGCGGGAGCGCGGCCGGGGAGCTGGTCCGGACGGTCAAGGAGACCGTCGGCGTGACCGTCGCCTGCGAGGTGGTCGACCCGGACACCCTGGAGCGGTCGGTCGGCAAGCTGCAGCGGCTGCAGGACCGGCGCACCCGCTGAGCCCCGGCCGGGAATGGCCGGTCACACCGGCGGCGTTCACCCGTGCGTGAAGGTGGAGATCTGGTCCGACGTGGTGTGCCCGTGGTGCGCGATCGGCAAGCGGCGGTTCGAGACGGCACTGGCCGGTTTCGCGCACCGCGACGACGTCGAGATCCGCTGGCGCAGCTTCGAGCTCGACCCGCAGGCGCCGCGCGAGCGCGACGGCGGCCCCGGGCCGCTGGCCGCCAAGCTGGGCGTGAGCGTCGAGCAGGCCCGTGAGATGCAGGACTCGGTGACCGCGACCGCGGCGGCGGACGGACTGGAGTTCCGGTTCGACATCGCCCGGCACGGCAACACCGTCGACGCGCACCGGCTGCTGCACCTGGCGTGGGAGCTGGGCGGGGCGGCGCTGCAGGGTGCGCTGAAGGACCGGCTGCTGCGCGCGTCGTTCGCCGAGGGGGAGCCGATCGGCGACCCGGACACCCTGGTCCGGCTGGCCGCCTCGGCCGGCGTGCCCGAGGACGAGGCCCGCGCGGTGCTCGACTCGGACCGCCATCTCGACGCCGTCCGCGGCGACCAGGACCTGGCCCGCCGCTACGGCATCTCCGGCGTCCCGTTCTTCGTGATCGACGACAGGTACGGCATCTCCGGCGCGCAGCCGGCCGAGGCGTTCCGGCAGGCCCTCGACCAGGCATGGGCGGACGCGCACCCGCTCACCGCGGTCGGCGGCGAGGGCGCGGCCTGCACCGACGGCAGCTGCCAGGTCTGACGGGCTGCTACCCTCGTCGGCGTGCGCGGACTGATCATTATCCGGCGCGCCGGCTGAACCCAGGTCGCCGGCGCGCGTGCCTCCGTGCCGCTGTGCCGCCACCGGACCTGGCCGGATCCTCCGTACCCGCCGACCGGGAGATCCGTGATGACCGCGATGCCCAGCCCCAGCTCCGTCGACAGCACCCCGTCCGCCAGCCCGCCCGTGGCTCCGTCCGTCACCGACGGCCGGGCCGCCCACTCGTTCAGCCTGCTCGTCGCGGGCGGCGGTGACGGGCTGACCAAGGTGCTGGTGACCCTGCGCTCGCGCCGCTACGAGCTGCGCGAGCTGCACGTCGACCTGAGCGGTGACATCGGCCGGGTCGAGGGCAGCGTCGAGCCGGACGGCCGCGACCCGGAGCTGCTGCTCGAGCAGCTGCGCCGGGTGGTCGCGGTGGTGCGGGCCGAGCACGGCTGAGCGGCCCCGGGCCCGGCCGGTGTCAGCGGCGCAGCGCCGCCAGCGCCGCCGCGACGATCGCCTCGTAGCTGCGGTAGGTGCCCTCCGGCAGCGCCGCGAGCCGCAGCCGCAGGCCGGCCGGGGCGCCCCAGTCGGTCGCGTGGGTGAGGATCTGCCAGCGCTGGGCCGGCAGGGCCAGCCCGGCGAGCACGTGCCGCAGCGCGTACCGGAGGTGTTCGGCGTCGTCGGACCCGGGGTACAGCGGAGCAGCCGTCATCGGAACCTCCGGCAGGGTGGGGGGCGGGAGCGAGACACCGGCGTCGTCGGCGGTGAGCGACCACTGATGTGATCTGTACCACGATGACAGATGCACCCTTGGGCAGTCAAAGTGTTCGCCGGTCGAAACATCGACAACGGAAGGTTCCGCGACGATGCCGGAGGCGTCCGAACAGGCCCGCGCCGTGCTCGCGGGCGTGCACGCGTTCGCGCACGGCATCGACCGCTACCGGCTGGCCGTCGGGACCCGCCTCGGGCTCGGCGTCCCCGAGGTGGTCACGCTCGCGCACCTCGCGGTGACCGGGGCGGTCCGGGCCGGTGAGGTGGCCGAGCGCACCGGGCTCAGCCAGGGCAGCGTGACGGCGCTGGTCGACCGGCTGGAGCGGCGCGGGTTCGTCGCGCGGGTGCGCCCGCCGGAGAACCGGCGGCTCGTGCTGGTCGAGCTGACCGCCGCCGGGCACGAGGTGACCGACGGGCTGCTGGCCGCGATGCTGCCGACCATGGCGGCGACGGCGGCCGCGCCGGACCTGCCGGATCCGGCGGAGCTCGCGCACGGCCTGCACCGGGTCGCCGACATGCTGGTCGAGCTGGCGGACCGGGAACCGGCCCGGGTCACTCCCGCGGGGTGAGCCGGGCGTTCGGCAGCTCGGGGGCGGGCAGCGTCGAGTCCCAGGCGTCCGGGAACGCGCCGAACCGGCCGGCCGCGGATCCGCCGCTGCTGCGCTCCCGCTGCCACTGCTCGCGGAAGGCGGCGATCTCGTCGTGCGAGGACCCGATGAAGTTCCACCACATGACGATCTGCTCGCCGAGCGGCTCGCCGCCGAGCAGCAGCACCCGGGTGCCCGCGCCGCCGGTGGCCCGGATGTCGATGTCGGACGCCCCCGGCGGCAGGTAGACCAGCTCGCCCGGCGCGGCGGCGGTGCCGCACACGTCCGCCGAGCCGGTGTCGACGAGCACCCCGTGCTCGAACGACGGCGTCACCGGGACCGACAGCCGCCCGTCCGCCGGGAGCACCACCTCGGCGCCGAGCAGCGGGGAGAACGTCTCCACCGGTGAGGTCCGCCCGGCCAGCGAGCCCAGCAGCACCCGCAGCGTGGCGTCGCCGTGGGCGAACTGCGGCGGGACGTGGTGCCGGAACCCCGGGGCGGTCTCCCGGTGCGCGACCGGGAGGGCCAGCCAGAGCTGCACCCCGTGCAGCGTCCGGGTGTCCGGGGTGGAGTACTCGGAGTGCGCGATGCCCGATCCGGCCGTCATCAGGTTCAGCTCGCCGGGCCGCACGAGTGCGTGCGCGCCGGTGGTGTCGCGGTGCTCGATCTCGCCCTCGAACAGCCAGGACACCGTCTGCAGCCCGGTGTGCGGGTGCCCGGGCACGGCCATCCCGCCGGTCGAGGGCACCGGATCGGGCCCGTAGTGGTCGATGAAGCACCAGGCGCCGATCAGCGACCGGGCCCGGCGCGGGAGGGTGCGGCGCACGGTCATCGCCCGCGGCCCGCCGAGCGGCACCTCCCGCGGCGTCACCAGCTCTGCCCGGGCGGAGCCGCCGTCGCAGACGAGCTCCTGCGGTGCGGCCTCGACGTTGCTCATCGCTGTGCTCCCGCGGGGCGCTCGGGTACCGGATGGCGGGACAGTACCGAGACCCGGTTGAACGCGTTGATCGTGATCGCGGCCCAGATCAGCACCGAGGTCTCGTCGTCGTCGAGCCCGGCCCTGGCCTTGGCGTACGCCTCCTCGTCCAGGTGCGGGCCGGCGGTCAGGGTGACCGCCTCGGCGATCTCCAGCGCGGCGCGCTCGCGGTCGTCGAAGAGCCGGCTGTCCCGCCAGGCCGGCAGCAGCGCGATCCGCTGCGGGGTGACCCCGGCCGCCACCGCGGCCCGCCAGTGCACGTCCAGGCAGAACTCGCAGCCGTTGATCTGGGAGACCCGGACGTTGAGCAGCTCCAGCAGCGCCCGGCCGATTCCGGCGGCGTCGGCCGCCTCCCGGACGGTGCGCGAGACCTGCTTCATCGCGCTGAACACCTCGGGGGTCTGCTTGTCGACCAGCACCCGGCCGCTCATCGCAGGGCCTGCTCGACGGTCTGGATCGCGGCGGGGGTGACCGGGTCGAGGACGTCGGCGAACCCGTCGTGCGAGCCCACCCAGCGCCGCACGTAGGGGCACATCGGGACGATCCGCTTCCCGGCCGCGCGGGTGTCGGTGAGCGCCGCGCGGACCAGCGTCCCGGCGAGGCCGCGCCCGCCGAAGGCGTCGTCGATCTCGGTGTGGTGGAAGATCCGCCGGTCGCCGTCCTCGACGTAGGCCGCGAACCCGGCCCGGACGCCGTCCACGGTGATCACGTAGCGGTGCTGCTCCGGTTCGTTCGCGACGACCGGGTCCTGGTTCTCCGACATGCCCCCGACAACCACCGTGGTGGCCGCGATGTTCCGGGCGCGGCCGGTCAGGCGGTGGTGCGGCGCCGGTCCAGCGCGACCTGCACCCGGTAGCCGGTCCAGGCGAGCACGGCCAGCACGACGACCGCGGCGATGCTCTCCAGCGGCGTCGCCGGTGCCTGCAGGCCGGCCAGGAACGCCGGCCCGGCGGAGATCGCGCCGCGCACGATCAGCGCGGCGCCGCCGAGCGCGGTCGCGATCCGCAGCACCACGCCCCGGGCCCGGGCCATCGCGAGCCCGGCGACCAGCGCCGCCGCCGCGACCACGACGAGGGTGAGCGTGCGGGACAGCCCGCCGCCGGAGGGCAGCGCGGCCAGCAGCCCGAGCACGGCGGCGCCGCCGGCGAGCCCGCCGACGACGAACACCGCGGCGCCGGCCGCGAACCGGACGAGCGCGATCGCCCCGGCGGCGCCCGCGACGCCGACCAGCACGGTGACCGCGACCGGCCCGCCGAGCGCGGCGGCGAGCCCACCGGCCAGGCCGAACCCGGCGGCGCCCGCGGCCAGCAGGATCGAGCGGGCGCCGCCGAAGCACAGCACCAGCCCGGCGAGGATGAGCAGCAGGCCGCCGCCGGAGCCGCCGGGTGCGAGATCGGCCGGTGGGGCGGCGAGCGCGACGGACGTGAGGTGCACCGGGCTCACCCGCCCAGCAGGCGGGACTTCTGGACCGCGAACTCGTCGTCGGTCAGCAGGCCCGCGGTGCGCAGCTCGCCGAGCTTGAGGAGCTGGGCGTGCAGCTCGTCGACCGACGGCGCCGCGGCCTGCGGCGCCGCGGCCTGCGCTGCCGGGGCCTGCGGTGCGGCCTGCGGTGCCGGGGCCTGGTGCGTCGCCGCGGCCTGCTGGGCCGCGGCGGCGTGCCGGGCGGCCCGGCGGTCGTGCTGGGCCTCGGCGACCCGCCCGGACACCGCCGATGCCGTCCCGGCCACGACCGCGGTCCGGGCCATCGTGCCGAGCAGCCCCGGGCCGCGGCGGCCCCGCCCACGGGCGAACCTCATCGGGCCGCCTCCGCCGTCGCGGGGGCGTCCAGGGCGGCCAGCGCCCGCTGCACCTGCTCCACCGGGATCCGGTCGTGCGCGATCAGCCGGCCGGACGCGGCCCGGACGGCGCCGGCGAACCGGCTCGCCCACAGGCTCTCCCAGACCAGGACCAGCGTGGTGCTGCCCGGCGTGAGCTCGGCGGCGATGCCGTCCAGGTCGTCGTCGGACAGCAGCTCCAGGACGTCGCCGTCGACGGCGTCGAAGTCGACACCCGCCTCGGTCAGCTCCGCGCCGCGGACGGCGCCACCGGCGTCCTTGTGCACGACGGCCGCGTCCAGCAGCCGCACCGTTCCGGCGTCGACGAGCTCCGCCAGCGGCCCGACGACCGCGGGGGCCAGCCGGTCGCCGTCGAACTCGATGGCGACCCACTCGACGGGCCCGAGCGGGCCCACCACCGGATCGCCGGGACCTGCACCCGTCATGGACACGTTCCTCCTCCGGCGTGCGGATGATCCACCGCGGTCGCCGGGAGCGACGCTAGTGCGGCGGCGGAGCGCCCGGACAGGGCTGAACGGCCCTGACGCGCAGGGCGCCGGGGGCGCCGCAGTACCCTCCGTCGATGACGGTCCGGGACAGGGCACCGCGGCTGCTGCGGCGACGCGGGGACTCCGAGGTCGCGCCGATCGAGCTGTTCTTCGACCTGGTCTACGTGTTCGCGATCATCCAGGTCTCGCACACCCTGCTCTACCACCTCACCCCGCGCGGGGCGGTCGAGACGGCGCTGCTGTTCGCGGCGGTGTGGTGGCTGTGGAACTACTCGGCCTGGGCGATGAACTACCTCGATCCGGCGCGGACGTCGGTCCGGCTGCTGAACGCGCTGCTGATGCTGGCCGCGCTCGGGATGGCGCTGGCGCTGCCGACCGCCTTCGGTGACGGCGGTCTGCTCTTCGCCGCCTGCTACGCCACGGCGCAGATCGGGCGCCCGCTGTTCGTCTGGATCACCATGCGCGGCCACGTGCTCTCCCGCAACTACCGGAACCTGCTGGTGTGGAGCTCGGTCGCGGGGGCGCTGTTCCTGCTCGGCGCGCTGCTGCCGCCGACCGCCCGGCTGGTCGTCTGGGGGCTCGCGGTGGCGGTCGACCTGGTCGGGCCGCTGGTCGAGTTCCGGGTGCCCGGCCTCGGCTCGACGCCGATGCGGAGCTGGCCGGTCGACGTCGAGCACCTCGCCGAGCGCAACCGGCTGGTCTTCATCATCGCCCTCGGCGAGTCCATCCTGATCATGGGTTTCACGCTGTCGGAGCTGGAGCCGATCACCCCGTACACGGTGCTCATCGCGGTGCTCGGGTTCACCGGCCTGGTCGCGCTGTGGTGGTCCTACTTCGCGGTGGCCGGGCACGACGCGCCGGCCGGCCGCGGCGACGGCAGCACCCGCGCCGCCCGGTCGGCGTTCGCCTACGCGCACGGCCTGATGGTCGGCGGCGCGGTGCTCTTCGCGGTCGCGATCGACCTGCACCTCACGCACCCGCAGAGCGGTCCGGCGCTGGTGCTCGTCTCGGTCGGCGGGCCGCTGCTCTACCTGGCGGGCAACGCGATCTACCTGCACAGCCGGACGGGCACGGCCGGCCGCAGCCGCTTCGTCGCGGCCGGGGTCCTGGTCGTCGCGGCGGTGCCGGCGCTGCTGCTCGGCGAGGCGCTCCCGGCGATCGTGACCGGGCTGGTGGTGCTGGCCGTGCTGATCGGGCTGGCCGTCGTCACCCAGCTGGCGCGACGGACGCCCGCCTACTGAGCGTCCCGCAGCGCGTTCTCCACGACCTCCGACAACGCCGGGTGGATCCAGTACTGCACGTCCGCGGTCCGCTGCGCGGTGAGCCCGAGGGCCATCGCCTGGACCAGCTGCTGGATCAGGGTGGCCGCCTGCGGGCCGAGCACGTGCGCCCCGAGCAGCGACCCGTCCGGCGCGGTGATCACCTTGCAGAAGCCGCGGCGCTCCTCCAGCGCCCAGCCGTAGGCGACGTCGGCGTACTCGTGCAACCCGATCCGGTGCGCCAGGCCCTCGTCGCGGCACTGCTGCCCGGTCCGGCCGACCATCCCCACCTGCGGGTTCGCGAACACCGCCGCCGGCACCGGATCGTGGTCGACGGCGCGCAGGTCGTCGGGATGCGCGAGATTGTGCGCGACGACCTGCGCCTCGTGGTTGGCGACGTGCTTGAGCGGGTGCGGGGTGCTGATGTCGCCGAGCGCCCAGACACCCTCGGCGGTGGTGCGGCGGTGCCGGTCGACGCGGACCCGGCCGTCGTCGTGGGTGGCGACGCCGCCGGCCGGGAGATCCATCCGGTCGCCGTTCGGGGTGCGGCCGGCCGCCACCAGGAGCCGGTCGGCGTGCACCTGGGTGCTGTCGTCGAGATGCAGGGTGACCTCGCCCGGGCCGCCGGTCACCCGCTCCACCGACCGTCCGGTGTGGACGTCGAACCGCTCCCGGGCGGCCGCGGTGAACCGCTCCGCCACCGTCTCGTCCATCCCGCCGAGCAGGGTGTCGGCGACCTCGACGATCGTCACCTCGCAGCCGAGGCCACCGAAGACGTGCGCGAGCTCGGCCGCGATGTAGCCGCCGCCGAGCACGGCGAGCCGCCGGGGCAGCTCCTCGATCCGCATGATCGTGTCCGAGGTGTCGAACGGGACGCCGGACTCCGCGACCGGCGGTGGCACCGACGGCCGGCCACCGGCGGCGAGGACGATGCGGTCGGCGGTGAACGCGGTCCTGCCCCCGTCGGCGAGCTCGACGGTCATCGCCCGCGGCCCGGTGAACCGGGCGTGCCCGATGTGCACGGTGCCGTGCTCGCTGCGGTACGCGCGGCCGTCGTCGCCGATCGGGTCGAGACGGCCGTACACCCGGTCCACGATGTCGCGCCACCGCACGCCGTCGATCCGGGCATCCACCCCGAAACGGGACGCCGTGCGCACCGACTCGGCGACCTCGGCGGTGTGGGCGAGCATCTTCGTCGGGATGCAGCCGACGTTCAGGCAGGTGCCGCCGAACCGGGTCGCCTCGACGTGCACCACGTCGAGACCGGCGAACCGCTCGTCGACGATCGTGTTCCCGGAGCCGGTGCCGACGACGGCGAGATCGTGATGGGTCACGATCGGAGCCTAGGAAGTGCTGCCGGACCCCGCCCGTCGAACGCGGTTGACCTCGACCCGGGTTCAGCATCCAGGCTCGTGCCATGAGCACCGATGCGAGCGTCCGCTGGGCCTACCTCTTCGAGCACCCCGGGGCCGACCCGGAACGGGACCGGATGGTCCTCGACTCCGGCGGGGTGCGGTCGCTCCTCGTCGCCGTGCCCGGCACCGCCGCGGCGCCCGCGGTGGCCGCCCACTGGTCCGCGACGAGGGAGTCGGCCTGATCGAGCTGTGCGGCGGCTTCGGCAGCGCCGACGTCGCCGCCGTCACCGCCGCGGTGGGGGATGCCGCGGGCGGGGTCGCCGGTCAGGTCGCCGTCGGGCACGTCGTGTTCGGGGTCGATCAGGTCCTCGCCGCGGCCGCCTACGCCGCGGCCGCCTCCGCGACACCCTGAGCGCCCCGCCCCGCACCCGGGCGGAGCGGGAGCCGATCTCCGATCTGCGTCGATCCATGGGTGGCAATGACGCTGATGCGTCCTTATCATCCTCGCGGTACCGCAGCTCCGGTTTCGACGATCGGCACTGCGGACATGTCGCCGAGCACCGGGAGATCCCACGTGAAGAGCCGATCCGTTCCTCGCACCGTCGGTGCCGCACTGGCCGCGACCGCGCTGGCCGTGCTGGCCGGCTGCGGCGGGGGAGACACCGGCGGGGAGCAGCCCCCGGCGAGCGGGGAGGCCGCGGGCGGCACGCTGACGGTGTTCGCGGCCGCCTCGCTGACCGGCACCTTCGAGGAGCTGGAGCAGCAGTTCGAGGCGGCGAACCCGGGCACCGACGTGGTGTTCAACTTCGCCGGGTCCTCCGCGCTGGCCCAGCAGATCAACCAGGGTGCCCCGGCCGACGTGTTCGCCTCGGCGGACCAGAACAACATGACCAAGGTGACCGACGCGGACAACGCCGAGGGCGAGCCGGTGGTCTTCGCGACGAACACGCTGCAGATCGCCGTCGCCCCGCAGAACCCGAAGGCGGTGGCGTCGCTGGAGGACCTGGTGAACCCGGACCTGCGCACCGTGGTCTGCGCGCCGCAGGTGCCGTGCGGGTCGGCCACCGAGAAGGTGGAGCAGGCCGCCGGCGTCGACATCCCGGCGGTGTCCGAGGAGCAGGACGTGAAGTCGGTGCTGCAGAAGGTCACCACCGGCAACGCCGACGCCGGGCTGGTCTACCGGACCGACGTCACCGCCTCGAACGGGCAGGCCGAGGGCGTGGACATCGCGCAGGCGTCCGAGGCGGTGAACGAGTACCCGATCGTGGTGCTGCGGAACACCCAGAACCAGGCCCTCGCCCAGCAGTGGGTGGACTTCGTGAACGGCGACGAGGGCCGGCAGGTGCTGGAGGCCGCCGGCTTCGGCGCACCCTGAGCCGGGCTCAGGGCCGCCAGCGGCGCACCAGGTCGGCGGCGGTCACGATCCCGCGGATGCGGCCGCCGGTCTCGACCAGCACCGCGTCCCGCCCGCGGGCCGCCATCACCCGCGCGGCCTCGGAGAGCCGGGACGTGCCGGGCAGCAGCAGCGCGGGGCCGTGCACGTCGGCGACCCGCAGCACGGTCCAGCCGAGCGGGCTGCGCTGGGCGGCGATGCCGCGCAGCAGGTCCGCCTCGGTGGCCATGCCGCGGCAGCGGCCGCCGGCGAGCACCGGGAGGTGATGGACGTCCTGGGCGAGCATGGCCTCCAGCGCGGTCCGCACCGGGGTGTCCGGGGTGACCGCGACCAGCCGGGCCGACATGATCTGCCGGAGCTGCGGGTCCGGCCGCTCGTCGAGCGTCTCCGGTGGCGCGGCGAGCCGGACCGGCTCGTCGGCGGCGCTCACGACACACCCCCGGCGACCTCGGCGGGGGCGCCGTAGTCCTGGCGGGTCAACCGCCTGCGGAACACCCAGAACGTCCACGCCTGGTAGCCGATCACGATCGGGGTGAAGATCCCCGCGACCCAGGTCATGATCGTCAGCGTGTACGGGGTGGACGCCGCGTTCACCACGGTCAGCGAGTGGGCGGGATCGATGGTGGACGGCAGGACGTCCGGGTACAGCGACCCGAACAGGGTCACCGCGACGGCGACGATCGCCACCGTCGTCGCCGTGAACGACCAGCCCTCCCGGCCGCGGGCGACCAGCACGGTCGCCAGGACCAGGCCGAGCGCGGCGACCGCGACCGGGGCGAGCGCCCACAGCGGTGCGCCGTCGAGCAGCGTCCACACCAGGAACACCCCGCCGGCCGGGACGGCGAGCAGCCCGGCCGTCACCGCGACGGCGGCGGACCGCTCGCGCACCGGCCCGTCCGTCTTCAGCGCCAGGAACGCCGCGCCGTGCAGCGCGAACACCAGCACCAGGGTCACCCCGCCGAGCAGCGCGTAGGGGTTGAGCAGGGTGAGCAGGGTCCCGGTGAACTCGTGGTCGGCGTCCAGCGGGACACCGTGCACGATGTTCGACAGCGCGACGCCGACCAGCAGCGCCGCGACCAGCGACGACCCGGTCAGGATCCGGTCCAGCACCGGCGCCCAGCGCGGCTCCTTGGACCGGTACTCCAGGGCGATGCCGCGCAGGATCAGCGCCACGAGCAGCAGCAGGAACGCCAGGTAGAACCCGGAGAACAGGCTCGCGTACCACTCGGGGAACGCCGCGAACGTCGCGCCGCCCGCGACCAGCAGCCACACCTCGTTGCCGTCCCAGACCGGGCCGATGGTGCCGAGCGCGACCTGCCGGTCGTGCTCGTCGCGGGCCACCGCGGGCAGCAGCATCCCGACCCCGAAGTCGAAGCCCTCCAGGCACAGGTAGCCGGTCCACAGGACCGCGATCAGGACGAACCACACGTCGACGAGTTCCACGCCGTCCTCCTCAGTAGCTCGGTACGGGATCGGCGACGGACGCCGGTTCGCCGGCGGTGGCCCCGCCCGGTGGCGGCGGGCCCGCCTTCACCGCCCGGATCAGCAGCACCACCTCGACCACCGCGAGCACCCCGTAGAGCAGGGTGAACACGATCAGCGAGGTCAGCACCGACGCCCACCCGACCGACGGGGACACCCCGTCCGCGGTCTGCAGCACGCCGAACACCACCCACGGCTGGCGGCCCATCTCGGTGAAGATCCAGCCCGCCGAGTTCGCCGCGAACGGGGTGACCAGCCCGAGCAGCGCGACGGTGCCGAACCAGGCGGGGAAGCGGCCCGCCCGGCGCCGGGTCAGCCAGAGCCCGATCACCGACACCAGCGCGGCGAGCAGCCCGAACCCGATCATCAGCCGGAACATCCAGTACGTCATCGCGATGTCCGGGGTGTAGAGGCCGGGCCCGAAGGCGGCCACCGCCTGCGCCTGCAGCTGGTTGATGCCCTCGACCCGGCCGTCCCAGGTGCCGGTCGCCAGGAACGACAGCAGCCGCGGGACGCGCAGGCTCCACAGCTCCTGGGTGCCGTCCGGGGTGCCGATCGTGAAGATCGAGAACGACGCGGGCGCGACGGTGTCCCAGAGCGCCTCGGCGGCGGCCATCTTCATCGGCTGCTGCTGGGTCATCAGGCGGGCCTGGATGTCGCCGGTGAGCACGACGCCGAGGCTCGCGACCAGCACCGTCCACAGGCCCAGCCGGATCGAGGGCCGGAAGACCTCCGGGTACCGGCTCCGGGCCAGGTTCCAGGCGCTGATCGCGACCAGGAACATGCCGGCCGTGACGAAGCAGGCGGTGATCGTGTGGCCGAACGCGGCGACCGCCGTCGAGTTGGTGAGCAGAGCACCGAAGTCGTTCAGCTCGGCCCGCCCGGTGGCCCGGTTGACCGCGTACCCGACCGGGTGCTGCATCCAGGAGTTCGCGGCGAGGATGAAGTACGCCGACAGGATCGTGCCGATCGCGGCCAGCCAGATGCAGGCCAGGTGCACCCGCTTCGACAGCCGGTCCCACCCGAAGATCCACAGTCCGAGGAAGGTGGACTCCAGGAAGAAGGCCAGCAGCCCCTCGACCGCCAGCGGCGCCCCGAAGACGTCGCCGACGAACCGGCTGTAGTCGCTCCAGTTCATCCCGAACTGGAACTCCTGGACGATCCCGGTGACGACGCCCATCGCGAAGTTGATCAGGAACAGCTTGCCCCAGAACTTCGTCATCCGCAGCCAGCGGTCGTCACCGGTCGCGACCCACACCGTCTGCATGCTCGCGACGAGCACGGACAGGCCGATCGTGAGCGGCACGAACAGGAAGTGGTAGACGGTGGTGACGGCGAACTGCCACCGCGCCAGGTCGAGATTCATCCGATCTCAGCGCCCCTCCGAGCCGATGAGTGGCCCGGTCGTCCGGGCCGTCGGCTCCGAGCCTCGCCGCCGCGGGGGCGGGGCGGACCGGGCGGAGGACCGGCCGTGCGGCGCCGGTGGTCCGCCGGGACCGGGACGTTCGGCCCACCCCGGCCGGTCCCCGGCACCGCGCGGGACCGGTCCGGGCCCACCCCCACGTGGGCCCGGACCGGCGTTCAGAGGGCGTCGACGACCTTCTCGGGCGCCCGCCGCGGCGTCGCGGGCACCGGGACGCCGTGCCCCAGCCGCAGGACGACCTGCGGGGGACGGGTTCCGCCGAACAGCCGCCGGGCCTGTTCGCGGATGTCGGGGACCTCGACGAGCTGGGACAGGAACGACGCGGACAGGCCCGCGACGGTGGCCGTCAGCAGCACCCGCTGCAGCGCCTCCCCGGCGCGCAGCTCCTCGCGCGGCCCGTCGGTGTGCACGCTCAGCACCGCGATCAGCGGATCGGACTCGAAGGCGGCGGGGGCCGGGCGCGGATGCGCGTCGCCGCCGAAGTCGCGCACCACCCACGGCTGGTTCGGCGGCGGGCAGGGCCCGCCCGCGGAGGCGGGGACGCCGTCGTCGCGGGCCGGGGAGCGCCCGGTCCAGGCGGCCAGCTCGGCGGCGAAGGCGGCGTCCGCCTGCTGCAGCAGGTGCGCCTCGCGGGCCAGCTTGCCCAGCTCGGCCAGCTGCATCGGGTCGGTGACCAGCTGCAGCCACGCGCCCTCCTCGAAGGCGGCGAGGCGCAGCGCGGACCGGGCCGGATCGGGCACCGCGGTGTCCCGGAACGGCCGCCGGTTGGTGCGCCGCCGCGGCACCGCGTCCAGCAGGTTGCGCTGCTCGGGGGTGGCGCGCACGATGCCGCCGTGCCGGACGACCGCGACCAGGTCCGGTTCGCCGGGCTGCGGGTAGCGGCTGACCAGCGGCCGGATCCCGGAGCCGATCAGCGCGAGCCGCAGCGTGAACAGCGCCGCGCCGCAGCCGATCCGCAGCTCCCGGCCGGTCGGGTCGGCGACCGGCAGCAGCCGCTGCGGATCGGCGCGCAGCTCGATCCGGTCGGGCAGCAGCCGGAACCGCCACGGCTGGCTGTTGTGCAGCGACGGCGCGCGGGTGGCGAGCCGGACCACCGCTGCGGTGGTCTCCTCGTCCAGCCCGAGCGCGCCGGTGACCGCCCCGGAGTGACAGGTCGCGTCCATGCGGTCCCCCTCTGCGGGCGGTGCCTGGGTCCCGCCCGGTCGACGGACCGATGGTGGCCCGGCCCGGGCCGGCCGGTCAGGTGCGAAGGTCCCGCCGTGCCCGGGACCGCGGGCCCACCCGCCGGTGGGGTAACCGCCGGGAACGCTTGTGCGAGTACACCTGGGGTGCCAGGTTCGGCGCCGGGAGCGGAAACGAGGTGGGCGGTATGGGGGATCCGGAGGCGGATCCGGCGTCGGGCGAACTCGCCCGGATGCTGTCCGGTCTGCGGCTCGACCAGCTCATCGGCGAGGTGCAGGACCGGCTCGGCCAGATCGCGACCGCGCGGTGGCGGATGCAGAAGCTGCTCGACGCCGTGCTGGGCGTCGCGGCCGGGCTGGAGCTCGACGCGACCCTGGAGCGGATCGTGCAGTCCGCCGTCGACCTGGTCGACGCCCGCTACGGCGCGCTCGGCGTGCTCGCCCCGGACGGCTCGATCGCCCGCTTCATCGACGTCGGGCTGGACGCCGGTACCCGCGCCGCGCTGGGCCGCCCGCCGGAGGGCAAGGGCCTGCTCGGGCAGCTGATCGAGGACCCCCGGCCGCTGCGCCTGGCCGATCTGTCGGCGCACCCGTCGTCGGTCGGCTTCCCGCCGAACCACCCGCCGATGCGCAGCTTCCTCGGCGTCCCGATCCGGGTCCGGGAGGCCGTGTACGGCAACATCTACCTCACCGAGAAGGTCGGTGCGGCCGAGTTCACCGCCGACGACGAGCTGATCCTGCAGGCGCTCGCCGCCGCCGCCGGGATCGCCGTGCAGAACGCCGACCTGTTCGAGCAGGGGCTGCTCCGCCAGCAGTGGCTGGAGGCGTCCGCCGAGATCCGCGGCGAGGTGCTGGCCGGGACCGGCGAGGCCGACTCGTTGGCCCTGGTGGCCCGCCGCTGCCTGGAGCTGTCCCGGGCCAGCGGCACGCTGATCGCGCTCGGCCCGGACCAGGACGGCGAGTTCCGCGAGGGCGCCACCGCGGGCCGGCCGTGGCCGTCCGGCGGGCTCGGCGGGACCCTGCTGCGCGACGTCGTCGAGGGCCTGCAGCCGGTACTGGCGCAGAGCCCGCGGGCGTTCCTGAACGCCCCCGCGCACGACGACCGGGCCGGCGGCGGCCCCACCGTCGCGGTCCCGATGCGGGCGGTCGAGCGGGTGATCGGCGTCCTGATCGCGCAGCGCGAGCCGGGCGACCCGCCGTTCCGGCCGTCCGAGGTGCCGCTGCTGGTGTCGTTCGCCGACCAGGCGGCGCTGGCCCTGGAGCTGGGGGAGAAGAACCGGGCGCAGCAGCAGCTGGCGGTGCTCGCCGATCGCGACCGGATCGCCCGCGACCTGCACGACCACGTGATCCAGCGGCTGTTCGCGGTCGGCCTGAAGCTGCAGGGGACGCTGCGCCGCACCACCGACGCCGACGTGCGCGAGCGGGTCGAGCAGACCGTCGACGAGCTGGACCGGACCGTCCGCGAGATCCGGACGACGATCTTCGACCTGCACACCGCCGATCACGGCACCGGCGGGCTGCGCCGCGCGCTGCTCGACACCGTCGCCGAGGTCACCTCGGAGTCCGGCATCGCGACCTCGGTGCACACCACCGGTCCGGTCGACACGCTCGTCCCGCCGACCGTCGCGGCCCATCTGCTGGCGGTCGTCCGGGAGGCCGCGACGAACGCCGTGCGGCACTCCGGGGCGAACACGCTGTCGGTCACCGTCGCGGCCGGCCGGGACCTGAGCGCCGAGATCTCCGACGACGGCTGCGGCCTCGGCGACACCGAGCGGCGCAGCGGGCTGCGCAATCTCGCCGATCGCGCCGCCCAGCTCGGCGGGGAGTGCACGCTCGACTCCCCGGCCACCGGGACCCGGGTGCTCTGGACCGTCCCGCTGCCGTGACGCCCGCGGCTCAGCGCCGGGCGCGGCGCCGCTCGACGGCGTACACGGCGGCCTCGGTGCGCCGCGAGTAGCCGAGCTTGTGCAGCACCGAGGAGACGTAGTTCTTGACGGTCTTCTCGGCCAGGTGCAGCTCGTCGCCGATCCGGCGGTTGGTCAGGCCGTCCGCGATGAGCTCCAGGATCCGCTGCTCCTGCGGGCTCAGCGCGTCGTAGCGGGGATCGGCGTCGGCGTCGACGCCGCGGCGCAGCCGGTCCAGCACCGCCGCGGTCGCCTTCGGGTCGAGCAGCGAGCCGCCCGCGGCGACCGTGCGGACCGCACCGACCAGGTCCACCCCGGCGACCTGCTTGAGCAGGTAGCCAGAGGCGCCGGCCATGATCGCGCCGAACAGCGCCTCGTCGTCGGCGTAGGAGGTCAGCATCAGGCAGGCCGGCGGCGGGGTGACCGTGGACCGGATGTCCCGGCAGACGCTCACGCCGTCGCCGTCGGGCAGCCGGACGTCGAGGATCGCGACGTCCGGGCGCAGCGCCGGCAGCCGGGCCGCGGCCTGCGCCGCCGTCGCGGCCTCGCCGACGACCTCGATGTCGTCCTCCAGCTCGAGCAGCTGGGCCAGCCCACGCCGGACGATCTCGTGGTCGTCGAGCAGGAACACCGAGATCGTCACAGTCGCCTCCGGGTCGCGGGCTGGTCGAGAGCGACGGTAGTGGCAGGCGGCCGACTCCCGCAGCGACCGATCGGCCCCGGACGGGTGGGTCGATGGTCCGTGTCGGCCGTCACCCGCCGGGCTACTCGCCGCGCAGCAGCACGTCCCCCAGCCGGCGCCGCGGGGTGGCGGGCAGCTCCCGGCCGTCCGGGGCACGACCGACCCGGATGATCAGCTGCGGGTGCTCGGTGGTGCGCAGCACCCGGGTGGCCAGCCCGGACCGGGTGCGGACGGTCTCCAGGATCCGGGACAGCGGGCAGGTCGCCAGCCCGGCCCTGGTCGCGGCGAGCAGCACGATCCCGAGCGCCTCACCGGCGGCCAGCCGCGCCGGGTCGTCGTCGGCCGGGGTGCTCAGCGCGAGGATCGTCGCCCGGTCGGTGGCCAGCGGCGGCACCGGCAGCGATCCCGCGGGGAACCGGACACCGATCTCCGGCTCGCGCGGCCACGGCACCCCCGCCGGCACCGAGCCGGTGCGCACGCCGTCCCGGGAGTCCGCGTAGCGGTGCGTCCACACCAGCAGCTCGGCGGCGTGCCCGGGCCGCGCCCGCAGCTCCCGGGCGGCCTCCTGCTCCAGCTCGACGAGATGGTTGCGGGCCACCGGATCGGTGACCGTGTGCAGGGTGACGCCGTAGCGGGCGGCGCGGGCGCCGAGCGCGGCCCGGGTGTGGTCGGCGAGCCCGCCGTCGCGGAACGGCCTGCGGTCGGTCCGGCGGCGCCGGATCGCCGGGGCGAGCTGCGCGTCGTTGCGGTCCGCCGCGGTCGGCGGCCGGCCGGTGAACCGGACGGTCGCCAGATGGTCGCGGTCGTCGTCCGGGAACCGCTCGGTCCGGTGCCCGATCCCGGACGCGGCCAGCGCGACGTGCAGGGTGGCCAGCGCCGCCCCGCAGCTGACGAGATGGTCGCGCCGGTCCGGGTCGGTGAACGGCAGCCGCCGGTCCGGATCGGCGTACAGCTCGACCCGGTCGGCCGCGATCCGCCACCGCCACGGCTGCGCGTTGTGCACCGACGGCGCGGTCAGCGCGGTCGCGACGGCGTGCCGGACGGTGTCCGGGCGGGGCAGCGCCGGGGCCTCGGCGGCGCTCACCGGGCCACCGCCGTCCCGGCCGCAGCGCCCTGCCCGCCGTCCGGCGCGGGACCGGCCGCCGCCAGCTCGGCGGCGACGGTGGCGGCCCAGGCGCCCCAGCCGTCCGCGCCGGGCGCCTGCACCGGCGCCCGCAGCTCCAGCTCCGGGGCCGGCGCGGGATGCGGGTGCGCCCCGCCCGCGGGTGCGGCGTCGAACATCCACAGCGGCCGGACCCGCAGCACGACGCGGTGCCTGCGCAGGAACCGCCGGGCCACCGACCGGGCCCACGGCCGGTCCCAGGCACCACCCAGCACGACGGCCCGGACCCCGGCCAGCGACGGCACGTCGGCGGCGGTGGTGATCAGCGGGCGCAACCCGCGCAGGGACAGCTCGTGCCCGATCTCCGCGGCCGCCCGCAGCGTGCGGTGGTCGGCGGAGGTGAGCGCGATCAGGACGGTGCCGTCCTGCGGAATCCGGTCGGTCATGGGGTCCTCCCCTCGGTGGCCCCCCGAGCGTGCCCCCGGCCGGACCGGCCGGGCAGGGCCGTCGGTCACCCGGCTCCCGGACGGAGGACCCGACCCGCCCGCCCGGCGCACCGGCCGTAGGCTTCCGCGGTGGCCCACGAGGACGAACGCATCGCACTGCTGCTCGACTACGAGAACCTGGCGATCGGCGCGCGCGACGGTCTCGGAGTCGTCCCGTTCGACTTCGGGCCGGTCGCCGACGCACTCGCCGAGCGCGGCCGGGTCGTGGTGCGGCGCGCCTACGCCGACTGGTCGTCGTTCGACGAGGACCGGCGCCTGATGGCGCGCGCCCAGGTCGAGCTGATCGAGATCCCGCAGCGGATCGGCGGTTCCCGCAAGAACGCCGCCGACATCAAGCTCGCGGTCGACGCGATCGAGCTCGCCTACGAGCGCGAGTTCGTGACGACCTTCGCGATCGCCACCGGCGACTCCGACTTCACGCCGCTGATGCACAAGCTGCGCGAGCTGGACAAGCGGGTGATCGGGATCGGCGTGCAGTCGTCCACCTCGGCGCTGCTGCCCCCGGCCTGCGACGAGTTCCTGTTCTACGACCGGCTGCCGGGCCTGGAGCCGAGCCGGGAGCCGGCCCCGCCGCGCCGCCGCCGCGGCACCCGCCCGCCCGCCGCGAGCACGACGGCACCGGCGCCCGCCCCGGCCGCGCCCGCCGAGCCGCAGCCCGAGCCCGCCCCGTTCGACCTGACCTTCCGGGCCGCGCCCGGCTCACCCGACGCGGAGGAGACCGCGACCACCGGCGCCGAGGAGCGCGACGTCGCCGGGCTCGTCGTGAGCACCCTGGCCGGGCTGTCCCGGCAGGCCGACGGCCCGGTGCTGGCGTCCCGGCTGAAGCGGGCGGTGTTGCGCAAGGACCCCACGTTCGACGAGTCCGACCACGGCTTCCGCGGGTTCGGCGAGCTGCTGCGGCACCTGGAGGGGCAGGGCGCGGTCGCGCTCACCCCCGGTTCCGCGCAGGGCGATCCGGAGGTCGCCGTCCCGGACGACCCGGACGCCGACCAGGACGCGTTCACCCTGCTCGTCGACGTGGTGCGGGACCTGACCGCGGCCGGCGGCCCGCCGCAGCTGTCCGGGCTGAAGGACCAGCTGCGCAAGCGGGTGCCGGACTTCTCCGAGAAGCGCTACGGCTTCGGCAGTTTCCTGTCCTTCGCGAAGGCGGCCCGGGCCCGGGAGCTGATCGGGATGGCCTGGCAGGACGAGACCGGCGACTACGTGCTCAGCCCGCGCTCCTGACACGGGACGAGGGCCCCGCCGTGGCGGGGCCCTCGTCGGGAGCGGGACCGGTCAGCGGCCGGTGGCCCGGCGGGTGCCGCGCTGGAACAGCGTGCCGGCCCGGGAGACCACGGCGCCGGAGACACCGAACGCGGTGGCGACCGCGCCGGCGGCGACCCGGCTGCCGAACCGGATCGGGTTGAGCGGCCGGTAGACCCGCGCGGCGAACTCGTCGAGCTGGGTCGCGGCCCGCTCGCCGCCCTCGTAGAGCCTGCGGGCGAGCTTCGCGCCGGTGTCGTCGATGTCGTCGGAGATCGTCTCGCCGACCCGGGCGGCCCGGTCCGCGGTGCGCACCGCGGTGTCCGCGCCGCGATCGGCGGCGGCCTGCACGGTCGCCGCGGAGCGCTCGGCGGAGGCGCTGACCTCCCCGGCGACCTGACGGCCGGTGCGCGAGGCGTTGCCGGCCAGCTGCCGGCCGGTGGTCCGGGCGGCGTCGGCGGCCGCCTTGCCCGCGTTGCCGGGCGCCTTGCCGTTGCGGGAGACCTTGCGGGCCTCCTTCGCGACGTCCTCGGCGCCCGACCGCGCGGTGTCCGCCGCCTTCGACGCGGCGCTGCGGGTCTCGCCGGCGACCTTCTTCCCGGTCGTCCGGGTGTCGGAGGCGACCTCGTCGGCGGTCCGCGCGGTCGCGGACGCGGCCTTCGACGCGGTGTCGCGCGCGGCGGTGGCCGTCGCACCCGCGACGGCGCCCGCCGCGGTGCTGCCGGTGCCGTCGGACCCGGACTCCACGGACCGGCGCTCGCGGACCGCGCCGTCGGTGCCGTACACGACGAGGGTGCCGCCGCCGTCGTTGGCGATGATCTCCACCGCCCGGGTGATCGCCTCGGCCTGGGTACCGGCCTTGGCGCTGGGGCGCTGCGCGCCCTGCTTCTCGACGGTCCAGCCGTCGTCGGCCGGCTTCACATGGCGGTCGGCCATGGCGGTGTCCTCCTGTACGTGGAAATCACGGGTGGCGCCGGGTCCCGGCGCTCGTGCTCCCGGTGGATTCCCGGGCCGTCGCGGAGGTAAACGCTGGTCAGCGCCCTGTGCGCAAGGTCTCCCGGCGCCCGTACGCGATCGCGGCGGCGAGCAGGCCCAGCACGACCGGGGTGAGCACCAGCAGCCCGCCGTGCAGCACGAACGCCTGGGTGAGGCCGGCGCCGACCATCAGCAGCACCAGCCCGACCGCGGCGGGGCCGGCGAACCGCCTGGTCATCAGCCCGATCCCGCCGGCCAGCTCGAGCGCCCCGACGACGTAGCGCAGCCACTGGCCGGCGCCGATCTCCTCGAAGATCAGCACCGCGTACGGGTCGCCGTAGAACTTCGGCACCGCCGAGGCGAACACGAAGAACAGCCCGAGCAGGATCTGCAGCACCCACAGGGCGCGGTGCGCGACGGGGGAGAGGACGGGACGGGCGCTCGGCTGGGTGGACACGGTGGACCTCCGGGATGCGGTCGCCGCGGACCTCCCGCAGCGCTCACCGGAGTGGACCGCCCGGGGCGCCGGGACTCATCGGCCGCGCCGATCACGGCGGCCGGGGCGTCCGGAGGGGATACACCACCGGGAACCGGGATCGCGACCGGAGTCGCGATGCCCGGTGTCCCGATGGTGCCCGGCACCGACAGGGGCTCCCGGTTCTGCAGGTGCCGGTCGCCCGGTTCAACGCACGAGAGCGCCGCGAGTTGTGGGGGGAGTGGCGTCAGTCTCGGATCCGACCGCGAGCGGCGCCGTGCCCGCGGCGGGCGGTGAATCGGTTCCGTTCACGACGGTGCGCGGCGCAACGCCGCGATCGTCGGTAGCGGACGGGCGACGGACGGGGTGACCTGGGCCATAATCGAATCCATGCGAGATGAACGTTGGCGGGTCGAGGTCGGTCCGGAGAACGCTGCCTGGCTGGCGACCGAGTGCCGCACCGCGCGGCTGGCCCGCGAGTACCGCCCGGTCGACGCGGGCGAGGGGATCGTCGAGTTCAACCGGCTCGCGATGGGCGCGATCCGGGAGCTCGGCGAGGAGGAGGACGGCTACGTCACCGACGACGGCGACGGCCTGCGCATCTGGATCGGCGACGACGCGTTCGAGCTGGAGCGGGTGGACTGAACGCGACGGGGCCCGGCCGTGCGGCCGGGCCCCGTCGAACGTCCGTCCGGTCAGCCGATCTGCCGGTCGGTCGGGTTGATCGGCCGGGGGAGCACGCTCCGCCCGGTGAGGTAGGCGTCCACCCCGGCGGCCGCCGCGCGGCCCTCGGCGATCGCCCACACGATCAGCGACTGCCCGCGGCCGATGTCGCCGGCCACGAACACGCCGTCCGCCGAGGACATGTAGCTGTCGTCGCGGGCGACGTTGCCGCGCTCGTCGAGCTCGACCGCCAGGTCCTCGAGCAGCTTGCCCTTCTCCGGGCCGACGAAGCCCATCGCCAGCAGGACCAGCTGGGCGGGCAGCTCGCGCTCGGTGCCCTCGACCGGCTCGAAGCCGTTGTCGCCGCGCTTGACCTCGCAGATCCGGATGCCGGCGAGCTTGCCGTCGGCGTCCTTCACGAACTCGGTCGTGTTGCACGAGAACAGCCGCTCGCCGCCCTCCTCGTGCGCCGAGGACACCCGGTAGACCGTCGGGTAGGTCGGCCACGGCATGTTCTCGGTGCGGTGCTCCGGCGGGGTCGGCATGATCTCCAGCTGGGTCACCGAGCGCGCGCCCTGGCGGTGCGAGGTGCCCAGGCAGTCGGCGCCGGTGTCGCCGCCGCCGATGATCACGACGTCCTTGCCCTCGGCCGAGATCGGCGGCGCGTCGATGTCGCCCTGCTGCACGTGGTTGGCCCACGGCAGGAACTCCATCGCCTGGTAGACGCCCTCGGCGTCGCGGCCGTCGGCGGGCAGGTCGCGCCACGCGGTGGCCCCGCCGGCGAGCACGACCGCGTCGTACTCGGAGCGCAGCTGCTCGACGGTGATGTCGGTGCCGACGTCGACCGAGGCCCGGAAGTGGGTGCCCTCGGCGACCATCTGCTCCAGCCGCCGGTCCAGGCGGGCCTTCTCCATCTTGAACTCGGGGATGCCGTAGCGCAGCAGCCCGCCGATCCGGTCGGCCCGCTCGAACACGACGACGTCGTGCCCGACCCGGGTGAGCTGCTGGGCGGCGGCCAGCCCGGCCGGCCCGGACCCGACGACGGCGACCTTCTTCCCGGTCTTCGCCGACGGCGCCTGCGGGCTGACCCAGCCCTCGTCCCAGGCCCGGTCGATGATCTCGATCTCGACCTGCTTGATGGTGACGGCGTCGTCGTTGATGGCCAGCACGCAGGCCGCCTCACAGGGCGCGGGGCACAGCGTCCCGGTGAACTCCGGGAAGTTGTTGGTGGCGTGCAGCCGCTCGATCGCCTCCCGCCAGTCCTTGCGGTACACCAGGTCGTTCCACTCGGGGATGAGGTTCCCGAGCGGACAGCCCTGGTGACAGAACGGGATGCCGCAGTTCATGCAGCGGCCCGCCTGCGACTCCAGGCTCTTGCGCGGGAAGTCCTCGTAGACCTCGCGCCAGTCCATCAGCCGCAGGTCCACCGGCCGCCGGGCGGGCGTCCGGCGGGGGGTGGTCATGAAGCCCTTCGGGTCACCCATGAGCAGCCTCCATGATCGCCTCGTTCACGTCGCGCCCCTCGCGCTCGGCGTTCTCCGTCGCGAGCAGCACGCGCTTGTAGTCCTTGGGCATGACCTTGCCGAACCGCTCGACCGCGACGTCCCAGTCGGCGAGCAGCGCCCGCGCGACCTCGGAGCCGGTCTCGGCGTGGTGGCGCTCCACCCGGTCCCGCAGGATCGCCCGGTCGTCGTCACCGAGCGGGTCCAGGTCCACCATCTCCGGGTTGACCCGGTTGCGGTCGACGTCGAGCAGGTAGGCGACGCCGCCGGACATGCCGGCGGCGAAGTTCCGCCCGGTCCGCCCGAGGACGACGACCTGCCCACCGGTCATGTACTCGCAGCCGTGGTCGCCGACGCCCTCGACGACGGCCACCGCGCCCGAGTTCCGGACGCAGAACCGCTCGCCGACGACGCCGCGGACGTACATCTCGCCCGAGGTGGCGCCGTACCCGATCACGTTGCCGGCGATCACGTTCTCCTCGGCGGCGAACGGCGCCGACGGGTCCGGCCGCAGGGTCAGCCGGCCACCGGACAGGCCCTTGCCGAAGTAGTCGTTGGTGTCGCCGACCAGCCGCAGCGTGATCCCCTTCGGCACGAACGCGCCGAAGCTCTGCCCGGCCGAGCCGGTGAACGTGATGTCGATCGTGTCGTCGGGCAGGCCCTTGCCGCCGTGGATCCGGGTCAGCTCGGAGCCGAGCATGGTCCCGACGGTGCGGTTCACGTTGCGGACCGGCAGGTCGAGCCGGACCTGGTCGCCGTTGCGCAGCGCGCCCTCGGCGAGCTGGATCAGCGTGTTGTCCAGCGCCTTGTCCAGGCCGTGGTCCTGCTCGCGGGTGCGCTTGCGCGGCACGTCCTCGCCGTACTCACCGACCTTGAAGATCGGCGACAGGTCCAGGTGCCGGGACTTCCAGTGCTGCGCGGCGGCGTCGACGTCGAGCACGTCGGCCCGGCCGATCGCCTCGTCGATCGAGCGGAAGCCCAGCCGGGCCAGGTACTCCCGCACCTCCTCGGCCACGAACTTCATGAAGTTGACGACGTACTCGGCCTTGCCGTCGAACTTCTTGCGCAGCTCCGGGTTCTGGGTCGCGACGCCGACCGGACAGGTGTCCAGGTGACAGACCCGCATCATGATGCAGCCCGAGACGACCAGCGGGGCGGTGGCGAAACCGAACTCCTCGGCGCCGAGCAGCGCGGCGATCACCACGTCCCGGCCGGTCTTGAGCTGGCCGTCGGCCTGCACGACGATCCGGTCGCGCAGGTTGTTCGCGACCAGCGTCTGCTGGGTCTCGGCCAGGCCGAGCTCCCAGGGGCCGCCGGCGTGCTTGATCGAGGACAGCGGCGAGGCGCCGGTGCCGCCGTCGTGCCCGGAGATCAGCACGACGTCGGAGTGCGCCTTGGACACCCCGGCCGCCACGGTCCCGACGCCGACCTGGGACACCAGCTTCACGTGGATGCGGGCCCGCGGGTTGGCGTTCTTCAGGTCGTGGATGAGCTGCTTGATGTCCTCGATCGAGTAGATGTCGTGGTGCGGCGGCGGCGAGATGAGGCCGACCCCGGGCGTGGAGTACCGGGTGGTCGCGATCCACGGGTAGACCTTGCCGCCGGGCAGCTGGCCGCCTTCGCCGGGCTTGGCGCCCTGCGCGATCTTGATCTGGATGTCGTCCGCGTTGACCAGGTACTCGCTGGTGACACCGAACCGGCCGGACGCGGCCTGCTTGACCGCGCTGCGCCGGGAGTCGCCGTTCGGGTCCGGGGTGAAGCGGTCCGGGTCCTCGCCGCCCTCGCCGGTGTTCGAGCGACCGCCGATCCGGTTCATCGCGATCGCCAGGGTCTCGTGCATCTCCTGGGAGATGGAGCCGTAGGAGATCGCGCCGGTGGCGAAGCGGGTGAGGATGGACTCCACCGGCTCCACCTCCTCGATCGGCACCGGCGGGCGCAGGCCCTCCTTGAAGGTGAACAGGCCGCGCAGCGTCATCAGCCGCTTCGCCTGGTCGTCGACGGCCCGGGTGTACTCCTTGAAGACGTCGTAGCGCCCGGACCGGGTGGAGTGCTGCAGCTTGAACACCGTCTGCGGGTTGAACAGGTGCAGCTCGCCCTCGCGGCGCCACTGGTACTCGCCGCCGACCGGCAGCGCCCGGTGCGAGGCGCGGACGTCGTCGGCCGGGAAGGCGCGGCGGTGGTGGGCCAGCACCTCCTCGGCGAGCACGTCGAAGCCGACGCCACCGAGCCGGGAGGTGGTCCCGGTGAAGGCCGAGTCCACGACGTCCTGGCCGAGCCCGACGGCCTCGAAGATCTGCGCGCCGGTGTAGGACGCGACGGTCGAGACGCCCATCTTCGACATGGTCTTGCGGACGCCCTTGCCGAGCGCCTTGACCAGGTTCTTGGCCGCGGTGCGCCCGTCCACGCCGGGGATGTCGCCGCGCTCGGCGAGGTCCTCGACGGTGGCCATCGCCAGGTACGGGTTCACCGCGGAGGCGCCGTAGCCGAGCAGCAGCGCGATGTGGTGCACCTCGCGGGCGTCCGCCGACTCGACGATCAGCCCGACCCGGGTGCGCGAGCGCTCCCGGACCAGGTGGTGGTGCACCGCGCCGGTGAGCAGCAGCGACGGGATGGCGGCGTGCTCGGCGTCGACGCCGCGCTGGGAGAGCACGATCAGCCGGGCGCCGCCGTCGATCGCGCGGGAGACCTCCTGCTTGATCTCGGCGAGCCGGGACAGCATGCCCTTGCCGCCGTCGCGGGCCAGGAAGATCCCGGGGACGACGTGCGAGGCGAACCCGGGGAACTCCTTGTCGTCGTTGATGTGCACGACCTTGGCGAGGTCGTCGTTGGTGAGCACCGGGAACGGCACGACGATCGTCCGGCAGTGCGCCGGCGTGGCGTCGAGCAGGTTCTGCTCCGGGCCCAGCTGGCTGAACAGCGAGGTGACGAGCTCCTCGCGGATCGCGTCCAGCGGCGGGTTGGTGACCTGCGCGAACAGCTGGATGAAGTAGTCGTAGAGCTGGCGCGGGCGCTCGGAGATGGCGGCCAGCGGCGCGTCGTTGCCCATCGAGCCGATCGGCTCGGCGCCGGACACGGCCATCGGGCGGAGCAGCAGGTTCAGCTCCTCCTCGGTGTACCCGGCGGCCTGCTGGCGCAGCGTCAGCGCCTCGTGCGACGGGATCTCCCGCTTGCGGACGGGGAGCTCGTCGAGCCGGATCAGGCCGGCGTGCAGCCACTCCGCGTACGGGTGCTCGGCGGCGAGCTCGCCCTTGATCTCGTCGTCGTCGACGATCGTGCCGCGCTCGGTGTCGATGAGGAACATCCGGCCCGGCTCCAGGCGGCCCTTGCGGACCACCTTGTCCGGCTCGACGTCCAGCACGCCGACCTCGGAGGCGAGCACGACCAGCCCGTCCTCGGTGACCCAGTAGCGGGCCGGGCGCAGGCCGTTGCGGTCGAGCACGGCGCCGATCTGGGTGCCGTCGGTGAAGGCGACCAGCGCCGGGCCGTCCCACGGCTCCATCAGGGTGGAGTGGTACTCGTAGAACGCCCGCCGCTCGGGCGACATCTCGGTGTTGTGCTCCCAGGCCTCCGGGATCATCATCAGCACCGCGTGCGGCAGGCTGCGCCCGCCCAGGTGGAGCAGCTCCAGGACCTCGTCGAAGGTGGCCGAGTCCGACGCGTCCGGGGTGACGATCGGGGTCAGCCGGGAGAGGTCCCCGGGCAGCTTCGCGGACTCCAGCAGCGCCTCGCGGGCGGCCATCCAGTTCCGGTTGCCGCGCAGCGTGTTGATCTCACCGTTGTGCGCGACGTAGCGGAACGGGTGCGCCAGCGGCCAGGCCGGGAACGTGTTCGTGGAGAACCGCGAGTGCACGATCGCCAGCGCCGAGGTCACCCGCTCGTCGGTCAGGTCCGGGTAGAACGCGGCGACCTGCGGCTCGGCGAGCATGCCCTTGTAGATGATGGTGCGCGGGGACAGCGACGCGAAGTAGGTGTCGTGCGCGTGCTCCACCCGCTTGCGCAGGCAGAACGCGCGCCGCTCCAGGTCGATCCCGGTCGGCGCGCTCTCCGGGGAGTCGCCGGTCAGCTCGGCGCCGCCGACGAACAGCTGCTTGAACGTGGGCATCGCGGCGAGCGCGGTCGGGCCCAGGTCGGCGGCGTCGGGGTCGGTCGGCAGCTCGCGCCAGCCCAGGACCGTGAGGTTCTCCTCGGCGGCCAGCGCGTCCACCGCGGCGACCGCGGCGTCGGCCCGCTCCGGATCCTGCGGGAGCATCGCGATGCCGACCGCGTAGGCGCCCTCGGGGGGCAGCTCGAAGTCGGTGACCTCGCGGTAGAACCCGTCGGGGACCTGGATCAGGATCCCTGCGCCGTCACCGGTGTTGTGCTCGGAACCGCGCGCACCACGATGCTCCAGGCGCAGAAGTGCCTCGATGGCCTTCTGCACGATGGCGTGGTCGCGCTTGCCGGTGACGTCGGCCAACATGGCCACACCGCAGGCGTCGTGCTCGTGATCGGCGGCATACAGACCACCGGGCGAGGGGCGACGCGTCTGGTCACTGATCGCGGCCAACTGCTCCTCCTGTCGTCTCGGTGCACCTCTGCCACCCGCATCGGACGACCCGGGAACCGGCAGCTCGCTGCGGTCCGAAAAGGGTTTCCAGAATACAGCGAGCACCCGGGATGGGGCGTACGATGCGGACCGTTCGGGTGCACCGTGCCATCGGGCGGGGTGACCGGCGGAGATTCCTCCTCCGGGCACGCCTAGCGGCCGGGCGCTGACTTCCAGTACCCGGCCAACTCCCTGCGGCACGGTTCGACCGCACACCCCGGCGAGTGCGGTCTGGCGAGTGCACAGAGTCGCACGCCGCTACCCGAGCGCGCTACTGATGATCGGCCGTCGGCCCCGTGATGTGGATCGCTGGCCATTCGAGCAGGCAGACGTTGCCGTCCCGTGTCCGGACGGTGAGCGAGGCGTGACCAGCGGCCGGGAGCAGCCTCTCGCCCGTTGAGATCGCCGACCGTGGTCGAACCGTTACAGGACCGCCGCTGCGCGGCGCGGGCGGGGACACTGGAGCCCGATGCGCCCGCCCGACATTCCCGCCGATGTGCCCGCCCCGCCGGTCCCCCCGGAGGAGGCCGCCGCCGTGCTGGCCGACGTCGCCCGGATCGGCCCCTGGTTCGCCGTGACCGTCCCGGCCGGGCCGGGCTGGCAGCGGTGGGACGAGCTCCACCGCCCGCCGGGGGCCGGCGGCGATCCGCTGTCGGCCCGGATCGACCAGGTGGCCGCGGCGCTCGGGACCGGCCGGCGGATCGCCGCGTCGATCGCGGTGCAGGGGATGGCGGCCCGGCTGGTGTCGGCGCCGTTCGCGGCCGTCGCGCTGCACGCGACGCTGCCCCGGCTCGCCGGGCTGCGCCGGGACCCCGGCGGCGCGGACCCCTGGGCCCCGGGACTGCCCGACGGCGATCCCGGCCCGGCCGCCGTCCGGACGCCGGACCCGCTCCGGGACCCCGCCGGCGCCGCCGACCTGCTGGCCCGCGAGCTCGCGCGGACCCACCTGGAGCCGCTGTACGCCGCGGTCACCGCCCGGGTGCGGGTGTCCGGGCGGGTGCTGCGCGGCAACGTGGTGTCCGCCGTCGCCGGGGCGGCCCGGGTGCTGGACCCGGCCCGCCCGGCCGCCCGGCCCGCGTTCCTCGCCCTGCTCGGCGCGCTCGCCGACCATCCGGCGCTGCGCGGGCCGCTGCCGTCCGGGGCGACCGGTGCGCTGCTGCGGCACCCGGCGGGCGACCGGGGGCCGTCCGGCGGCTGGGCCTTCCGGCGCCGCTCCTGCTGCCTCTACGTGCACGTCCCCGGCGGCGGGGCGTGCGGGGACTGCGTGCTCCGCTGACCCGGGGGAGGGCGGCGCCGGTGCGCTAGTCGGGCAGGGCGATCTCGGCGATCGTGACCCGGACCCGGGGGACCAGCCCGGTCGTCGCGGCGATCTCCTCGGACACCTCGGCCCGCACCCGGGCGGCGAGGGCGGCGCACTCGGTGCCGAACCGGACCGCCACGGTCACCCGGACCTCGGCCTCCGAGCCGTGCACCGTCGCGACGACGCCCTGGCTGCGCAGCTCCGCGGGCACCGGCTCGCGGGGGAGCCACTCCGCGGCCAGCCCGAGCAGCGTCTGCGCCACGTCGCCGACCAGCATCTCCACCCCGGGCACCGAGCGGGCCCGGTACGCGGCGACCCGGGCCAGCGCCAGATCGGAGACCCGCAGCCTGGTCGTCATCGCCGGGCCTCCGCCGTGTCGTCCCACAGGTCCTCCACATGGATGTCGACGCCGGCGATCGGGACGCCGAGGGTGCGCTCCCCGGCCGAGATGACCATCTGCCGGACCCGGGCGGTGACCGACGCCAGGTCGACCCCGAACCGGGCGGTCACCGTCATCCGGACCCACACCGGTGCGGCGCCGGGCTCGGCGGGCCTGCGCTGCTCGATCCGGCAGTGCCGGGCGCGCAGCCCGCCCATCGAGTCGACGACGTGCCGCAGCGCGGCCTCCGCGGTCGGCCTGCCCAGCCAGGCGTCCGGGCCGAGGGCCAGCAGCTCGTGCGGGCGCAGGTCGGCGACGACCGCACCGAGCACCTGTTCCAGCACCGACGGCGGCGGCCGCAGCGGCTCCGCCGCCATCCGGGTCACCAGCCCGCCGAGCCGGTCGTGGTCGGCCCGCGCCGACCGGCAGTGCGGGCAGCCCAGCTCGTGCTCGTCGAGCGTGCCCGCGTCCGCGTGGTCCCAGACGTCGGCGGCGTCGCGGCCGCAGGCCAACGGCTCCACCTGCTCTACCGCCATGCCCGCATCCTCTCCGCCAGCGCCGTCCGTGCCCGGTGCAGACGACCGCGCACGGCCGTCTCGGAGGCCCCGGTGATGTGCGAGATCTCCGCGTAGCCCAGTCCCTCCAGCTCGCGGAGGACCCAGCAGGTGCGCTGGTCGCCGGGCAGGTCGGCGAGTGCGCGGGACAGCGCGGCCAGCTCGGCGTCCACCTCGGCGGCCCGCTCCGGCGAGCCGGACCCGGCGACGAGCATGGCACCGGCGGCGTCGTCGTCCGGGAGCGGCACGGTGGGCCGCTTCCGCCGCATCAGCGCGGTGCACCGGTTGGTCACGATCCGGTACATCCAGGTGGAGAAGGCGGCGTCGCCGCGGAAGGTCCCGATCTTGCGCCAGGCGTCGATGAGCGCCTCCTGCAGCGCGTCCTCGGCGTCCGCGCGGTGCCCGAGCACCCGGACCGCGACCCGGAACAGGGCGTCCTGGTGCCGGCGGGCGAGCTCGGCGAAGGAGTGGACGTCGCCGTCCTGGGCCCTCGCGACCAGCGTCAGGTCGTCGAGCGCCGGGCGGGCCGCGGCCGGCGCGGCGGCCTCCGGGACCGCGGACGCCCCGGATGCCGGGTCGGTGGCCTGCACGGCGGCGCCTCGCTCCTCGATGTGTGGGAACGGGGCTGTCGGGTACCCGTTCCGGGACAGCGACGGTAGCGAGGGCATCGTCCTCGCGCCCGTCGGACACGCACTCCGGAGGGGGAACGCGCATGGGACTCGGCGACAAGGTCAGCAACAAGACCGAGGAGCTCGGCGGCAAGGCCAAGGAGGCCGCCGGCGAGGCCACCGACGACAAGGACCTTCAGGCCGAGGGGAAGGCCGACCAGGCCACCGGCAACCTGAAGCAGGCCGGCGAGAAGATCAAGGACGCCTTCACCAAGGACTGATCCCGCCGTCGCACGCCACCGCGCCCCCGGACCCGGTCCGGGGGCGCGGTCGTGTTCCGGTGCCGCGGGGCCGGTTCCGGTCGCTAGGCTGCCCGGGTGACCGAGCGGACGGGCCCGGGGCCCGAGGACGTGGCGGCGGCGGTGCTGGCGCATCCCGCCGTGCTGCGGCTCGACGGCGGCCCGTTCGGCACCGTCGCCTCCTACCTGCCGGGCCTGCGGGTGTACGGGGTCCGGTTGGGCGACCCGGTGGAGATCGCCGTGGTCGTCGCGCTGGGCAGGCCGTTCGGCGAGATCGCCGACGAGGTCGCCGCGCGGGTCCGCGCCGTGCTCGGCGACGAGACCCTCGAGGTGGAGGTCACCGTCGCCGACGTCGGGGCCGTGGCGAGCTGAGGCCGGGGGCGTTGCGACGCGACGCGACGCCCGGCCCGACGCACCGTGACCGGCCTCGCCTAGACTCGCGCGGGCGCCCCGCCGCCAGCCGAGCACGTCCGACGTGCCCGCACCCGGCCAGGAGCGACCCCCCGGGTCGTCCGCCGTACCGGCAGGTGGGTCACAGCACAGACCGGGGGCCGCTGCACGCGGCCCGTTCGCACAGCCGTACCGCCCAAGGAGTTCCACCGTGAAGAGCACCGTCGAGCACCTCAGCCCGACGCGCGTCCGGATCAACGTCGAGGTGCCGTTCGACGAGCTCAAGCCCGACTTCGACCGCGCGTACAAGAAGATCGCCGAGCAGGTCCGCATCCCCGGGTTCCGCCCGGGCAAGGCGCCGGCCCGCATCCTGGAGGCCCGCATCGGCCGCGGCCCGGTCCTCGACGAGGTCGTGAACAACGCGATCCCGACGAAGTACCAGGAGGCCGTGGTGTCGTCCGAGGACGTCACCCCGATCGGCCGCCCGGAGATCGAGGTCACCGAGATCGCCGACGGCGAGCGCCTCGCGTTCACCGCCGAGGTCGACGTGCGCCCGGAGATCGAGCTCCCCGACCTCGCCGGCCTGACCGTCGAGGTCGACGAGACCGAGGTCTCCGAGGACGACGTGACCGAGCAGCTCGACCAGCTGCGCGCCCGGTTCGGCACCCTCGCCGGCGTCGAGCGTCCCGCCCAGGACGGCGACTACGTCCAGATCGACCTCTCCGCGGCCGTCGACGGCACGGAGATCGAGGAGGCCACCACCACCGGCTTCTCCTACGAGGTCGGCCAGGGCGGCCTGATCGAGGGCATCGACGAGGCCCTGCAGGGCATGTCGGCCGGCGACGAGAAGACCTTCACCTCCACGCTGGTCGCCGGCGAGTACGCCGACCGCGAGGCCGAGATCACCGTGAAGGTGACGACGGTGAAGGAGCGGCACCTGCCCGACGCCGACGACGAGTTCGCCCAGCTCGCGTCGGAGTTCGACACCCTCGACGAGCTGACCGAGAACCTGCGCGAGCGGCTCGGCCAGTCGAAGCGGATGGAGCAGGCCGCGCAGGCCCGCGACCGGCTGCTCGACAAGCTGGTCGAGGGCGCCCGGGTCGGCGAGGACCCGGTCCCGCTGCCGGAGAGCGTCGTGCAGGCCGAGGTCGACACCCGCGCGCACGACGCGGTGCACGCCTTCGACCACGACGAGGACAAGTTCGCCGAGTTCCTGTCCTCGCAGGACAAGACCCGCGAGCAGTTCGACGCCGAGACCCGCGAGGAGGCCGAGAAGGCCGTCCGGTACCGCCTGGTGCTCGACGCCCTGGCCGACTCCGAGCAGATCTCGGTCGGCGACCAGGAGCTCACCGAGCGGATCGTCTACCAGGCCCAGCAGTACGGGATGCCGCCCGAGCAGTTCGTCCAGCAGATCCAGCAGGCCGGCCAGCTCGGCGTGATCTACCAGGACGTCCGCCGCTCGAAGGCGCTCATCACGGCCGTCCGGTCGGCGTCGGTGACGCTGCCCGGCGGCGAGGCGGTCGACCTGTCCGACCTGCTCGGCTCGGACGACGACACCGAGGACGGCACCGTCGAGGAGGTCCCCGGCGAGGTCGTCGCGACCGACGACGCGACCGACGGCGGGACCGACACGGGGACCGCCGGGTCCACCGAGGACGGCGCGGCCGAGCAGGCCGACGAGAAGGCCGACGCCAAGGCCTGATCCGGTCCACCGACGGCGCCGGAGCGCCGACCGGCCGGGGTCCGGCCGGCGCTCCGGCGGACCGGTCGGTGCGCTCTCGGCGAACATCGGGCGTCGCTCCCCACGTGGCCCTCCCGGTCCGCGTAGGGTCGGCCCCGAACCGGTCCCCACGAGGGCCGGAGCGGGTTCGCAAGACCCGACACCGGAGAACGAGAGCGATCCAGAGGAAGACTTTCTCCGATCCGGCGGGCGCCTCGCGCCGGCCGGGCGAGACTTCGGAAAGCAGGGTGAAGTGAGCCAGCAGGACACCGGCCCGCTCCAGGGCCGCGGAACCGGGGCGCAGATGCGGTCCGGACTCAGCGCTATGTCGCTGTCCGACTCGGTCTACGAGCGGCTGCTGCAGCAGCGGATCATCGTGCTCGGCCAGCAGGTCGACGCCGAGATCTCGAACCGGATCGCGGCGCAGATGCTGCTGCTCGCGGCCGAGGACCCCGAGAAGGACATCGAGCTCTACATCAACTCGCCGGGCGGCTCGGTCACCGACGGCATGGCCGTCTTCGACACCATGAACCTGGTGCCGTGCGACGTGTCGACCACGGTGATGGGGATGGCCGCGTCGATGGGGCAGTTCCTGCTCTCCGCCGGGGCCCGGGGCAAGCGCTTCGCGCTGCCGCACGCGCGGATCATGATGCACCAGCCGTCCGCGGGCGTCGGCGGCACCGAGGCCGACATCACGATCCAGGCCGAGCAGTTCCGCCGCACCAAGCGGGAGATGGCGGAGCTGATCGCCGAGCACACCGGCCAGACCGTCGAGACCATCGAGCGGGACTCCGACCGGGACCGCTGGTTCTCGGCGCAGGAGGCCCTCGAGTACGGCTTCGTCGATCATGTCGTGACCCACGCCGGCCGGGCGCCGGGCGCGGGATCGCAGAACGGGAGCGCCTGATGAGCACCTTCGATCCGCGCCACCCGGAGTCGATGGCCGACCTGCGCGGCCCCGGCGGCTACGCCCCGGACCCGGCCCGCGCCCGGTACGTGCTGCCGTCCTACGTGGAGCGCACCAGCTACGGGGTCAAGGAGTCGAACCCGTACAACAAGCTCTTCGAGGAGCGCATCATCTTCCTCGGTGAGCAGATCAACGACACCTCGGCGAACGACACCATGGCCCAGCTGCTGGTGCTCGAGTCGCTGGACCCGGACCGCGAGATCTCGCTGTACATCAACTCGCCCGGCGGGTCCTTCACGTCGCTGATGGCCATCTACGACACGATGCAGTTCATCCGGCCCGACATCCAGACCGTCTGCCTGGGGCAGGCGGCGTCGGCCGCGGCGGTGCTGCTCTGCGCCGGCACCCCCGGCCGCCGGATGGCGGTCGAGAACGCCCGCATCCTGATCCACCAGCCGGCCACCCAGGGCGTCTACGGCCAGGTGTCGGACCTGGAGATCCAGGCGACCGAGATCTCCCGCATCCGCAAGCGGATGGAGGAGGTCATCGCGCGGCACTCGAACCGCACCGCCGAGCAGGTGCGCGAGGACATCGACCGGGACAAGATCCTGACGGCCGAGGAGGCCAAGGACTACGGCCTGGTCGACGAGATCGTGCAGAGCAGGAAGCTGTCCGCCACCAGCGGCAGGTAAGCGACATCCGGTCACCGGTGGCCGCCGTGCCACCGGTGACCGCCCGCCGACCCGCCGCCGAATCGGACTCCCCGAGAGTCCCCGGCGGCGGGTCCGGGCAGGTACCGTCTCCTCCGGAGACCTCGACGTGGCTTCGGGGGCCTGCGGTGAGAGTCGGAGCCACGCCGCGTCGGTCGAGCTCGGGCTCGTCGGACGGGTAGACGCGAGAACGCCGGACCAGGACTGGGGATCGACACCTATGGCACGCATCGGCGACGGCGGGGACCTGCTGAAGTGCTCGTTCTGCGGGAAGAGCCAGAAGCAGGTCAAGAAGCTCATCGCCGGCCCCGGCGTCTACATCTGCGACGAGTGCATCGATCTCTGCAACGAGATCATCGAGGAGGAGCTGGCCGAGGCCGGTGAGGTGAAGCTCGACGAGCTGCCCAAGCCCGCCGAGATCCACGAGTTCCTCGACCAGTACGTCGTCGGGCAGTCCGGCACCAAGCGCACGCTGTCGGTGGCGGTCTACAACCACTACAAGCGCATCCAGGCCGGCGAGCGGAACCGCGCCGCCGGTGGCGACGGCGGCGACCACATCGAGATCGCCAAGTCGAACATCCTGATGCTCGGCCCGACCGGCTGCGGCAAGACCTACCTCGCGCAGACCCTCGCCAAGCTGCTCAACGTCCCGTTCGCGATCGCCGACGCGACGGCGCTGACCGAGGCGGGCTACGTCGGCGAGGACGTCGAGAACATCCTGCTGAAGCTGATCCAGGCCGCCGACTACGACGTGAAGCGCGCCGAGACCGGGATCATCTACATCGACGAGGTCGACAAGATCGCCCGCAAGTCGGAGAACCCGTCGATCACCCGGGACGTCTCCGGCGAGGGCGTCCAGCAGGCGCTGCTCAAGATCCTGGAGGGCACCACGGCGAGCGTCCCGCCGCAGGGCGGCCGCAAGCACCCGCACCAGGAGTTCATCCAGATCGACACGACGAACGTGCTGTTCATCGTGGCGGGCGCGTTCGCGGGGCTGGAGCGGATCATCGGCGAGCGGGTCGGGAAGTCCGGTATCGGCTTCGGCGCCGACATCCGCTCGAAGAAGGACATGGACCCGGCGGAGAGCTTCGCCGAGACGCTGCCCGAGGACCTGATCAAGTTCGGCCTGATCCCGGAGTTCATCGGCCGGCTGCCGATCGTCGCGTCGGTGACCTCGCTGGACAAGGACGCGCTGGTCAAGATCCTCACCGAGCCGCGCAACGCGCTGGTGAAGCAGTACCGCAAGCTCTTCGAGATGGACGGCGTGGAGCTGGACTTCGCCGAGGAGGCCCTGGACGCCGTCGCCGACCAGGCGATCCTGCGCGGCACCGGGGCCCGCGGCCTGCGCGCCATCATGGAGGAGGTCCTGCTCCCGGTGATGTACGACATCCCGAGCCGCGACGACGTCGCCAAGGTCGTGGTCACCGCGGAGACCGTCAAGGAGAACGTGAACCCGACGATCGTCCCGCGGACGCAGTCCCCGCGCCGGGAGCGTCGCGACCGTTCCGCCTGAGTACCCTCGTACCCGGCCGACGCCGGTCCCGCCATCTGGCGGGACCGGCGTCGTCGTGTGTGCGGCGGGGTGAGCCGATCGATCGGCTACTCCGGTTGCTGTACTCCGAACGGTTACTTAGCGTTGCGCTATCAACGAGCTTGAAGGAGGGCCATGACGGCCGGGTTTCTGACGAGGGAGCGCATCGTCGCACCGCCGGGATGGAGCCGCTGGCTCGTTCCGCCGGCCGCGCTGTCCATCCATCTGGCGATCGGCCAGGCGTACGCGTGGAGCGCGTTCAAGGCGCCGCTGGAGAGCGGGCTGGACATCTCCGGCGTCGCGAGCGCGCTGCCGTTCACCCTCGCGATCATCATGCTGGGGCTGTCGTCCGCGCTGTTCGGCACCAAGGTCGACGCCAACGGGCCGCGCTGGGCGATGGTGGTCGCGACGGCCTGCTTCGTGTCCGGCTTCATGATCTCCGGGATCGGGTTGCACCTGGGCTGGTTCTGGCTGGTGGTGCTGGGCTACGGCTTCGTCGGCGGGATCGGTCTCGGGGTCGGCTACATCTCCCCGGTGTCGACGCTCATCAAGTGGTTCCCGGACCGGCCGGGACTGGCGACCGGGCTGGCCATCATGGGTTTCGGTGGCGGTGCGCTGATCGCATCGCCGCTGACCGCGTCGCTGCTGTCGACGTTCGGCGCGAGCGGTGACTCGCCGTCGGTGCCGGGGATCGGGAACACGTTCCTCGCGATGGGCGCCATCTACCTGGTGTTCATGTCGGTGGGCTGGCTGCTCATCCGGGTGCCCGCCGAGGGCTGGGCGCCCGCCGGATGGACGCCGGGCCAGGCGAAGAAGTCCGGGATGATCTCGACCGGCCAGGTGTCGGCCCGCAACGCGCTGCGGACGCCGCAGTTCTGGCTGCTCTGGGTGGTGCTCTGCTTCAACGTCACGGCCGGCATCGGCATCCTGGAGCGGGCGAACCCGATCTTCCAGGACTTCTTCGCCGAGACCGGCACGGCGGAGACGCTGGCCGCCGCCGCGGTCGGGTTCGTCTCGATCCTGTCGCTGGCGAACTCGCTGGGCCGGATCGCCTGGTCGTCGTTGTCCGACGTGCTGGGCCGGAAGAACATGTACCGCATCTACCTCGGCGTCGGTGCGCTGCTGTACCTGCTGATCACGCTGGTCCCGAACCAGAGCCGGGCGTTGTTCCTGGTCGCGTCGGTGCTGATCCTGTCGTTCTACGGCGCCGGGTTCGCCACCGTGCCCGCCTACCTGCGCGACCTGTTCGGGACGTACCAGGTCGGCGCGATCCACGGCAGGCTGCTGACCGCCTGGTCCACCGCCGGCGTGCTCGGGCCGCTGATCGTCAACGCGATCGCCGACGCCCGGATCGACGCCGGGGTCGAGGGCCCCGGCCGCTACACCGCGGCGTTCGCGATCATGATCGTGCTGCTCGTGATCGCCTTCGTCTGCAACGAGCTGATCAAGCCGGTGGACCCGAAGCACCACGAGCCGGAGCCGGACGCACCGGCCGACCGCGAGGCCGTCGAGTCGAAGGGAGCGCAGTCGTGAGCACACCGGAGGCCGCCGCCACGTGGGGGCCGTTGCAGTGGGTCGGCGCCGTGCTGGCCTGGATCTGGGTCGGGGTGCCGTTCGCCTACGGCCTGTACCAGCTGGTGCTGAAGATCCCGGCGCTGTTCGGCTGACCGGCCGGGCACCCGACGTTCATCCGGACGTCGGCCGGACGGGGGCACCGGGTCACCCCGACGGGTGAGCATCGGTCGTCGTGGTCTCCGAACGACACGTCCTGAACCGACGCGCCCTGCTGCGCACCGCGGTCGCCGGCGGCATCGCCGGCGCCGCCGCGCTCGGGCTGCCCGCCGCCGCCTCCGCCGGACCGGCCCTGCTCCGGAGCGGCCGTCCCGTCCTCACCCACGGGGTGCAGGCCGGCGACGTCCGGCCCGGCTCGGGCCTGGTGTGGACCCGGGCCGACCGGCCGTCCCGGATGGTGGTCGAGGTCGCCGACGATCCGGGGTTCCGGCGCGCCCGCCGGATCCCCGGCCCGGTGCTGACCCCGGACACCGACCTGGCCGGGAAGCTGCGGGTGCCCGCGGGCACCGGCCGGGTGCACTACCGGGTCCGCGCCGAACCACTCGACGGCGGGCCGGCGAGCGAGCCGCTGACCGGGTCGTTCCGCGCCCCGCCCGGGCCGGGCGAGCCGGTCCGGATCCAGTGGTCCGGCGACGTCGCCGGGCAGGGCTGGGGGATTGACCGCGGCCACGGCGGCATGCGGATCTTCTCCGCGATGGCCGACCGCCGGCCCGACCTGTTCCTGCACTGCGGCGACACGGTGTACGCCGACGGGCCGCTGACCGAGTCCGTCACGCTGCCCGACGGCCGGATCTGGCGCAACGAGCTGACCCCGGAGAAGGCGAAGGTCGCCGAGTCGCTCGCCGAGTTCCGCGGCCAGTACGCCTACAACCTGCTCGACGAGCACCTGCGCCGGTACGCCGCCTCGGTCGCCCAGATCGTGCAGTGGGACGACCACGAGGTCACCAACAACTGGTACCCGGGGGAGGTCCTCACCGGCGGGCCCGCCGAGGGCTACACCGAGCGGCGGGTCGACGTGCTCGCCGCCCGCGGGTTCCGGGCGTTCCACGAGTGGCAGCCGCTCGATCCGCGCGCCGCCGTCGACGGGCGGGTGTACCGGCGGCTGCCGTTCGGCCCGCACGTCGAGGTGTTCGTGATCGACATGCGCTCCTACCGCGGCCCGAACACCGCCAACACCGGGCCGGACGAGCGGATCCTGGGGGAGCGGCAGGCGCGCTGGCTGGTCGACGCGCTGGCGTCGTCCCGGGCGACCTGGAAGATCGTCCAGTCGGACATGCCGCTGGGCGTGCTGGTGCCCGACGGCGACACCGCCTGGGAGGCCGTCGCGAACGGCCGCCCCGGGCCGCCGTCCGGGCGCGAGTCGGAGATCGCCGGGGTGCTCGCGGCGCAGCACCGCAGGCAGGTCCGCGACGTCGTCTGGGTGACGGCGGACGTGCACTACACCGCCGCCCACCACTACTCGCCGGACCGGGCCGCGTTCGACGACTTCGACCCGTTCTGGGAGTTCGTGTCCGGGCCGCTGCACGCCGGGGCGTTCGGGCCGAACGAGCTGGACCCGACGTTCGGCCCGCGCGCCGAGTTCGTCCGCGGCCCGGACCGCCCGGGCGCGTCCCCGCTGGAGGGCTTCCAGCACTTCGGCGAGCTGGACGTGGCCGGCGACGGCTCCACCCTGACCGTGCACCTGCGCGACCAGACCGGCGCCTCCCTCTGGAGCCGGACGCTCACCGCGTCCTGACCGCACACCCCTGCGCGCCGCCGCACACCCGCCGCAGCAGGTGTGCGGCGGGCTCAGCGGGTGTGCGGGCTCCGGGGCGGGAGGGTGGCCGCGGCCAGCGCGGCGGCGGCCAGGGCCACACCGGCGACGGTGAGCAGCGCGAACCGGTAGCCGTCCAGGCCGGGGGCCGCGCCGGGGACGGACCCGCCGGCCCCGGCCAGCAGGACCGCGATCCCGATCGCGAGCGCGCTGCCGACCGCCTGGGTGCTGTTCAGCGCCCCGGCGCCGACCCCGTGCCGCTCGGGCGGGATGCCGGACATCGCGGTCACCGTGCAGGCGACGCCCGCCGCGCCGGTGCCCAGGCCGAGCAGCAGGAACGCCGGCAGCAGCCCGCCGAGGTAGGTCGCGTCCGGCCGCATCGCCGTCGCGAGCACCGCACCGCCCGCGGCCACGGCCAGCAGCGCGGGCGGGATGACCAGCCGCGGCCCGGTCCGCTGCAGGACCCGGGACACCACCTGCGCGACGACCGCGATCAGCACCGCCCACGGGACGAACGCCGCCCCGGCCTGCAGCGCGGTCCAGCCCAGCGTCTGCTGCATGAACAGCGAGCTGACGTAGTACGGCCCGATCGACGTCCCGGCGGTGACCAGCATGAACAGGTAGGCGATCGCGGTGCGGGAGCGGAACAGCGACAGCGGCAGCAGCGGATCCGGGTGCCGGGCCTGGATCAGCAGGAACAGCCCGGCCACCGGCACGGTCCCGGCGAGCAGCGCGATCGCGACCGGGTCCACGCCGCGGGTCTGGACCAGCGTCAGCCCGAGGATCAGCATGCCGACCGCGACCGTGCCGAGCAGCCCGTCGACGATCGCCAGCCGCTGGCCGCGGACCCCGGGCAGCGCCGGTACCAGCAGGAACGCCCCGACGACGGCGAGCGCGCAGATCGGGACGTTCACCAGGAAGATCCAGCGCCAGCCCCCGGCGGTGGTCAGCAGCCCGCCCACCACGTTGCCCAGCGTCGCCCCCGCGGCCCCGACCGCCGCCCAGGCGCCCAGCGCCCGGCTGCGTTCGCCGGGTGCGACGAACACCGTGGTGAGCAGCGACATCGCGGCCGGTGATGCGAGGGCCGCGCCGGCTCCGGCGGCGGCCCGGGCCGCGATGAACAGGCCGGGGGTGGTGGTGAGCGCGCAGAGCAGCGATCCGGCGGCGAACAGCACCAGGCCGGCCAGGAACACCCGGCGCCTGCCCAGCACGTCGGCGGTGCGCCCGCCGAGCAGGAGCAGGCAGCCGAAGGTCAGCATGAACGCGGTGAGCACCCACTGCAGGCCCGCGGGGGACAGCGCCAGCTCGGCGCCGATGGCGGGCAGCGACACGGTGACGACGGTCCCGCCGACCAGCAGCACGAACTGGGTGCTGCAGACGAGCGCGAGGAACAGGCCGCGGCGGGTGACCGCGGGTGCGGTCCCGGCCGGGCGGGTGGTCGGGGGACCGTCCGGAAGGGGAGGGTGCACGGCTCAGGCGACCGCCGTTCCGCCGAGCGCCGTTCCGCCGATGAGGACCCCGCGGCCGGCGCCGAGGTCGCCGAGCACCCGGGCGATCTCCGCCCGCCGGTGGGAGAGCACCTCGGAGACGCGGACCAGCGGCATCGGGTGCCGCGCGGCGACCGACTCCAGCACCGCCGCGGAGCCGGCGCCACCCGCGTCGTCGACGGCGGTGGCGAGCGCCGCGACCGGTTCCCGGCCCGCGGCCCGGCACAGGTCCATCGCGGCCTCGGCCGGCCGCGCCCTGGCGAGCACCCCGCCGTCGCGGGACCGCACCGGGAGCACGTGACCGGGCCGGGTGAACGCCTCGGCCGAGCTCGACGGATCGGCCAGCGCCCGGACGGTGGCCGAGCGGTCCCGGGCGGAGATGCCGGTGGTGATGCCGGTGGCCAGGTCGACGGCGACCGCGAACCCGGGCCGGCCGGGATCGCCGTGCCCGCCCGGCATCGGCGGGATCCGCAGTGCGTCGAGCCGCTCGGCGGGTGCGGCGACGGCGACGACGCCGCTGGTGACCCGGACCAGCAGGGCCATCGTGGCGGTGTCGATCCGGTCCCCGGCGACGACGATCGCGCCGGCGGCCGCGGGGGCCGGGACGAGATCGTCGAGCAGCCCGACCGGCCGGCCGGCGTGCAGCGCGTCGAGCGCCGCGGACAGGCCGGACCCGGCGGTACCGGCCGGCCGGGTCACGGGGCGTCCCGCCGGGCGGTCCGGCCGCGGTCCCGGGCCGGGCGGCTCACGCCGGCACCCCGGCCGGGGCGGCGAGGAACGCGGTGATCGCGGCCAGCGTCGGCTCGGGGTACTCGACGATCATGCCGTGCCCGCCGCGGGGCAGTACCTGCAGCGTCGCGTCCGGCAGCAGCGCGGCCATCTCCACCGACTGCGCGACCGGGGTGAGCACGTCCTCGGCGCCGGTCAGCACCAGCGTCGGGGTCCGGGCCGAGCCGAGACCGGCGCGCGAGTCGTAGACCCGCAGGCCGGCGGCCTGCGCCTCGAAGCCGGCCCGCGACGTCGGGTACGGGTCCTGTGCGACGAGCCCGGCCTGGGCGGCGGCGAGATCGTGGTCGGCGAGCGCGGCGCCGGTGAAGCCCCACGGCAGGCCGTGCAGCGCGATCGCCACCGGATCGACGCCGGCCCGCCGCAGCGCGAGCCCGCAGTCCAGCCAGGCGTGCTGGACCGGGGTGTAGGACGGGAACGCGTTGAGCAGCACGGCCCGGGAGAGCAGCTCGGGCCGCCGGACCAGCAGCGACTGCAGGATCGAGCCGCCCATCGACCAGCCGACGGCCGCGACCGGGCCGGGACCGAGGTGCTCGAGCAGCGCGGCGACGTCGTCGGCCATCGTGTCGACCGGGTACGGGCCGGGCGGGACGGCGCTGCGCCCGGTCCCGCGGTTGTCCAGGGTGATCACCCGGTGCGTCGCGGCCAGCCGGGGCAGCACGCCCGCCCAGGCCGCGGAGTTCGCCCCCAGCCCGGAGATCAGCAGCAGCGGCGGTCCCTCGCCGTGGATCTCGTGGTGGATCCCGACACCGTTCACGGTGACCGTGGGCATGGTCAGCTCCCTCCGGCGAGCGCCGCGTCGCCGATCGCCGGTGCCGGGCGCAGCCCGGCCGGGGTCCAGTGGTCGGGCCGGTCGGCCCACAGGTCACGCAGCTTCGGCATGACCCGGGTGGCGAACAGGTGGGTGTTCTCGGCCGCGGTCTCCTCGGGCAGGTCACCCATGTGCAGCGACGCGATCAGCTGCCCGACCCGCAGCTCGGTCGCCAGCTCGCGGACCCGCTGCTCGACCCGGTCCGGGGTGCCGGCGATGATGTAGCCCTTCTCGTCGTACTCCCAGAAGCTCATCTCGCCGGCCACCGCGCGCCGCTTGTCCTCCATCGCCTGCGGGTCGGTGGTCCGGGCGAGCATCCCGCGCAGCGCGGCCGGGCTGGTGTAGCCGGGTGGCGTCGCGAACCGCAGTGCGGGATCGCGCACCCGCTGGAAATAGCGCACGGCATCCGCGTACTTCCGTTCCGCCTCGGCATCGGAATCCGCGACACAGATCAGCTGGGTGAATGCCATGCGATGCGGGTTCAGGTCGCCGTCGTGGTCGGCCACGTAATCCCAGTACCGATTCACGATCGGTTTCGCCGCGCGCAGGCCGGAGAACGAGAGGTGCCCGTAGCAGTAGTTCTCCCGGGTGACCAGCTCCCAGGTCTCCGGGCTGCCGGAGCCGGGGACCCAGATCGGCGGCGGCTGCTGGATCGGGCGCGGCCACAGGTTGACGTAGCGCAGCTGGGTGTAGCTGCCGTTGAACGCGAACGGCTCCGGCTCGCGCCAGGCGCGCAGCACGAGCTCGCGCGCCTCGTGGAAGCGTTCGCGCAGCTCCACCGGCGGTCGCGCATAGGCGTAGGAGGAGTCCATCGGGGTGCCGAACACGAAGCCGGCGATCACCCGCCCGCCGGACAGGCAGTCCAGGTAGGCGAGCTCCTCGGCGACCCGGACCGGCGGGTTGTACAGCGCCAGCGAGTCCCCGATGACCAGGATGGCGGCGTGCTCGGTGGAGCTCGCGAGGCTGGCGGCCAGCAGGTTCGGCGACGGCGTCATCGCGAACGGCGTCTGGTGGTGCTCGTTGACGGCGAGGCCGTCGAACCCCTCCCGGTCGGCCTGCTGCATGAGCCGCACGAAGCTCCGGTAGTTCGCCCCGATCCGGTGCGGGTCGGCCATCGCGACCGGGCTGTCCACCCAGGCGCCCTGCCCGGGGGCGGGGAACGAGTCCGGCAGGCCGTCGTAGGTGACCTCCGCGAACCAGTGGAACTTCATCGCTGTCCCCTCCACACGAGCGGGTGCTCTCGGCGTCCACGGTGTGGACCGCGCTATCGTGTGGGCCGCCGAGAATGCCGAACAATGGGACGGTGTCCACTTTCGGCTCGTCCCCGGTGGGCATCCACACACAACCGGGCCGGGATTCCGGAAAATCCGACGAGCCCATTGCGGCTCGCGCGGCGCTGCGCTTAGCGTCCGTGTCCGGCGTCACCCCGCCGTTCTGACTCCGCCGGAAACGGCGATTCCCCATTCCTGCCGACCGGGCCGCTGCGCGGGCGCCCGGCCGCACCGCCGCATGCCGACGTCAACGAGGAGGTCGACCAACGGTGCTGAAGTTCTTCGCCCTGCGCGTGCTGGCCACGGTGCCGGTGCTGGTCCTGGTCACGTTCGTGGCCTTCGGCCTCGTGCTGCTCATCCCCGGCGACCCGGCCGTGACCATCGCGGGCCCGGACGCCACGGTCGAGCAGGTCGCCGCCGTGCGTGACCGGCTCGGGCTGGACCGGCCGACCGTGGTCCAGTACTGGGACTGGGTCACCGCCGCCGTCGCCGGCGATCTCGGGACCTCGCTGTTCACCAGCCGCCCGGTCGCCACCTCGATCGGCGACGGCCTGCCGGTCACGATCGCGCTGGCCGCGACGGCACTGGTGTTCTCCCTGCTCATCGCCGTCCCCACGGCGATCGTCTCGGCGCTGCGCCGCGGCACCTGGATCGACCGGATCGCCGGGATCGGCTCGTCGCTCGGGATCGCGATGCCGTCGTTCTGGCTCGGCCTGGTGTTCGTGCTGATCTTCAGCCTCGCCCTCGGCTGGCTGCCCGCCACCGGCTACGTGCCGCTGACCGAGGACCCGGCCGGCTGGCTCTCGCACCTGCTGCTGCCCGCGCTGACGCTGGGCATCGCCGGTGCCGCGGAGAGCGCCCGGCAGCTGCGCGGCTCCATCATCGGTGTGCTGCAACAGGACTACGTGCGCACGGCGTGGGCGAAGGGCCTGCGCGGCCGCATGGTGATCGGGAAACACGTCCTCAAGAACGCGAGCGTCCCGCTGGTGACGGTGCTCGGCCTGCAGATCACCGCGCTGCTCGGCGGCGCGGTGCTGGTCGAGCAGGTGTTCGGCGTGCCGGGGCTCGGCCAGGTCGCGATCAACGCCGTCACCACCCGGGACATCCCGGTGATCCAGGGCATCGTGCTGGTCGCGGTGCTGGTGGCGGTCGTGTCGAACCTGCTGGTCGATCTCGCGTACGGCTACCTCAACCCGAAGGTGCGACCCCGATGACGAACGACGAACCGGCGCCGGTGCCCGCGGCCGTCACCCACGGCGGTGGCGGGGCGTTCGCCGACTTCCGCAGGCGGGTGCGCCGCAACCGGTCCGCGATGATCGCCCTCGGTGTGCTGTCGGTGCTGGTGCTGGTGGCCCTGTTCGGCCCGCTGATCACCCCGGCCGACCCGAACGCGCAGAACCTGCGTGGCGTGCTGCTCGACCCGTTCTCGCCCGGGCACCTGCTCGGCACCGACCAGCTCGGCCGGGACACGCTGAGCCGGCTGATCGTCGGCACCCGGGTCTCGCTGCTCGCGATCTGCCTGGCGCTGGCCGTCGCGATGGTGATCGGGGTGCCGCTGGGCTTCCTCACCGGCTTCGTCGGCGGCCGGCTGGACGCGGTGGTGATGCGGCTCAACGACGCGGCGATGAGCTTCCCGCCGCTGCTGCTGGCGATCGCCCTGGTCGCGGTGCTCGGCCCGAGCCTGCGCAACGCGATGCTGGCGGTCGGGCTGCTGCTCGCCCCGCGCTTCCTGCGGCTGGTCCGCGGTGTGGTCATGGGGCTGAAGGAGGAGACCTTCGTCGAGGCGTCCCGCAGCATCGGCACGCCCACCTGGATGATCATCGTCCGGCACGTGCTGCCGAACACGCTCTCCCCGCTGACCGTGGCGATCGCGGTCACCGCCGGCTACGCGATGCTCGCCGAGGCCGGGCTGAGCTTCCTCGGGCTGGGCGTCCAGCCGCCCGACGCGAGCTGGGGATCGATGATCCGCGAGGGCTTCCTGTACTACGGCCGCTCGCCCTGGCTGGGGATCTTCCCCGGTGCGCTGATCGCACTGACCGTCTTCACCTTCGTGACCCTCGGCGACGGCCTGCGCGACGCGCTGGGCCGCGAGGAACGGACCGAGAGCCGATGACCCCCGTATCCCGGACGGAGATTCCCGTGCCGCACAGCGGACCCGCCCCGGCGCCCGGAACCGGCGCACCCGACACCCGGTACACGTTGCAGGTCGAGGACCTCGTCGTCGAGGTGCTCACCGAGGACGGCTGGGCGAGCGTCGTGGACGGCGTCAGCTTCGCCGTCGCCCGCGGCGAGACTCTCGGCATCGTCGGCGAGTCCGGCTCCGGCAAGAGCGTGACCTGCCTGTCGATCGCCGGGCTGATGCCGGCCCGCCAGACCCGGGTGCGGGCCGAGGTGCTGCGGGTGCTCGATCACGACCTGACCAGGCTGACCCCCCGGGAGATGTCCGACATCCGCGGCCCCAACATCGCGATGATCTTCCAGGAGCCGATGACCAGCCTGAACCCGGCGTTCACGGTCGGCGACCAGATCGCCGAGGTGCTCCGCAGGCACGAGGGCCTGTCCCGGCGGGCGTCCCGGGACCGCGCGGTCGGCCTGCTCGAACGGGTCGGGGTGCCCGATCCGCGACGGCGGGCCGCGCAGTACCCGTTCGAGTTCTCCGGCGGGATGCGCCAGCGCGTGATGATCGCGATCGCGCTCGCCTGCAACCCGGACGTGATCATCGCCGACGAGCCCACCACCGCGCTGGACGTCACCGTGCAGGCCCAGATCCTGGAGCTGCTGCGCGAGATCCAGCGCGAGCACGGCATGTCGGTCATCGTCATCACGCACGATCTCGGCGTCGTCGCCGATGTCTGCGACCGGGTGCTGGTGATGTACGCCGGGCAGATCGTGGAGAGCGCGGCGATCGACGACCTGTTCGACGCGCCGCACCACCCGTACATGGAGGGCCTGCTGGCGGCGATGCCCCGGATGGACCGGCCCGCCGCCGAGCTCTCGGTGGTCGAGGGCCAGCCGCCACGCGTCGGCGGGATGCCCGCGGGCTGCCGGTTCCATCCGCGCTGCCCCTACACCACCGACGGGTGCACCACCGGTTCCGCGCCCGAGCTGCGGGCCGCCCGGCCCGCCGACGGCGCCCACCGGGCGGGCAGCGCGCACAGCACACGCTGCCTGCGGCACACCGAGCTGACCCTGCGAGGTGCGTCGTGACCCCGCTGCTGGAGGTGCAGGACCTCGTCGTGTCGTTCGCGGCCCGGCGTTCGCTGCTGCGCAGGCGCCCGGCGCCGGTCCGGGCGGTCGACGGCGTGTCCTTCGAGCTGCACCAGGGCGAGACGCTCGGGCTGGTCGGCGAGAGCGGATGCGGCAAGTCCACCACCGCGCGCGGCCTGATGCGGCTGGTCGAGCCGGAGTCCGGCTCGGTCCGGCTGGACGGCCGGGAGCTGCTGGACCTGCCGGCCCGCCCGCTGCGGTCGGCGCGCCGGGACATCCAGATGGTGTTCCAGGACCCGTACTCCTCATTGGACCCGTCGATGCTGGTCCGGGACTCGGTCGCCGAGCCGCTCGACGTGCACCTGCGGCTGGACCGCCGGGAGCGGGCGGAGCGGGTGGCCGAGCTGCTGCGGCGGGTCGGGCTCCCGCCGGAGTACATGATGCGCTACCCGCACGAGTTCTCCGGCGGCCAGCGCCAGCGCATCACGATCGCCAGGGCGATCGCCGCCGAGCCGCGGATCCTGGTCCTCGACGAGGCCGTCAGCGCGCTCGACGTGTCCACCCAGAACCAGGTCATCGCGCTGCTGGAGGAGCTCTCCGCGGCGATCGGGCTGACCTACCTGTTCATCGCGCACGACCTGTCGGTGGTCCGGCACATCTCCGACCGGGTCGCCGTGATGTACCTCGGGCAGATCGTCGAGCACGGCCCGGCCGCCCGGGTGTTCGACGCCCCGGCGCACCCCTACACCGAGGCGCTGCTGTCGGCGGTGCCGGTGCCCGCGCCGCGGGTGCAGCGCCGGCGCGAACGGATCGTGCTGGCCGGGGACCCGCCGGACCCGTCCCGGGTCCCGCCGGGGTGCCGGTTCCACACCCGCTGCCCGTACGTGATGGACCTGTGCCGCACCGAGGTCCCGCTGCCGACCCGGGTGCCCGGCGCCGGCGAGGTCGCCTGTCACCTGCACACCACCGGCCCGCGCCTGTCGGGGGCGTCGGTGCGGACGCTGGACCGGCCGGCCGCCGGGGCGCGGCCGCCGCGCGCGCCGTCCGGGGCGGAGGTGTCGGCATGAGGGCCACCCGCTGGCACGGTGTCGGCGACGTCCGGCTCGTCGACGAGCCCGCACCGGAGCCCGGCCCCGGCGCCGTCGTGCTGGACGTGCGGGCCTGCGGCATCTGCGGCTCCGACGTGCACGCCTACGCCGAGGGCGCCTGGATCACCGCGGGCGCCCGGATGGGCCACGAGTACGCAGGCACCGTCGCGTCGGTCGGGGAGGGGATCACCACGCTCGCCCCCGGCGACCGGGTCGCCGTCATCCCGATGGGGCCCTGCGGCTCCTGCACGCGCTGCCGGGAGGGCAGCACCAACCTGTGCGCCGGCCCGCGCAGCAGCGCGGGCGGCGGGCTCGCCGAGCAGGTGCTGGTGCCCGACGCCGAGGACGGCAAGCTCTACCGGCTGCCCGATCCGGTCACCTTCGAGGAGGGCGCGTTCCTGGAGCCGCTGTCGGTCGCGGTCCGCGCGGTGCGGCAGTCCGGCGCCACCGCGGGCGGCGGCCCGGTCGTGGTCGCCGGCCTCGGGTCGATCGGCCAGTGCGTGCTGCGGGTGCTCGCCGCCCACGGCGTCACCGACGTGCTCGGCATCGACGTCTCGCCGCCCCGGCTGGAACGGGCCGCGGAGACCGGCGCCGCCGTGATCGACGCCCGGCGCACCGATCCGGTCGCCCACGTCCGGGAGCGCTGGGGGACCTCGGACTCGCCCTACCAGCCGGGCAGCGGGAACGTCGCCGCGTTCGTCGAGTGCTCCGGGGCCGGGCCGATGCTCGCCGCGGCGACCGCGCTCACCCGGGCCGGCGGCACCGTCGTGCTCGCCGGGCTGGCCGGGCACGTCCCGCCGGTCGACGTCGACACCGTGGTCCAGAAGGAGCTCCGGCTGCGCGGCAGCTTCGCCTACACCGCCGACGACGGGGCGGAGGCGTTCCGGCTGCTGACCGGCGGAGCGGTCGACGTGACGTCGCTGGTGTCGCACCGGGTGCCGCTGTCCCGGGTGGGCGAGGCGTTCGCCGCGCAGCACGCCGTCGACGGCTCGGTGAAGGTCGTCGTCGTCCCGGACCGCTGAACCACCCCCGAACGATCACACGCAGGAGAGGAGCACCCCATGGGCAGGGCGTTGGAGGGCCGGGTCGCGGTCGTGACCGGCGGGGCCAGCGGGATCGGCCGGGCCACCGCGGAGCGGTTCGCGCAGGAGGGCGCCGACGTCGTCGTCGGCGACATCGCCCCGGCCGACGAGACCGTCGCGCTCGTCGAGAAGGCCGGCCGCAGCGCGCTGTACGTGCGCACCGACACCACCGACGAGCAGCAGTGCGACGCGCTCGTCGCGGCCGCCGTCGAGCGCTTCGGCAGGGTCGACGTCGGGGTCGCCTCGGCCGGTGTCGCCAGCGCCGCCGGGCGCAGCAACGTGCAGAACCGGGCGGCCGGTGAGCAGAGCACCCACCTGGTCAACCTGGACGCCGAGGCGTTCGGGCGGGTGCTCGACATCAACGTCACCGGCGTCATGCTCACCGACCGGGCGCTGGCCCGGCAGATGCTCGCGCAGGGCACCGGCGGGTCGATCGTCAACATCGCCTCCAGCGCGGCGAAGATCCCGCTCGCCGGGGCGGCGCCGTACTGCGTGTCCAAGGCGGGCGTGTTCATGCTGACCAAGGTGCTGGCGCTGGAGCTGGCCGCCACCGGCGTCCGGGTCAACGCCGTCGGCCCCGGCTACACCGCCACCCCGATGATCGCCGGCATCGAGGACGACGCCACCGCGCTCGGGATGGCCATGAGCATCACCCCGATGAACCGGCTGGGCCGCCCCGAGGAGATCGCGGCGAGCTGCCTGTTCCTCGCCTCCGACGAATCGTCGTTCACCACCGGCCAGCTCCTGCTGCCCGCCGGTGGGCAGTTCACCGGCTGACCCGCTCCCCGGAGGTAACCCCGATGACCACCCCCACCCGACGTGGGCGCCTGCTCGGCGCCCTCGTCGCCGCACTCGCGCTGGTGCTGACCGCCTGCGGCGGCGGCGGCCAGGCCGCCGCGTCCGGCGAACCCGATCCGGACGCCGTGTTCCGCTACGCGTTCGTGCAGTCGGCGTCGACGTTCGACCCGCACCGCTCCGGCAACGCCTGGGACATGGTGAACCTGCGCCTGGTCTACGACCAGCTGCTGCAGGAGAACTCCGACGGCGAGATCCTGCCGATGCTCGCCACCGGCTACGAGTTCCTCGACGACGGCCGGGTGCTGGAGCTGACGCTGCGCGACGACGTCACCTTCCACGACGGGACCCCGTTCGACTCCTCGACGGTGGCCGCCAACCTGGAGCGCGCCCGCGAGCTGGAGGGCAGCACCGTCGCCGGGGCGCTGCGGGCGATCGGGTCGATCGAGACGCCCGACCCGAGCACCGTGCGGATCCTGCTCGACGGCCCCGGCGGGAACCTGCCCGCCCTGTTCACCGAGCGGCACGGCTCCATGATCAACCCGGGCGCGTTCGACAATCCGGACCTGGACCAGAACCCGGTCGGCTCGGGCATGTTCACCCTCACCGAGCACGTGCCGGGCCAGGTCTCCCGGTACGCCCGCGCCGAGGGGTACTGGGATCCGGACGCCGTGCGGGTGGCCGGTGTCGAGATCTACGTGCAGCCCTCGTCGCCGACCCGGCTGAACATGGTGCTGACCGGCCAGATCGACATGACCTACCTCGACCCGTCCACCCAGGACCAGGCGGTCGCCGCCGGTCTGCAGGTGCAGCCGTCGGTCAGCACGACGATCTTCCGGATGACGATGAACACCGGCTCCCCGCCGTTCGACGACCTGCGGGTCCGGCAGGCGATGGAGCACGCGGTGGACCGCAGGGCGATCGTCGACGGGGTGTTCTTCGGGATCGGCGAACCGGTCGCGCAGCTGGTGCCGCCGGACCACTGGGCCCACCACCCGGGAATCGGCGCCGAGGATCCGCAGTACGGCTACGACCCCGAGCGCGCCCGGGCGCTGCTCGCCGAGGCGGGCCATCCGGACGGCCTCGAGTTCGACATGCTCATCCCGGCGCTGGACGACCACCGCACCGTCGCGGAGGCGGTCATCCCGATGCTCGCCGAGGTCGGGATCCGGGCCCGGCCGCAGGTGGTCGAGCCGGCCACCACGCCGGCCACCTTCTTCGGCCGCCAGGAGGGCGACGCCTACATCGGCGCCCAGGCCCCGTTCGTCGACCCGTCCAACCAGTACGAGTCGAACCTGCCCGGCCAGTTCATGAACCCGTGGGGCACCACCTCCCCGGAGTTCGAGCAGGCCTGGGACGACTCGCTGCGCGGGGAGACCCGCGAGGACCGGCTGGACGCGGTGCACCGCATGATCGAGGAGGAGAAGGGCCTGCTGCGCCAGTTCGGCATCTTCGCCGCGCAGCCGCCCAGCGTGTGGAGCGACGACGTCCTGTTCCCCGAGGGCTACCGCCCCGCCTATGCAGCACATTTCCGGGGCGTGGCGATCAGCCGCTGACCCCTTCCATCCCGTCAGGAGATCCGAGTGAACACAGCAATGGTGCTGCGTCCGCGCTCCCGCTGGCCGATCGCCGTGATAGCGGTGCTCGCACTGGCCCTGTCCGCGTGCGGTGGGGCGTCGCGGGCCGCGGGCAACGGCGAGATCGACCCCGAGGGCACGTTCCGCTACGTGTTCGTGCAGAACCCGTCGACGTTCGACCCGCACCGGTCCGCCAACCCGTGGGACATGATCTTCTTCCGGCTCGTCTACGACCAGCTCGTCATGGAGGACGAGGACGGTGAGCTCGTCCCGCAGCTCGCCACGTCCTGGGAGTTCGTCGACGACGACACCGCGATCGTGCTGACCCTGCGCGAGGACGTGACGTTCGTCGACGGCACCCCGTTCAACGCCGAGGCGGTGCGCGCCAACCTGGAGCGCGCCCGCACGATGGAGGAGAGCACCCAGCGCGGGGCGCTGGCCCGGGTGTCCGGCGTCGAGGTCGTCGACGAGTTCACCGCCCGCGTCGAGCTGTCCGGCCCGGGCGGCAACCTGCCCGCGCTGTTCAGCGGCTCGGCCGGGTCGATGATCAGCCCGGCGGCGTTCGACAATCCCGATCTCGACCAGAACCCGGTCGGTTCGGGCATGGCGACCCTCGCCGAGTACATCCCCGGCCAGATCACCCGCTACGACCGCAACCCGGAGTACTGGGACCCGGAGGCCGCCCGCGCGGCGCACTACGAGATCTACGTCCAGACCTCGGCGCCGACCCGGCTGAACATGCTGCAGACCGGGCAGGCCGAGCTGACCTACCTGGACCCGTCGCAGGCCGACCAGGCGGCCGCCGCCGGGCTGCAGACCGCCCCGTCCAAGAGCCTGTCGATCATGTCGATGTACATGAACACCGGCCGGCCGCCGTTCGACGACATCCGGGTGCGCCAGGCGATGGAACACGCGATCGACCGGCAGGCGATCGTCGACGGCGTCTTCTTCGGGATCGGCACCCCGGTCGCCCAGTACATGCCGCCGGACTACTGGGCGTTCGATCCCACCGTCACCCCGGAGAACCCGGACTACGCCTACGACCCGGAGCGGGCCCGCGCGCTGCTCGCCGAGGCGGGCCATCCCGACGGCGTGGACTTCGAGATGATCGTCCCCGGGCTGGACGACCACCGGGCCGTCGCGGAGGCGCTGGTGCCGATGCTGGCCGAGTCCGGGCTCCGGGCGAGCACCCGGGTCGTCGAGTCGCCGACCACCGCGGTCACCTTCTACGGCCGCCAGGAGGGCGACGCCTTCCCCGGCATGGGTGCCCCGTTCCAGGACCCGACGACGGTCTACCAGGCCAGCCTGCCGGGCCAGTTCGCCAACCCGTGGAACACCTCGACACCGGAGTTCCAGGACGCCTGGCTGCAGGCGCTGGCCGGCGCCGACCGGGAGGCGCGGACACCCGCGATGCACCGGATGATCCAGGAGGAGAAGAACGTCCGGAAGGTGTTCCCGCTGCACGCGCACTACCCGCCGAGCGCGTGGACCGACCGGGCCGTGTTCCCCGAGGGCTACCGGCCGGCGTACGCGCCCACCTTCCGCGGGGTCGGCGTCACCTCGTGACGCCCTGACCCGCCCGCGGTGTGGGAGGCCGTCCACGACAACGGCGTCAGCCGTGGACGGCCTCCCATTGTCCGGGCGGCCCGATCTGCACAGACTCGATGTGCGACACCGTCCCGCGCCGGGCGTGACCATCCCGCCGGCCCCGGTCGTCCCTGCTGTGACCCCATCTGGAAGGACCCCCATGCGTCTCGACGGCAAGGTCGCCGTGATCACCGGCGGCGGTTCCGGCATCGGCGCCGCGACCGCCCGCGCGTTCACCCGGGAGGGGGCCCGGGTGGTGCTCGCCGACATCGACGCCGACGCCGGCGGGCGGGTGGCCGCCGAGCTGCGCGCGGGCGGCGCCACGATCGACTTCCTGCACGCCGACGCCGCCGACCCGGCCGAGATCGACCGGGTCGTCGGGTTCGCCGTCGGCGAGCACGGCGGGCTGGACATCCTGCACAACAACCACGTCGGCTTCGAGGCGGGGCGGATCGGCGACCTGACCCTCGACGGCTTCCGCCGCTCGCTGGACATCGGCCTCGTCTCGTACTGGTACGCGACCAAGGTCGCGCTGGGGCCGATGCTGGCCGCCGGCCGCGGCTCGATCGTCAACACGGCGTCGGTGTCCGGGCTGGCGGGCGACTTCGGGCTCGGCGCCTACAACGTGCTCAAGGCCGGGGTGGTGAACCTGTCCCGGGTCACCGGGATCGAGTACGCGCGCAAGGGCATCCGGTGCAACGCCGTCTGCCCCGGCCCGATCGGCACCCCGCCGATCGACCGGCTCCGCGAGCGCGCACCGCAGACCTGGGAGGACATCCGCGACGCCATTCCGATGGGCCGCTACGGGCGCCCGGAGGAGATCGCCGCCGTGGTGCTGTTCCTCGCCTCCGACGAGGCCGCGTTCGTCACCGGCACCCACGTCGTCGCCGACGGGGGCCTGTGGGCGCACTCCGGGATGCCGCCGCTCGGCGGGCTCGGCCCCGACTTCTGATCCCCGATCCGGCAATCCGAGAGAGGACCACATGACCACCCTGGAGATTCCGAACGTCGGCACGTTCGACGTCGAGCTGTGGGACCAGGGCAGTGGGAAGCCGCTGCTGTACCTGCACGGATACGAGCGGCACCCGGGCGGCGCCGGCTTCCTGCGCCGCCTGGCCGAGGACCGGCGGGTGCTCGCGCCCGAGCAGCCCGGGTACGGCGGGTCGACCGGCTTCGAGTCGTTCGTCGACGTGCACGACGTCGCGCTCTACCACCGCGAGCTCGTGCGGTCCTGGGGCATCGACTCGATCGACGTCGTCGGGCACTCGCTCGGCGGCATGTTCGCCGCGGAGCTGGCGGTGCTCGCCCCGCAGCTGGTCCGCAGGCTGGTCCTGGTCAACGCCTACGGCCTGTGGCTCGACGAGCAGCCGACGCTGGACCCGTTCGGTGCGGCCGCCGAGGTGAAGGCCGCGAAGTGGCACGGCGAACCGCCCGCCCGGGAGCCGTCGAACTTCACCCCGGACCCGGACGACCCGCACGCCGCGATCCTGTTCGACGCGCAGAACCTCGGTTCGGCCACGAAGTTCATGTGGCCGATCGCCGAGCGCGGCCTGCGCAGGCGGCTGCCGCTGGTGGCCGCCCCCACGCTCGTCGTGCACGGCACCTCCGACGGACTGCTCCCGCTGTCCTACGCCGAGGAGTTCGTCCGGCTCGTCCCGGACGCCCGGCTCGCCCCGGTCGAGTCCGCCGGGCACTACCCGATGGTCGAGCAGGAGGACACCTTCGTCTCGCTCGTCACCGACTTCCTCAACCAGTGAACCGCGTCGAACAGCGAGGAGACCGCAGCATGGGACGAGTCGAGGGCAAGGTCGCCCTGGTCACCGGCGGTGCCGCCGGGATCGGCCGGGAGACGGCGCGGACGCTGGCCCGCGAGGGCGCCCGCGTCGTGGTCGCCGACATCAACGTCGACGGGGCGAAGGAGACCGCCGCCGGGATCGGCGACGCCGCCACCGCCGTCCGGTTCGACGCCACCGACCAGGGCTCCATCGAGGACCTGGTCGCCGGGGTGGTCGCCGAGCACGGCCGGATCGACGTCATCCACAACAACGCCGCGCTGGTCGGCCCGGACGCCTGGTTCACCGACGGCACCGTGGTCGGCACCAGCGTCGAGATGTGGGACCGCGCGTTCGCCACCAACGTCCGCAGCATCTTCCTGATCTGCAAGAACGCCCTCCCGCACATGATCGGGACCGGCGGCGGGTCGATCGTCAACATGGCGTCGGTCGGCGGCATGCGCGGCAGCGCGGCGCTCACCGCCTACGGCACCACGAAGGCCGCCGTGATCGGCTTCACCCGCTTCGTCGCCGCCCAGCACGGCAAGCAGGGGATCCGCTGCAACGCCGTCGCGCCGGGCGTGATCCGGACCCGCCAGCTGCTCGACGCGGTGCCCGACCTGCCCGCCCAGGCGCTGCCCGGGGTGGCGTCGCCGCGGGTCGGCGAGCCCTCCGACATCGCGAACATGGTGCTGTTCCTGGCCTCCGACGAGTCGGCCTTCGTCAACGGCGAGGTCTACCGGGTCGACGGCGGCGCGATGGCCGCAGGCCCCCGATGACCCTGCGACCGACCCTGCACCGCCGGACCCGGGAGACCCCGTGATCAAGCTGACCGTGCTGTACGGCACCCCGTCCGACGTCGACGCCTTCGACGCCCACTACCTGGGCACCCACGTCCCGCTGGCGCAGCGGGTGCCCGGGATCGAGAAGGTCGAGGTCACCCGCTTCCAGCCGGGTGCCGACGGCGCCGCACCCGAGTTCCACCTGATGGCGGAGCTCTACTTCGCCGACGCCGACGCGATGGGCGCCGCCCTCGCCACCCCGGAGGGCCGGGCACTGGGCGCCGATGTCGCCAACCTCGGCGGCACCCCGGCGACCAGGCTGCTCGGCTCCGTCGCCTGACCACCCGAAGGAGCACCGTGAAGTTCCACTGGTTCGCCCAGCAGTACTACACCAAGCTGCCCGCCGACTACGGCGACACCGTCCACAGCTCGTGGGTGACGCCGCCGGCCTCGGTGGCCGATCCGGTGCAGGTCGGCGAGGACTACCACACCTACCTGCGCCTGATGCAGCAGGCGGACGGCCTCGGCTGGGACTCGTTGCTGCTCAACGAGCACCACCAGACCTCGCTGGCGATGACGCCGTCGCCGAACCTGATCGCCTCGATCCTGGCCGCGACCACCGAGAACGCGGCGATCGCGCTGTGCGGCAACTCGCTGGCGCTGTACAACCCGCCGATCCGGGTGGCCGAGGAGATCGCGATGCTGGACTGCCTGTCCGGCGGCCGGATCATCGCCGGCATCGTGTTCGGCACGCCGATGGACACCGCGTTCGCCTACGGCGTGCCGCCGATCGAGCTCCGCGAACGGTTCCACGAGGCCCGGGAGCTGATCACCCGGGCCTGGGCCGCCCGGGAGCCGTTCGCCTTCAACGGCCGCTACACCAAGCTGCGCTACGTCAACCCGTGGCCGCGGCCGGTGCAGGACGAGATCCCGGTCTGGATCCCCGGCTCCGGCAGCCCGGAGACCTGGGACGTCGTCAACGCCCTCGACTACTGCTACGGCTACCTGTCGTTCTCCGGTAAGCAGAGCGCCGCCCCGATCGTCGGCGGCTTCTGGGACTACACCGAGAGCCAGGGCGCCAACATGAACCCGAACCGGATGGCGTTCACCCAGATCATCTGCACCGCCGACTCCGACGCCGAGGCCGAGCGGCTCTACGGCGACGCGGTGCGCTACTTCTACCGGCAGAACCCGACCGGCATCGAGTTCGCGACGCCGCCCGGCTACAACACGCCGGCGTCGATCCGGGCGAACCTGACCCGGGCCCGCACCCAGTCCGCCGAGGAGCGGCTCAGGGCGACCCGCGGCGAGCTGTCCTTCTGGGAGTACGACGAGCTCGGCTACATCATCGCCGGCACCCCGGAGCGGGTGGAGCAGCGGGTCCGCGAGCTCGCGACCGACCTGCGCATCGGTCAGCTCATCACCTGCATGCACGTGGGCGACCTGCCGGAGGAGGTGGCGGCCCGGAACAACGAGCTGTTCGGCACCCGGGTCATCCCGAAGCTGCGCGACCTGTGGGCCGACGAGGAGGACCGCTGGACGCCGCGGATCAGCCAGGACCGGGTCGCGGCGAAGTTCGGCGGGATCGCGGCGTGAGCCCCCCGCCCGCTCCCGGCCGGGCCGCCGCCGCGGGTGCCGCCCGGACCGGGGGCGGGCGATGCGGCCGCGACTGATCTGTCCGGAACGCCCGGTCGTGACCTAGCGTGGGTGCACCGACGGCGTGGTGCGCGGAGAGGGCGGTGGAGCCTGTGGTGATCGCGGAGGGGGACGAGCGGCCCGCCGCCGCCGGGATCATCGCCCGGCTGCTGCACCTGCTGGCCGCCGAGGCACCCGGCGCCGAGTTCGACCGGCTGACCGGCTCGCTGGAGGACGCCGCCGCCGGCCCGCCGGAGCACGACCGCGACGAGCTCCTGGTCGCGATCGGCCGGGCCGGCCGGGTCCGGGAGCTGCTCGCGCACCGCAAGCGCCGGGAGAAGGAGACGCTCGCGCTGATCGAGATCGCGCGGGACCTGGCGTCGCTGCGCGACGTCGACGAGGTGCTGGAGGCGATCGTGCACCGGGCCCGGCAGCTGCTCGGCACCGACACCACCTACCTGGCGCTGCGCGACGACGAGATCGGCGACGTCTACATGCGGATCACCCTGGGCACCGTGACCCGGGCGATCGAGTCGATCCGCCAGCCGCTCGGCACCGGCGCCGGTGGCCGGATCATCGCCACCGGCGAGCTGTTCGCGACCTCGGACTACCTCAACGACCCGCGGCTGCAGCGGGACCCGAGCGTCACCGACGCGGTCATCGAGGACGGCATCGTCAGCATGATCGGGGTGCCGGTGCGGGTCGGCAGCGACGTGATCGGGGCGCTGTTCGTCGCCAACCGGCACGAGCGCACGTTCGACCCGTCCGAGGTGGACCTGCTCACCTCGCTGGCCGACTACGCCTCGGTGGTGATCGGGAACGCCCGGCTGTTCGAGCAGGCCGAGGCCACCGCCCGCCGGCTCCGCGCGGCCAACGAGGAGCTGGCCCACCAGGGCGAGCTGCTGGAGCGGGCGGGCACCGCGCACGAGCAGCTGATGCCGCTGGCGCTGCGCCGGGCCGACATCGGGGAGCTGGCGGAGACCGTCGCCGGGATGCTGGACGGGACGGTGGTCGCCGTCGGCTCGGACGGCGCCGTGCTGGCCGTCGCCGGTGCGGCCCCGGTCCCGGATCCGCTGCCGGCCCCCCGGCCCGGGGCGCTCGGCGCCCAGCGGGCCGCCCCCGGCGTCTGGACGGTCCCGGTGCGGGCCGGTGCGGAGGACTACGGCCACCTGGTGCTGCTCACGCCCGCGAGCGACCCGCCGGACCGGCCGGACCTGCCGGAGCCCGACGTGCGCACCCTGGAGCGCGCCGCCCAGACGGCCGCGCTGCTGCTGCTGATGGAACGCCAGGTGTGGCGGGCCGAGCAGCAGGTCCGCGGGGAGCTGATCGACGACCTGCTGGCCGAGCGCGAACCGGACTGGACGGCGTTCGAGCGGCGGGCCCGCCGCTCCGGCGGGATCGACTTCGCGGTGCCGCACACCGTGGTCGTGCTCGCCTCGGCGGAGGCGGGCCGCCGCTCGCTGGTGCTCGCGGCCGCGGAGCACGCCGCCCGGCACGGCGGGCTCGCCCTGGAACACGCCTCCCGGGTGGTGCTGCTGCTCCCGCAGGCCGATCCGGCCGAGGTGGCCCGGCGGCTCCCCGCCGAGTTGGCCCGGGCCACCGGCGGCCCGGTCACCGCGGGGGTCGCCGGACCGGCGACCTCGGCCCGGGCGGTGCGCACCGGCCACCACGAGGCCCGCCGCTGCCTGCGGCTGCTCCTCGCGCTCGGCCGGGACGGCGAGGGCACCACCCGCGACGGGCTCGGCGCGCTCGGCCTGGTGCTCGACGGGTCGTCGCAGCGCCAGCTCCGCTCGCTGCTGGAGGAGACGATCCGGCCGCTCGAACGCTACGACGAGGAGCACAACGCGATGCTCGTCGCCACCCTGGAGTCCTACTACGACAACGGGGAGAACCCGCGGTCCGCCGCCCGCGCGCTGCAGGTCCATCCGAACACCGTCTACCAGCGCCTGGACCGGATCGACCGGGTGCTCGGCGGCAGCCACTGGCGGGACCCGGACGGCGCGCTCGCCATGCAGGTCGCGCTGCAGCTGCGCCGGGTCCTCGACCGGATCCCGGTGGAGGAGCTGCTCCCCGCACCGGGCTGAGGGCAGCGACCGCCATCCGTCCCGTCCCCCCGATGAAGGGCCATCGATGTCCCTGACCATCCACGACCCCGCCCACCACACGCCCGCCCCCGGTGCGGTGACCAGGCTGCTCTCCACGCTGCTGCACCTGCTCGCCGACGACGCCCCCGCCGAGGAGCTCTCCGCCGCGGTGCGCGAGCTGTCCCGGCTCGACGTCGCACCGTTCGTGCGGGAGGCGCTGGAGGACGTCGTCCGGGTCAGGTCGCTGCTGGACCTGCGGGCGCACCGGGAGCGGGAGATGCACGGGCTCTACGAGACCGCGCGCGACCTGACGTCGCTGCGCGGCACCGACGAGGTGCTCGGCGCGATCGTCGAGCGGGTGCGCCGGCTGCTCGGCTGCGACTGCAGCTATCTCGCGCTGGTCGACCCGGACACCGGGATCGCCGCGGTCCGGGTGACCTCCGGGACGCGGACGCCGGCGATCGCGACGGTCCGGCAGCGGCCCGGTTCCGGGGTCGGCGGTCGGGTGCTGCAGACCGGCCAGCCGGCCGCGACCGCGAACTACCGCCGCGATCCGCGGCTGCTGCGCGAGCCCGCGGTGGTCTCGGCGGTCGACGAGGAGGGGCTGGTCGCGATCGCCGGCGTGCCGATCAAGCGCGGCGCCCGGGTGATCGGCGCGCTGTTCGCCGCCGAGCGCCGGGAGCGGGCGTTCGAGCAGCGCGAGATCGCGCTGCTGACCTCGCTCGCGGTGCACGCCACCGTCGTCATCGAGAACGCCCGGCTCTACGAGCGGGTGCAGCAGGACTCGGTGGAGCTGCGGGACGCGAACGGGCGGCTGCAGGCGCAGCGGCAGGCCCTGGAGCGGGCGGCCCGGGTGCACGAGCAGCTGATCCCGATGGCGCTGACCCGGGTCGACCTGCCGCACCTGGTGGGCACCCTGGCCGGTCTGCTGGAGGGCACCGTGCTGCTGCTCGGCCCGAGCGGGGAGGTGCTGGCCAGGGGAGCGGCGCCCGGTCGCCCGTCGCTGCCGGCGCAGCGGAACGGCCCGGACGGGCCGAGCGTGCGCACGGTGCCGGTCCGGGCCGGCCAGGAGTCGTTCGGCAGGCTGGTGCTGTCCCGGGCCGGGGCGATCACCGACGTCGACGTGCGCACCCTGGAACGGTCCGCGCAGACCGCGGCGCTGCTGCTGCTCATGGAGCGGCAGGCCACCCTGGTGACCGAGGAGATGCAGGCGGAGCTGGTCGACGACCTGCTCGCCGATCCCGCCCCGGATCCGGAGGACTTCCGCAGACGGGCGCACCGGCTGGGGGTGCTGGACACCGACCGTCCGCACACGGTCCTGGTGTTCACCGCGACGGCGGTGCCCCGCAGGCGGCTGCTGCGGGCGGTGGCGGCGCTGGCCGCGCCGGTCGGTGGTGCCGCCGGTGAACGCGACGGCCGGGTCGTCCTGCTGCTGCCCGCCGACCGCGCGGACGGGGAGCCGGCGGGCGCGGTGGCCCGGACCGTGGCGGCCCGGCTCGGCCGGGTGACCGGCGGGCGGGTCACCGTCGGGGCCGCGGGCCCCGGCCGGGGCCCGGAGGCGCTGCGCCGGCTGCACGGTGCCGCCACCCGCTGCCACCGGCTGCTGCTGGCGCTGGACCGGGCCGGGTCCGGCGCGGGCATCGACGAGCTGGGGGTGGTGGGCTCGGTGCTCGACGACGTCACCCCGGCCCAGGTGGGCCGGCTGCTGGAGGGAACGCTCGGCCCGCTGCTGCGCTACGACGCCGAGCACGGCACCGAGCTGGTCGGCACGCTGGACGGCTACTTCGGGGCCGGGCGCAACGCCCCGGACGCCGCCCGGGCGCTCGGGGTGCACGTGAACACGGTGTACCAGCGGCTGGACCGGGTCGACCGGGTGCTCGGCGACGCGGGCTGGCGGGAGCCCCGCGGCGCCCTGGAGATGCAGCTGGCGCTGCGGCTGCACCGCCTCCGGGGTGACCCGGCGGCCTGACGGGCGGGTTCAGGCGGTCGCGTCGAGCGAGGCGATGACCTTCGTCGGCCGGATCCGGACGACCAGCTCGCCGGGCACCCCGTTGCGCCTGCCGAACTCCTCGGCCCGGTCCGCGCCCATGTACCGGCCGCCGAGCGCGGTCGCGGTGCGCAGCAGCTCGGCGGGATCGTCGCTGGTCTCGGCGACGCCCTGGACCTGCACGAACGCGTACGGCGGGGCGGAGAGGTCGGCGCTGAGCACCACCCGGGGATCGCGGGCGATGGCCCGGCCCTTCGCGGTGCCGGCGCCGGTGTTGAACACGATCCGGCCGTCCTCGACCAGGAACCAGACCGGGGCGACGAGCGGCCTGCCGTCCCGCGCGGTCCAGCCGAGCATGCCGGTCCGGGTGCCCGCGTTGAGGAACTCGACGATCTCGGGGGTCAGCGTGCTGTCACTCATCGCGTGAGGTTAACCCCGCCGGTCCGGCCGCCCGGCTGACCAGCTGCTCGTAGACGGCCGGGCGGTCGGCGTCGATCACCGGGTGGCCGCGGCCGAAGCCGCCGTTGCACCAGCGCACGTCGATGCCGGGATTGGCGATGTTGGTCCCGTCGTGCAGGAACAGGTGCGGGCTGCACAGCACCCGGCCGTCGCGGGCGGTGTCGAACTGGTCCGTCACCGCGGCCCGCGCCGTGCCGGCGTCGAGCGCCAGCGCCAGCGCGGGCACGTCGACCGCGCCGGTCTCCGCGGCGACGTCGAGCACCACGTGCCGCATCGAGATGCACCGGCCGTAGCGCCAGAACGCCCGGCGCAGCGCCCGGTCGAGCTGCTCGCTGGCCGCCCAGCCCTGGGCCTTGGCCGCGTGCACCGCCTCCAGCGGCAGCAGGGTGGTCACCGGGTAGGTCCAGTCCGGGCCCTGCCAGAGCTGCCAGCCGGCGCCCGGTTCGACGGCGCCGAGCACCGAGATCTCCGAGTCCACCCCGGGGCGCGGGTTGACCTCCCGGTTGAACAGCTCCAGCGGGAACGCCCGGATGTCGAACCGGACCACGCCGTCCAGCCGGAGCCGGGTCCGGGTGGTGTGCAGCCGGTGCACCGCGACGTGCGCGAACGAGCAGTTCAGGTCGGCGTAGACGACGATCGTGCCGGGCCGGGCGGGCAGCCGGGGATCGCCGGGCGGGGGAGCGGGTACCGATCCGGTCACCGGCGCCCCGCGGCCCGGTGGACGGGACGGGTGCCGTGCGCGAACGTCGCGACGGTCCGGCCGCGCGAGGCGACCGTGCCCTGCCAGCTGTAGCTCTGCCCGGTGCCGTCGCGGCCGGTCAGCGCGGTGCGGCCGAACCGGAGCGAGATCCGGTCGCCGGCCCGCACCGGCACCGGATCGGCGATCGGCAGGAAGCAGTGTTTCCAGCTGTCCGAGGTGGTGCGCCGGGCGATGTCGTCGCCGGAGATGTCCAGCCCGACGGCGGGGGACAGCTGGGCGGCGAACCAGCCCTTGAACCCGGTCAGCGTGCCGTCCCGGGTCGCCCGGAAGCAGAGCGCCACCGAGTACTCGGCCGCCGTGGCCGCGTTCTCCAGGTCGTGCTCGCGGGCGGTCTGCGGGACGGCGAGATGGCAGCTCCACGGCACGATCGCGTCGTAGTAGAGGTCGAACGGGCCGAGCGCGCCGGTGCCGGCGAGGATCTCGGCGAACCGGCTCCGGGAGATCGCGTCGGCCGGCGCCCCGCGGCCGATCTGGTGGTGCGCGTACCCGGCGTCCACCGGCACCAGGTGGGTGCCCGAGCGGATCGGCATCATCCGGCCGCCGGGCGCGAGGAACCGGCGCCGGGCGTCGGCGAGGATCGCGACGCAGTTCTCGTTGTCGGTGAGGTTCCCGAGGATCTCCGAGACGACGACGTCGACCCGCCGGGGCAGCTCGACGTCGAACGAGGTCCCGGGTACCGGCACGAAGCGGTCCGCGCCGAACCCGGCGGCGGCGAGCCGCCGGGTCGCCTCGGCCAGCACGCGCTCGTCGCGTTCCAGGCCGTGCACGGTGGCGGCGCCCGCCTCCAGCGCCCAGCGGGCCAGGACCCCGGTCCCGGTGCCCAGGTCGAGCACGGTGTCACCGGGCCGGACGGTGTCCAGGACGGCGGCCCGGAACGCGGTCATCCGCAGGACGTCGCCGAGCAGCAGCTCGTGGAAGCCGGCGTCCCACTCCAGCAGGCGTTCCGACGCGGGCAGCCACACCTGTTCGGGCCGGTACTCCCGGCCGGGCACCCCGCTCCGGTGGATGGTCAGCGGCCTGGTGGCCGGCCCGGTCACCGGGCGGCCGGTGGTGAGGTCGAACGTCGTGCGGTGCAGCGGGCAGGTCAGCCGCAGGTTCCGGGCGTCGAGATGGCCGTGCGAGAGCCGGCCGAGCCGGTGCGGGCACAGCGCGTCGACGATGATCTCCCGGCCGTCCACCCGGATCCGCAGCCGGTCGCCGGGCAGCTCCTCGATCGAGGGTTCCGGGATCACGACAGCGTCCGGGCCCGGTCGACGGCGGCCTCGAACGCGTCGTCGAGCAGCCCGGAGAGCAGCCGGGCGCCCACCCACAGCCGGGTGGCGTCGAGCCCACCGGCCTTCTCGACCTCGCGGATCGCGACCTGCAGCTCCTCGGTGTGGAAGGTGTCGATGTGCAGGTGCTCGGTGTAGTAGCGGCCGCCGGCGATGCGCAGCCGCGCGCACGCCCTGGCCTGGACCCGGAAGGCGTTCGGGATGCTCGACTCCAGGTAGGCCAGCGCGCCGAGGAAGTACTCGATCCGGGGGGCCCGCTGGCTGAGCCAGTAGAAGGCGTTCAGGAACCGGTAGGTCTCGTCGGCGGTGCCCGCCAGGTAGTGCTCCGGCTCGGTGGGGAGCCCGAGCTCGGCGAGCAGGTCGGCGTAGAGCATCGAGTGCGCCTGCATGATGTTGCCGCAGCCGAACTCGTCGATCAGCACCCGCATGAGGGCCATCTGGGCCCGGATCGGCAGCCGCGGGACGGCCGGGAAGAAGTTCTGCGCCTCGGTCAGCCCGTCCAGCGCGAACTCGCGCACGACGTGCGTGAACTGCGCCCGGGTCGCCTGCTCGGCGAGGTACCGGCCGGCGTCGCTGCCCGAGCGCTCCTCGTCGAGCAGGCCGTGCAGCAGGTCGATCCAGTCGCGCCGGGACCGGACCGGGCTGGTGGCCCTGGTCAGCCGCTCGACGTGCGGGACGATCCACCGCTGTTCGAGACGTTCGACGGCCGCGCAGTTCGCCGCCGTCGGGAGCGAGCGGTTCAGCCGGAACAGCTGCTCCTGCGGGCGTTGCGGCGGGGCGGCGGTGGCGGCCGCCGGTTCGGACAGTGCACTCATGGACGTTTCTCCTCCGCCCGGGTCGGGATGGGGGCCCCGCCGGGGGAGGAGAGCACTCCCCGCCGGTGGAGCTCGATCTTGAGATGACGGACGAAGTCGGGGCCGTCGAGCCCGTACCGCCCGCGTGCCGCCCGCAGCCGCTCGGTGAGCGGTGGCGAGGCCGGGTCCCTGGCCAGTGCCGCGCACAGCTCGGGTTCGACGCCGGCCAGCGCGAGCGCGTAGCCGTCCACGCCGGTGTCCTCGCCGACCAGGTGTTCCAGGCCCTGGAGCACCGGCACCCCGGGGCGGGAGCCGACCAGCCGACGGGTGAACCCGGGATCGCCGGTGGAGTCCTTGATCCCGACGACGGTCGGGATCCGGGCGATCCGCCGCAGACACTCCAGGTCGGGCGTGGCGGGGGTGGCCCCCTGGCCGAGGTAGACCACGACCGGCATCTGCGCCCTGGCGAGCTGCGCGAAGTGCAGGTACGTGGCCTGCGGGGTGAGCCGGGCCCCGATCGGCGCGGCGACCGCGACCGCCCTGGCCCCGGCCCGGCGGGCGGTGCGGGCCCGGCTCAGCGCCTCGTCGGTGCTGGTCGCGAGCACGCCCGCGACCACCGGGAGGTCCCCGGCGTAGCGGACCGTGGCGGCCACCATGTCCCGCCACTGCCGCCGCCCCAGCAGTGCACCCTCGCCGGTGCTGAGGGTGGGCAGGACGGCGTTGACGTGCGGCCGGACGGTCGCCAGCAGCCGGGCGACGGAGTCGCCGCAGACGGCACCGCGCTCGGTGAACGGGGTGACGAGCGCGGCGACGACGCCGGTCAGCCAGCATTCCGGACGGAGGCAGCTCACAGGACCTCCCGGGGCAGGCGGACGGCGAGGGACTTCTGGTAGAGCTGCTCGAGCGGTTCCGGGAAGCACGGTTCCGGGCCGGTCACCGGCTCCGGCGGGTGCACCGGCAGGCAGGCCGGGCGGCGCCGCACCAGCCGGGGGCTCGCCGAGGTCAACCGGCCCTCCCGGCGCATGACCATCCCGAGCAGCAGCCGCTCGTGGGTCGGGAACCGCCGGCACAGCGGATTGGACAGGCCGCGCTGCACGTCGGCCTCGTCGTAGGCGGGCCGGTGGATGTCGACCACGGTGTGCAGGGTGTCCATGAACGGGTAGTAGGCGTCCTGCAGGTCACGGTCGAGCCGCCAGATCGTGTCGTCGCAGCGGCCGATCTGCTCCATGCTCATGATCAGCCGGTCGTCCACCCTGGCGGTGAAGAACGACTTGCAGGCGACGCGGAGCCGTTCGTCGGTGCTGTGCATCCCGAGGAACAGGGCGGCGTCGACGTAGTCGGGAATCGTCACGGCCGCAGGTCGTCCCGGTCGATGAGGTCGCGCAGCCGGGTCATCGCGGCGGCGAACGTCCGGGGGTCCCTGGCGAGTGCGATCCGGATGTGCGACTCGCCGCGGCCCGGATCGCTCCAGTGGAAGTGCCGCCCGGGCAGGACGTGCACGCCCCCGCGGGCGAGACGCCGTTGCAGCTCGCTCGCGGTCAGCACCGGATGCCGGACCCTGGTCCAGGCGACGCTGATGTCGGCGACCGGTTCGGACGGTTCGAGGAACGAGCCGTCGAGCGCCTTGCGGGCCTCGTCCCGGTTCGTGCCCACGACGCGGCGCACCGAATGCAGCCGTTCCGCCGTGGCGTCCTCGATGTAACGGGTGAGTATCCGCAGGGCGAATGGTGAGACATTCAGCAGGACGCTCGTGTTCATGGCGTGCAGCTCGGCCTGGATGTCGCGGCTCGCGGTGATCAGCGCCGCTTTCACGTCCTGCGCGGGCCAGATCTTCCCGGTGTCCTCGATGGCTATGTAGCGGATACCGGAGCGTTCCAGCATCTCGTAGACGTCGAACCGGTGCAGAATGGGATCGAACAGCGTGAACGCGGCGAAGCAGAAGTCCAGCACGAGCAGCGTGTCGTGGTCCCGGCAGAACCGGATGACCTCCTCGAACCCGCGCGTGCCGTGGGCGAGCAGGCTGGAGCCGGTGGGATTGTTCGGGTCGACCAGGAAGAGCGCGTCGGTGTGCACCCGGCGGCGCAGCGAGTCGTAGACGTGGTCGGCGTCGTGCAGCGCGGACTCCGCCAGCGGCCGCAGCGGCACGCCCTGGCCGGCCAGCACGTCGTGCAGGTTGTCGAAGCACGGTTCGATCAGGGTCGCGCTGAGCCGGTGCCTGCGCAGGTAGGAACCGACGACCATGGTGCCGACCGACGCCGCGTAGGTCAGCATCGACCGGTGCATCTCCCGCGCGGTGTGCTGGCCGTGCAGCCGGAAGAAGGCGTCGGTGAAGTCGCTCTCGCAGGTGGCCTGGAAGGCCGACTCGGCCTCGTACCAGATCTGCGGGAGATCGGAGACGATGAGCTCCTGGGACGTGGACTGGTACTGGTGGGTGTGCGCGTCGGCCAGGTTGAACCGGGTGCGCAGGGCGGCGATCTCGTGCTGGGTCAGGTCGACCGGAGGTGCGTCCGGTGCGGTGATCCGCAGCGGATCGGGAGGCGACGTCCGGTTCGCGTGCATGGCTGCTCCGTCGATGTCGGTGACCGGGCGCACCGGTTCGCGGCCCGGGTCCGGACACGGGCCGTTCGGTGTGCGGTGGTGAAGGGGGGTGAGGGCGTCGACGGGACGCGTCGTGCCGGACAGGTGGCCGGCCGGTCGGTGAGTCCGGCGTGCCGTCGGTCGGGAGTCGTCGCGTACTGCCCCGTCGAGATCGGTGTCCCGTCGGGCAGTGAACCGTCGAGGCACTGAGTCGCCGAGGGCTGAACCGTCGAGCGCTGGATCGTCGAGCGCTGGATCGTCGAGCACTGGATCGTCGAGCACTGAGTCGTCGAGCACTGCGAGTCGTCAAGCGCTGAATCGTCGTGCGCCGAGTTGTCGAGCACTGAGTCGTCGAACGCTGTGCGTCATCGAGCGCTGTGTGGCTCGTCGCGAATCCGACCGGTGAATGGGTGCCGGCTGAATGGTTGCCGACCGCCCGTGGTGCATTCCCTCCCCCCGAACGGACCGGAGTCCGCACGGTCGAGCGTGCCATAGGGTGCGTGAGCAGGCAAGTGATCAATTCAGTGGTCATGTCATCGGCAACGGAACGGAGGTATACCGGACGCCCGAATGCCGGAACGGATATCCGGGAACTTGTGAAACCGTGAGGTGAAATCCGTGGGTCGGATCGTGTGGCCCGCGATTCCGGCGGGCCGGGCGGGGGGTCGGGTGTGCCGGATGGGTGGTGTCCCGGCCGGGCTGCCCGGCAGCTGTGCCGGCCGGGCTGCCCGGCAGCTGTGCCGGGCGGGCCTGTCCGGGAGGCGTGCCCGGTGGGCATGCCCGGGGCGGTGCCCTCTGTGGGACCTGCTCGAGGTGTGCCCGGTGTGCCTGCCCGGGGAGGTGCCCCGGTGGGACCCGCTCCAGGTGTGCCCGGTGGGCCCGCCCGGCACACCGCTCGAGGCGTGGCCGGTGGGCCCTGCTTCGGGAGGTGTGGCGGGCGGATCGGGCCGGGAGGTGTGCCGGGTGGCCCGTCCGGGGCCGGTACGGGCGGGCCACCCGGGCCCGCCGGCCGGAGCGGGTCCGGGTCGCGGCGGGCCCGTTGCGGCGGAGCGGTCGTGCGGTGTGGGGTGTGCCGGGGACCCGGCTGCGGCACCGCCGCGGGGGCCGGTGGGTGGTGCCGGCGCGGTCGCGCGGGCCGGGCCGGTGGTGGCGTCGCACCGGGCCGGGGTGGCGCCGTAGCGCGGTGCCGGGCCCGCGCAGGTGGCGTCGCGCGGTGCGGAGCCGTCGGGACGGCGCTGCGTGGTGCCGGGCCCGTGACGTCCGCCGCGGCGCGCGGCCGGGCCGGGCCGTGGTGTGGGCGGTGGCGGCATCGCGTGGCCGCGCTCCCTGCACCTCGGCCGGCTAGTCCCCGGACTCGGTCGGCAGTCCCGCGTCCATCCAGTCGTCCTTGCCCTCGTCGTAGTCGAGGACGTTGGTGTAGCCCATGCCGCTGAGCCGGCGCGCGACCGTCGCGGAGTTGCGGCAGCCGGAGTTCGCGCAGTAGACGACGATCTCGGCGGCCCGGTTCGGCAGGAGCCGCGGTGCGAGGGTCTCGACCTCGTCCACCGGCAGGTTCAGCGCCCCCGGCAGGTGCGCCTTCCGGAAGTACTCCGGGGGGAGTGCCTCCACCAGGATCGCCCGCCCCGCGTCGATCCTGCTCCTGACCTCGTCCCGACGGACCAGACGGATCATCTGTTCCCCTCCCCGGTTGTATGTGCGGCCGCACGCACTCTATGGACGCGTGCGCACGCACGCAAGGGGCTAGTCTCGCCGGCATGGCCGAGGAGGTGGGGATCGCGGCGTGGCGGGCGGTGCTGCTGGCGCACAGCGCCGCGGTGCGGGCGATCGAGCGCGACGTGCAGCGGCACGGGCAGGTGTCACTCAGCTGGTACGACGTGCTGCTGGAGCTGCGCCACTCCGACGGCGGCCTGCGGATGCAGGACCTGTCCGAGCGGGTGGTGCTCAGCCGGACCCGGGTGAGCCGGTTGGTCGAGGAGATGGTCCGGGCGGGCCTGGTCCGGCGCAGGCCGGATCCCGACGACGGGCGGGTGAGCTGGGCGGTGATCACCGAAACGGGCCGCTCGGCCCTGCGCGCGACGGCGCCGGTGTACCTGGACAGCATCCGCACCCACTTCGTCGCGCGGCTCGAGGACGGTGAGGCCGAGGTGCTCCGCCGGGCCCTGATGCGGGTGGCCGGGCGCCCGGCCGACGAGCCGCTGCCGGGCGCGGCGCCGCGATGAGCACCCGGGACGGCGCGCCGGCGCTGCGGGCGGGGACGGTGCTGGGGCGGCAGGTGGACGGCGTGTCCTGCGGCCCGTCGGTGCTGGTGGTGACGGCCGCGCTGACCGGCGCCGGCTGGCCCGGTGCGGTCGGCGCCCGGTTCGGGGCGGCCCAGCGGCTGGCGCACCGGCAGGCCAACCGGCTGTGGCCGCGGGCGCTGGGCACCACGCCCTGGGGCATGCGGGCGTGGCTGCACCGGCACGCGCCCGCCGCGGGCCGGTTCCGGGTCCGCCCGGCCACCCGGGCGGTGCTGGGCCGGGTCGCCGCCGCCGGTCACCCGGTGCCGGTGCTGGTCGGATCCCGGTGGCTGCCGCGGCACTGGGTGCTGGTGGTCGGTGCCGGTGCGGACGGCCGGTGGCGGACCTACGAGCCGTCCTCCGGGCAGGTGCGCACGGTCGATCCGGAGTCGTTCCGGGACGGCTCGGCGGCGCGCTCGACCGGGTGGCCGCGGGCCTGGGCGGTACTCCTGCCGGCCTAGCGTCGTAACGCGGCGTGCTCCGGCGGTGATCCGGACGTAACGGGAACGGGTGAGGGTTCGGGGCATGTCGGACCCCCGCTCCCTGTTCTCCGCACTCGGCCGTCGTGACCTGTTCCGGGCGGCCGCCGCCGTCACCGCCACCGGGGGGCTGCTCGGCTGCTCGGGCGCCGGGGCGGTGCTGCCCGCGGCGGCGCAGGGGGTGCTGCCGGACGGTCCGCTGCAGCCGGGCCAGGGCGACATCCCCGGCGACCACTACCTGGGCTCCGAGCCGGACGCCGTCCGCTGGGGCTACGTGCCCGCGATCGGTGCCGAGCCGGTGCTGACCGTCCGCTCGGGCCAGACGGTCACCATCGACACGGTCTCGCACGAGGGGATCCTGGAGGACCAGGGGCGCGACCCGGTCGCCTGGTTCGCCCGGCACGGCGTCGCCGCCGACGGGGTGCTGACCGACGCGGTCGCGATCGCCCGGGACTACCGCCGCACCCCGCGCGACTTCGACGCCGACGGGCCGCACGTCATCACCGGGCCGATCTTCGTCGAGGGTGCCCGGCCGGGCGACGTGCTGAAGATCGAGACGCTGTCCGCGGTGCCGCGGGTGCCCTACGGCGTGATCTCCAGCCGGCACGGCAAGGGGGCGCTGGCCCGCACCCGCGACGGCGGCGCCCCGGACGGCATCACGGTCGACGAGATCATGCCGCCGGTCGGCACCGACGGCAGGCCCACCGGCGACCCGCAGCAGCAGGGGAACGTCTCGCTGTTCACCGCCGTCCGGCCGGGCGCCGACGGCCTGCCGCAGGGCGTCCTGCCCTACGGCGACGGGCAGGAGGTGGCGTTCGGGCTGCGCCCGTTCATGGGCACGATGGGCGTCGCGCACGCGGCGGCGGGCAGCGAGAACGCCCCGGAGCTCAACTCGATCCCGCCGACGCTGGGCGGTGGCAACATCGACATCCGGCTGCTCGGCCCGGACTCGGCGTTCTACCTGCCGGTCCGGTCCGAGGGTGCGCTGTTCTACGTGGGCGACCCGCACCTGGCGATGGGCGACGGCGAGGTGGCGCTGACCGCGCTGGAGGGCTCGTTGCGCGCCACCTTCCGGCTGACCGTGTGCCGGCCGGGGGAGGGGACCGCGCCGTCGCCCGCGTTCGGCTACCCGTTCGGCGAGACGCCCGACGCCTGGGTGCCGATCGGGCTGTCCGACCCGGACGGGGTGATCGGCGGCCAGGAGACCGACCTGGGCGTGGCGATGCGCCGGGCCGTGGTGAACGCGCTGGACTTCCTGGAGGCCGACCGGGGGATGGACCGGGCGACCGCCTACGCCTACCTGTCGGCGGCCGCGGACTTCTCGGTGTCCCAGGTGGTCGACCGGACCGTCGGCATCCACGGCGTCATCCCGAAGGCGCACTTCCCGACCTGAACCGCCGAACCCGGGCCGGAATCCTGTCGGTGCCGACTCGTAGACTTGACATGTGACCGAGACCCTGCCAGCGCGTACTGCCGAACTGCCCGCCAAGTGGACCCCCGGCGAGGTAGAGGGCGACATGTACCGCCGCTGGGTCGAGCGCGGTTATTTCCGGGCCGATCCGGCGTCGGGCAAGCCGGCGTTCAGCATCGTCATCCCGCCGCCGAACGTCACCGGCAGCCTGCACCTGGGCCACGCGATGGACCACACGCTGATCGACGTGCTGACCCGGCGCCGCCGGATGCAGGGCTACGACGCGCTGTGGCTGCCCGGCATGGACCACGCGGGCATCGCGACCCAGTCGGTCGTCGAGCGGCGGATGGCCGCCGCGGGCGAGCCGGACCGGCACGCGATCGGCCGGGAGGCGTTCGTCGAGAAGGTCTGGGAGTGGAAGGCCGAGTCCGGCGGCTCGATCCTGGGCCAGATGGAGCGCCTGGGCGACGGCGTCGACTGGTCCCGCGAGCGCTTCACGCTCGACGAGGGTCTGTCCCGCGCGGTCGCCACCGTGTTCAAGAAGATGTTCGACGACGGCCTGATCTACCGGGCGGAGCGGCTGGTCAACTGGTCCCCGGCGCTGCGCTCGGCGATCTCCGACATCGAGGTCGACCACGCCGAGGTCGAGGGCGAGCTGGTCTCGATGCGCTACGGCGACGGCGACGCCTCGGTCGTCGTCGCGACCACCCGGATCGAGACGATGCTGGGTGACACCGCGGTCGCCGTGCACCCCGGCGACGAGCGCTACCGGCACCTGGTCGGCACCGAGATCGAGATGCCGATCACCGGCCGGCGGATCCCGGTGGTCGCCGACGACTACGTCGATCCCGGGTTCGGCTCCGGCGCCGTCAAGATCACCCCGGCGCACGACCCGAACGACTTCGAGGTCGGCCGCCGGCACGACCTGCCGATGCCGACGATCATGGACGAGACCGGCACGATCGCCGGGACCGGCACCCGGTTCGACGGGATGGACCGGTTCGAGGCGCGCGCCGCGATCCGCGAGGAGCTGCGCGCGCAGGGGCGCATCGTCGCCGAGAAGCGCCCCTACCTGCACTCGGTCGGGCACTGCTCGCGCACCGGCGTGCCGATCGAGCCGCGGCTGAGCCTGCAGTGGTTCGTGAAGGTCGAGCCACTGGCCCGCGCCGCGGGCGACGCCGTCCGCTCCGGGGCGACCACGCTGCACCCGAAGGAGCAGGAGCGCCGCTTCTTCGACTGGGTCGACAACATGCACGACTGGACGATCAGCCGTCAGCTGTGGTGGGGGCACCGGATCCCGGTCTGGTACGGCCCGGCCGGCGAGGTCGTGTGCGTCGGGCCGGATGAGCAGCCGCCCTCCGGCGAGGGCTGGCGGCAGGACTCCGACGTCCTGGACACCTGGTTCTCCTCCGGGCTGTGGCCGTTCTCGACGCTCGGCTGGCCGGACGAGACGCCCGACCTGGCCGCGTACTACCCGAACTCGGTGCTGGTCACCGGCTACGACATCCTGTTCTTCTGGGTCGTCCGGATGATGATGTTCGGGACGTACGCGATGGGGGAGACCCCGTTCCGGGACGTCTACCTGCACGGCCTGATCCGCGACGAGCACGGCAAGAAGATGTCGAAGTCCAAGGGCAACGTCATCGACCCGCTCGCGCTGATCGACGGCTACGGCGCCGACGCGCTGCGCTTCACCATCGCCCGCGGCTCCAACCCGGGCACCGACATGTCGCTGTCGGAGGAGTGGGTCGCCGGGTCCCGGAACTTCACCACGAAGCTGTGGAACATCACCCGGTTCGCGCTCGCGAAGGGGGTCACGGCCGCCGACGCCGCGGACCTGCCCGCGGAGGCCGACCGGACCGACGCCGACCGCTGGATCCTCGGCCGGCTCGCCGAGGTGCGGGAGCAGACCGACGAGCTGCTCGACGCCTACCAGTTCGCGAAGGCGACCGAGGGGCTCTACCACTTCGCGTGGGACGAGCTGGCCGACTGGTACGTCGAGCTGTGCAAGACCCAGCTCGACGACCCGGCGACCGAGCGCGGCACCCGGGCCGTCCTGCGGCACGTGCTCGACGCGCTGCTGCGCATGCTGCACCCGATCGCGCCGTTCGTCACCGAGGCGCTGTGGACCGCACTGACCGGGCGGGAGACCGTCGTGACGGCGGCCTGGCCGACCGCCGCGGACACCGGCGCGCCGGTGGACCGGGCCGCCCACGCCCGGATCGCCGACGTGCAGAAGGTGATCACCGAGATCCGCCGCTTCCGGACCGAGCAGGGCCTGCCGGACCGTCGTTCGGTCGCGGCGCGGCTGGTCGGGCTGTCCGGCGCGGGGCTGGCCGCGCACGAGCGGGCGGTCCGGTTCCTGAACCGGCTCGACGCCGCCGGCCCGGAGTTCTCCGCGACCGCGACGTTCGAGGTCGCCACCTCCGGGGGCCCAGTCACCGTGGAGCTGGACACCTCGGGCGCGATCGACGTCGCCGCCGAGCGGTCCCGGCTCGGGAAGGACCTGGCCGTCGCCGAGAAGGAGCGCGACCAGGCGGAGAAGAAGCTGAACAACCCGAAGTTCACCGAGAAGGCCCCGGCCGAGGTGGTCGACGGGATCCGCGAGCGGCACGCGACGGCGCTGGCGGACATCGAGCGGATCGCGGCGCGGCTGGCCGCGCTGCCGGAGGTCTGAGCGGCGTGGCACCCCGGGACGACCGGTACACCTACGACCAGTTCGACGAGGAGGACTCGCCGACCTACGGCGGGGACCGCTGGGCCGAGGGCGGCTTCGGCCGCGACGACGAGGACCCCGACGGCGGATCGGCCGACGGCGCCGAGGGCGCTGACGGCCCCGGCAGCGACGGCGGCGCCGGCGGTACGGCCACCGCCGAGTCCGATGACGAGGCAGATGACGGGGACGGGGACCGGGCCGACGCGGCCACCCGCGCCGACGCCGCGGAGGCACCGGAGAAGGACGCCCAGGAGGCCGTGATCGCGGCCGTCCTGGAGCGGATCCGCGGCGGCGAGGACCCGGACGTGGTGCCCGCCCAGTCCACCGTCACCGGTTTCGCCGAGTTCCTCGCGGTCGACGCCGCGCTGGACCGGCGCTGGCCGGAGTCGGTCATGGAGCCGTCGCTGGACCGGATGCAGGCGCTCTGCGACGCGCTCGGCGAGCCGCAGCGCGGCTACCCGGTGGTGCACCTGACCGGCACGAACGGCAAGACCTCGACGTCGCGGATGATCGACGCGCTGCTCACCGAGGTCGGCCTGCGGACCGGCCGCTACACCAGCCCGCACCTGCAGCGGGCCACCGAGCGGATCAACCTGGACAACCGGCCGATCAGCCCGGAGCGCTACGTCGCGGCCTACCGCGAGGTGGAGCCGGTGGTCGAACTGCTCGACGCGAAGCGCGGCGACGGGCCGCAGCTGAGCAAGTTCGAGGTGCTCACCGCGATGGCGTTCGCGACGTTCTCCGACGCCCCGGTCGAGGCCGCCGTGATCGAGGTCGGGCTCGGCGGCCGCTGGGACGCCACCAACGTCGCCGACGCGCACGTCGCCGTCGTCCTGCCGGTCGGCGTCGACCACGCCGAGTACCTCGGCGACGACGTCGTCGCGATCGCCCGGGAGAAGTCCGGGATCATCAAGCCGGGCTCGGTCGCGGTGCTCGCGGCGCAGGACAAGCAGGTCGCCGAGGTGCTGATCGAGCGCTGCGCCGAGGTCGGCGCGCAGGTCGCCCGGGAGGGCGCCGAGTTCGGCGTCCGCGAGCGCGAGATCGCCGTCGGCGGGCAGCGCCTCGAGCTGCAGGGCCTGTCCGGCCGCTACGACGACGTGTTCCTCCCGCTGCACGGCGAGCACCAGGCGTCGAACGCGGCGATCGCGCTCGCCGCCGCCGAGGCGCTCGTCGGGGCGGGCACCGCGCAGCCGCTGGACCCGGACGCGGTCCGCGCCGCGTTCGCGTCGGTGCGCTCCCCGGGCCGGCTGGAGCCGGTGCAGGGCGGGCCGGACGTGCCGACCGTGCTGCTCGACGCCGCGCACAACCCGGCCGGCGCCGCCGCCCTGGCCACCGCGCTGACCTCGGAGTTCCGGTTCACCCGGCTGGTCGGGGTGATCGGCGTGCTGGAGGGCAAGGACGCGCGGGGCATCCTCGCCGGCCTCGAACCGGTGCTGCACGAGGTCGTGGTCACCGCGAACTCCTCGCCGCGCGCGATGGACCCGGACGAGCTGGGCGCGCTCGCCGCGGAGGTGTTCGGCGCCGACCGGGTCAGCGTGGAGCCGTCCCTGCAGCTGGCGATCGAGCAGGCGGGCGAGCTCGCCGAGGAGGCGGGCGGCTCGGGCGTCGGCGTCGTCGTCACCGGGTCGGTGGTGACGGCCGGCGAGGCCCGCGCCCTGTTCGGCAGGGAGCCGGAATGAGCGACATCCCGGGCGTCCCCGAGGGCGTGCGACCGCCGCCGACCGACCCGATGAAGGGCGCCCGCGGCGTGTTCGCGGCGACCCTGATCCTCGAGGCGATCGTGGTGCTGCTGGCGCTGCTGGTGCTGCCGCAGTTCGGCAGCGGCTCCACCGGGCTCGGCGTCGGCGTGATCATCGGCCTGGCCGCGGCGATGATCGTCACCAGCGGGCTGCAACGCCGCCCGTGGGGGCTGAACGCGGCGCTGGTGCTGCAGGTCCTGCTGGTGGTCGCGGCGTTCGTGTTCCTGCCGTCGCTGGCGATCGTCGCGTTCGCGTTCGTGATCGTCTGGGCGATCCTGGTGTGGATGCGGCGCGAGGTGGCCCGGCGGATGGCGGCCGGGATGCTCCCGTCGCAGCAGGAGGAGTAGCCCGCGATACCACTTCCGGCATCTTTGCCTGATGGCCATGACGCTGCGGCTGAGTGAGTCGGGGACCGAGGCACTGCGCGGCCGTGCGGCGGCCGAGGGCAGGTCGATGCAGGAGGTCGCCCGTGACGCCGTCCGCCAGTACGTGCAGCGGTACGAGCACACCGACGAGGTCGACCGCGCCGCCGCCTGGGTGACGACGAACTTCCGGGAGGCGCTCGACCGGCTCGGCAGGGCGTGACCCGCTACCTCGACCTGGCCGACGTCCTGAGGTTCGCGGAGGCGGCACTCGCCGAGCAACCGGTGGTCCGCGACGTCGGGCTCCCGCACCGACCAGGACGCCGTGTTCGATCTGGTGATCGCGGTGTCCGGGGGCCGGCTGCGGGAGCTCGACCTGATCGCGGCGGCGCTGCGTGACCTGACCGACGGTGCGTGACACCGGGTCCGGGGCCGGCACCGGCCGTCGTTACCCTGGCGGGCGTGACTGAACGCACTCTCGTCCTGGTCAAGCCCGACGGGGTCCAGCGCAAGCTCGTCGGTGAGGTCGTCTCCCGGATCGAGCGCAAGGGCCTCGATCTCGTCGCGCTCGATCTGCGCACCGTCGACCGCGAGCTGGCCACCCAGCACTACGCCGAGCACGACGGCAAGCCCTTCTTCGAGGAGCTGATCTCCTTCATCACCTCCGGCCCGGTGCTCGCCGCGGTCGTCGAGGGCCCGCGGGCGATCGCCGCCTGGCGGCAGGTCGCCGGCGGCACCGACCCGGTCGAGAAGGCGGCCCCGGGCAGCATCCGGGGCGATCTGGCGCTGGAGACCGGATCGAACCTGGTGCACGGCTCGGACTCGCCGTCCTCGGCCGACCGGGAGATCAAGCTCTGGTTCCCGAACCTGTGACGGCGCAGGTCGGCGTCCCGCGCAGGGTCGTCGACCCGCACCCGGACGCGGCCCGCGCGCTCGGGGAGCTCTGGATCGCCGTCACCGAGGCCGGTGGCGCGGTCGACTTCGTGCCCGGCTGGGATCCCGCCGAGATCCGGGACCTGGCCGCGGCCACGATCGACGACGTCCGGTCGGGGGCGCTGCGGATGATCGTCCTCGGCGACCCGGCCGCCCCCGACGGCACCGTCTTCCTCGCCCGGGGCAGCGGCATCGCCGCACACCGGGCGGACGTGCAGCGGCTGATGGTCCGGCCGGAGCTGCAGGGCCGAGGGCTCGGCACCGTCCTGCTGGACGCGGCCGTCGCGCTCGGCCGGGAGATGGGCGTCGAGATGCTGACGCTCGGCGCCCGCGGCGGGACGGCGCTGCCCGGCTTCTACGCCGCCCGCGGTTTCGTCGAGTACGGGCGGCTCCCGCGCGGCGTCCGGCTCGCCCCGGACGACGCCCGCGACGTCCATCTCTTCGTGCTGCCGCTGACCTCCTGACGACCTGATGATCGTGTGACGCCCGTTGGCCGGATGGCAGACAGGCCGGTTGAGGTTCACCATGTGCGGATGACGGTGCTCACCCCCCGCCCGACCACCGCGGACCTGGTCCGCGGCGTGGTCGTGGCGGCACTGGCGATCGTGCAGGTGCTGGTCTCCGCGTTCGGCGGTACCGGCGTCGGGGAGGTCGCCCGTGCCTACGACACGCCCCTGCTCGCGGCCGGCTGGGCGTTCTCCATCTGGGGCCTGATCTACCTGGGGTTCCTCTGTTACGCGGGGTACGCGCTGCTGCCCGGCCAGCGCGGGCGGGCGGTGCACCGGCGGGTCGGCTGGTGGCTCGCCGCGTCGGCGGTGCTGAACCCGCTGTGGATCCTGGCGTTCTCGAACGGCTGGGTGATCACCGCGCAGCTGGTGCTGATCGTGCTGGTCGTCGTGCTGGCGGTGACCTACGGGCGGCTGTCCCGGGAGACCGCGCAGGGCTGGGCGGAGCGGCTGGCGTTCCGGCTGCCGGTGGCGCTCTACCTGGGCTGGACGTCCGGGGCGCTGCTGCTCGGGCTGATGGCGGCCGGGGTCGCGGTCGGCCTGCCGGGCGAGGGCGCCCTCCCGCAGACGGCGGCGGTGCTGCTGCTGGTGATGCTGACCGCGGTGGTGCTGTCGGTGATCGGCACGACGGCCGGGTTCGCCGGGTTCGCCGCGGCCGTGGTGTGGGCGCTCGCCGGGATCGCGGCGAACGACCGGCCGATCGCGGTGGTGCTGGTCGCGGTGGTGGCGGCGGTGCTGGTCGCGGTGCAGGCCGCGCGCCGCATCCGGCGGTCGGTCGAGCCGGCCCGGCTCGCGTTCGGCTGAGCCCGGCCGGAGCCGCCGTTACCCGCTGGAACTCTCCCGGCCACTTGCTACGGTCGGCCGCGACGACAGAGGTACCAGGAGGTTCGGCATGATCACCGGAAGCATCGTCGCGATCGTGACCCCCATGCACGAGGACGGCGAGGTCGACCACTCCGCGCTCGGTGAGCTCGTCGAACGGCAGATCGACGCCGGCACGTCCGCCATCGTGTCGGTCGGCACCACCGGCGAGTCGTCGACGCTGTCGGTGCTCGAGCACACCGAGGTGATGCGCCGCACGATCGAGGTGGCGAACGGCCGGGTCCCGGTGATCGCCGGGACCGGCGCGAACTCGACCGACGAGGCGATCCACCTGACCCGGGCCGCGCGCGCCGCGGGCGCCGACGGCGCCCTGCTGGTCACGCCGTACTACAACAAGCCCCCGCAGGAGGGCCTCTACCAGCACTTCAAGCGGATCGCGGAGACCGTCGCGATCCCGCAGTACCTGTACAACGTGCCCGGCCGGACCGCCTGCGACATGCTGCCGTCGACGGTCGCGCGGCTGGCCGAGATCCCGAACATCGTCGGGCTCAAGGAGGCCAAGGGCGATCTGGACCGGGTGCGTGAGCTGGTCGCGCTCGGCCTGGACGACTTCGCCCTCTACTCCGGCGACGACGGCACCGCGCGCGCGTCGATGCTGGCCGGTTTCCACGGCGACATCTCGGTGACCGCGAACGTCGCGCCCGAGCCGATGGCCCGGATGTGCAAGGCCGCCGTCGCCGGGGACGCCGAGACCTCGGCCGCGCTGGACGCCGACCTGGCGGGCCTGCACTCGGCGCTGTTCTCCGAGCCGAACCCGATCCCGGTCAAGTGGGCGCTCGCCGAGCTGGGCCTGATGCCGGGCGGCATCCGGCTGCCGCTGGTGCCGCTGGACGAGTGGCACCACGAGGACGTCCGGGCGGCGCTGCGGGCCGCCGGCCTGCTGAACTGATCCCCGGTCAGGCCGGGTCGGGCACGCCCGGCCCGGCCGCCGGGTCCGCGGCGTCCGGCCCGCTGGTCGGCCCGGCGCTGCTGGTGCGGACGTTGCGCACGATGTCCCGCCCGAACGTCACGTCGACCCGCTCGGCGACGGCCAGCTCCAGCACCGCGATCATGACCTCGCCGGAGATCCGGCGCAGCCGCTCGATCGTCTCGTAGACCCGCGGCCACTGGTCGTCCGGGCGGCCGGACGCGTCGAACGGCTGCCAGATCTCGCCGAGGAACAGATCGACGTAGAGCTTCGCGACGGCGTCGGCGTGCTTGCGGACCTGCTCGACGACGTCGAGCGAGCGGTTGATCGGGATGCCCAGGCCGGTGAGCTCGGCGGCGGCGGTCATCAGCCGCGGGCTGATCTCCTCGTAGGTGTCCTCGCCGACCTCGCGCAGCAGGCCCATCTTCACCCCGCGCTTGGCGAGGCCGGTGTCGGTCGACTCGTACCGCTGGGCGAGCTCGGCGAGGTGCACCATCTGCCGGGTCTCGGGCGCGAACAGCTCGCGGACGGTCCGGATGAACTGCACGACCTGCTCGGTGGAGCCGCCGGTGGTGTCGAGCAGCTTCTTGATGGTGTCGAGCTTGACGCCCTCGTCCTGCAGGTCCTTGATCAGTTCGAGCCGGGCGGCGTGCCCCGGCCCGTAGTAGCCGGTCCGGGCCCGCACCTCGGGCGGCGGGAGCAGCCCGCGGGACTGGTAGGCACGGATGTTGCGCACCGTGACTCCGCTGGCGTGGGCCAGCTCGTCGATGGTGCGCCAGCCCTCCAGGTCGGCGTGCTCGTCCACCATGACATGGACCATAGCAGCACATCATGTGACACAGGCGATCGACCGTTGCGACTTGCTATGTGACATCAAGTTGTGCAGAGTTGATGTCATGTTCCGTTCCGCTGCTCCGGCTCCCGGCCGGCCCGGGCGTCTGCTGGTCGCTGCGAGCGCACTCACGACGCCGCTGCTGCCCGAGGACTTCCTGACCCTGTTCGACCCGCTGTGGTCGACGACGTCGCTGCGCGGCCGGGTCGTGGCCCGGCGCAGGGAGACCGGCCGGGCCGTGTCGGTCACGATCGAGCCCGGGCGGGCCTGGGCCGGGCACCGGGCAGGCCAGTACGTCGGCGTCGGGATCGACGTCGACGGGGTGCGGCACCGCCGCAGCTACTCGCTGTCCTCCCCGGAGGGGGCCCGCTACCTCACCGTCACCGTGCAGGAGGTGCCGGGCGGGGTGGTCTCCACGAAGCTCGTCCGCGATCTCCCGATCGGCACCGTGGTCGACCTGGAGCAGGCCGACGGCGGGTTCACCCTGCCCGATCCGCTGCCGGCCGGGCTGCTGTTCGTGACCGCGGGCAGCGGGATCACCCCGGTGATGAGCATGCTCCGCACGCTCGACGCGGGCGCCGCGCCGATGCCCGACACGGTGCTGGTGCACAGTGCCCGCACCCCCGAGGACACGATCTTCGCCGCCGAGCTGGCCGGGCTCGCCGCCCGGCACCCCGGACTGCGCGTGGTGCAGCGGCACAGCGGGGTCACCGGCCGGCTCGATCCGGCGAGCCTGGACGCGGCGGTCCCGGACCGGGCCGATCGCACGGTGTACGCCTGCGGCCCGGACGGGCTGCTCGACGCCCTCACCGACGCCTGGGACGACGTCGTCGTCGAGCGGTTCACCCCGCCCGCACGGGCGAGCGAGGGGACCGGCGGCACCGTCGAGCTCGGTACCGGCACCGTCGAGGTGCAGCCGGGCCAGAGCCTGCTGGAGGCGGGCGAGTCCGCCGGGCGGATCATGCCCAGCGGCTGCCGGATGGGGATCTGCTTCGGCTGCGTGCTGCCGCTGCGCGAGGGCCGGGTCCGCGACCTGCGGACCGGGCAGACGCACGGCGAGCCCGGCGATCTCGTCCAGACCTGCGTCAACTCCGCCTGCGGGCCGGCCAGCATCGACCTGCCCTGACCGCGGGGCCCGTCCCGGCCCGCAGCACCGTCACCGGGGTCCGGATCGTCCGGCCCGGCGCCACATCGACCCGAGGAGGTCCGCCATGACCGCCACGCTCGACACGTCCGTCACCGGCCGGGAGCCCGGCCACGAGCCCGGCCCGGAGGAGACGACCGCCGTCCGGCAGCCGCAGCGCCCGGTGCTGGAGCTCGTGCCCTCCAGCCGGCGCGAGGACGTGCAGGCCACCACCCGGCTGACCGCCGAGCAGATCGAGGAGCTGGGCCGCCGGCTGGACGCGATCCGGGACCGCATCCTCGACGAGCGCGGCGCGTCCGACGCCGCCTACATCCGGGACGTCATCCGCAAGCAGCGGGCGCTGGAGATCGGCGGCCGGGCGCTGCTGTTCGCCGGTGTCCTGCCCCCGGCCTGGATCGCCGGCACGGCCATGCTCTCGATCGCCAAGATCCTGGAGAACATGGAGATCGGGCACAACGTCATGCACGGCCAGTGGGACTGGATGCGCGACCCCAAGATCCACTCGTCGAGCTGGGAGTGGGACAACGTCTCGTCGTCGACGGAGTGGAAGCACTCGCACAACTACCTGCACCACACCTACACCAACGTGGTCGGCAAGGACCGCGACGTCGGCTACGGGATCCTGCGGCTCTCGGAGGAGCAGCGCTGGACGCCCTACCACCTGGGCAATCCGCTCTACAACTTCCTGCTGAGCCTGTTCTTCGAGTACGGCGTCGCGCTGCACGACCTGGAGGTCGAGAAGGTCCTCGCGGGGCAGAAGCCCTGGTCGCGGGTGTGGCAGCAGGTGAAGTCGATCGGCCGCAAGACCGGCAGGCAGGTGTTCAAGGACTACCTGGCGTTCCCGGCGCTGGCCGGCCCGTTCTTCCTGCCGGTGCTGGCCGGGAACCTGACCGCGAACGTGGTGCGCAACATCTGGTCGCACGCGGTGATCTTCTGCGGGCACTTCCCGGCGGGTGCGGTGCAGTTCTCCGAGGAGCAGCTGGCGGACGAGAGCCGTGGCGAGTGGTACGTCCGTCAGCTGCTCGGCTCGGCGAACCTCGACGGCGGCCGGTTCTTCCACCTGATGACCGGCCAGCTCAGCTTCCAGATCGAGCACCACCTGTTCCCGGACCTGCCGAGCAACCGCTACGCCGAGATCGCGCCCGAGGTGCGGGCGCTCTGCGAGGAGTACGGCCTGGAGTACACCTCCGGCCCGCTCTGGACGCAGTACCTGCAGGTGCTCGGCACCATCAACCGGCTGGCGCTGCCCAACGGGAAGCGCTGAGCACGGCTCCGGTGTGCCGGCCCGGTGCGCGGGCCCGGTGCCCAGGCTCGGTGCCCAGGCTCAGTGCGCGGGCACCCGGTCGAGGAACCCGTGCACCTGGCCGATCCGGCCGTCGGCGTCCACCACGACCACGTCGAACCCGATCACCGGTGGTTCGGCGCCGGTCGCGTACACCTCCGGCGGTGCGGCCTGCCAGCGGAACCGGGCCCGGTCGTGGTGCGCGTCGACGGCGTCGAGCAGCCGGAACTCGAATCCCGGCAGCCGGTCCTGGGCGACGCCGAGGAAGCCGTCGACGCCGTCGTGCCCGGTGACGTCGGCGAGCGGATCGACGTAGCGGCAGTCCGCGGTGAACAGGCCGGCGACCAGCCGCCTGCGGGCGGCCGGGTCGGTCTCGTTGAAGGCGTCGACGTAGCGCTGGGCGAGTGCGGCGAAGTCGGTCGTCGGGTCGGTCGTCCGGTCGGTCACGGTGCGCTCCCTGCTGGTCGGTGTCGTGCCGGTCGCTGCCCAGCGTGCGGTGCACCGGCGGGCGTGGCGATGACCCGCGAGGTAGTCGTCGCCGGGCCGGGGCGCGGCTAGCGTGATCCCGGTGACCAGCGCGAACGTCCGGCCGTCCCGGAACGCCGGGCCGGGGGAGATGCTCCGGTTCTGGCGGGCCCGGCGGCGCCGCAGCCAGCTGGACCTGGCGCTCGCCGCCGGCGTCTCCACCCGGCACCTGAGCTTCGTCGAGACCGGCCGCTCCGGTGCGAGCCGGGAGCTGCTGGGCGCGCTGGCCGCGGAGCTGGAGATCCCGCTGCGTGAGCGCAACGCGCTGCTGCTGGCCGCCGGGTTCGCGCCCGCCTACGCCGAGCGCCCGCTCGACGACCCGGATCTCGCACCGGTCCGGGAGGCGCTGGACCGGCTGGTCGCCGCGCACGACCCGTATCCGGCGCTGGTCGTCGACCGCTGGGGTGACGTGCAGCTGGCCGGCCGGTCGGTCGCCGCGCTGCTCGACGGGCTGGATCCGGCCGCGCTCGGGCCGCCGGTGAACGTCTACCGGGCCTGCCTGCACCCGGGCGGCCTCGCGCCGCGGATCCGGAACCTCGCGCAGTGGCGCGAGCACCTGCTGCACCGCCTGGAACGGCAGGTCCGGGTCACCGCGGACCCGCGACTGGGCGCCCTGCTCGACGAGTGCCGCGGCTATCCGGCCCCGCCGGCGACGGCGCTGCCCTCGCCCGGGTCGGACGTGCTGCTCCCGATGCTGCTCGACTCACCGGCCGGGCCGCTGGCCTTCCACTCGACGATGACGACCTTCGGTGCGCCGCACGACGTCACCCTCGCCGAGCTGGCACTGGAGACCTTCCTGCCCGCCGACGACGCCACCCGCGCGGCACTGCACGCGATATCAGGGGAGTTGTCCTGAACGCGTCCGGAGCGGGGTACCGGTTGGTTAGTGTCCGTTCCGTCCTGGGGGAACGCCGGTGGGGGAGTCGCGATGCGGACGGTCAACGGGGTGGTCGGCGGGCTCGTCGGGGTGGGGATCGGGGTCGCACTGCTCGGCCACGGCCTGGAGTCGACCCGCCGGGCGATGATGATGATGCGCCTGGAAGACCTGCCGGTCGGCGCGCTGACCGTGCTGCTCGGCGGTGCGGTGCTCGGGGTGCTCGCCGGGGCCGCGCACCGGCTGCCCGCCGCGCCGGTGACCGCGGGCGCCGCCCTGCTGGCCCTCGGCGCGCTGTCGATGCTGGACCCGAGCACGGCGTACGGCCTGCTCGGTTCCGGTGGGATCGCCGATCTCGTGCTGATGCAGGTGGGGACGGCGATCGGGGCGGTGCTGCTGGTCGCGGCGCTGGTGGCCCGGCCGGGTGCGGCCGCCGCCCGGCCCGCACCCCGCAGCGGTGCCGGCGGGCCCGGCCCGGCGCCGGGCAGCGGGCCGATCGTGCACTGAGCCGGCGACCGCGCCGACCCGCCGGGTCGTCCGGTTCGGACGGGGCTACCCTGGTTCAGCGTGGCACCCACCTCCGTCTTCCCCGCCCTCGAGTCGATCCTGCCCCGAGTCTCGAAGCCGGTGCAGTACGTCGGCGGTGAGGGGAACTCGCAGGTCAAGCCGTGGGACTCGGTGCAGGTCCGGTGGGCGCTGCTCTACCCGGACGCCTACGAGGTCGGCCTGCCCAACCAGGGCGTGCAGATCCTCTACGAGGTGCTCAACGAGCGGGACGACGCGCTCGCCGAGCGCTGCTACGCGGTCTGGCCCGATCTCGAGGCGCTGATGCGCGAGCACGGGGTCCCGGCGTTCACCGTCGACGCGCACCACGCGATCGGCGACTTCGACCTGCTGGGCGTCTCGTTCTCCACCGAGCTCGGGTACACGAACCTGCTCACCACGCTGGATCTCGCCGGGACCCCGCTGCACGCGGCGGACCGGGACGAGACCCATCCGGTCGTCGTCGCGGGCGGGCACGCCGCGTTCAACCCGGAGCCGGTGGCGGACTTCGTCGACGTGGCCGCGATCGGCGACGGCGAGGAGGTCGTCGGGGACATCACCGACGTCGTCCGGGACTGGAAGGCCCAGGGCCGCCCCGGCGGGCGCCGCGAGCTGCTGGTCCGGCTGGCCGGGACGCCCGGCTGCTACGTGCCGTCGCTCTACGACGTCGGCTACCGCGCCGACGGCGCCATCGCCTCGGTCACCCCGGCCGACGAGCGGGTCCCGGCGTCGGTGCAGAAGCGCACCACGGTCGAGCTGGACGACTGGCCGTACCCGAAGAAGCCGCTGGTCCCGCTGGCCGAGACGGTGCACGAGCGGGCGTCGGTGGAGATCTTCCGCGGCTGCACCCGCGGCTGCCGGTTCTGCCAGGCCGGGATGATCACCCGGCCGGTCCGGGAGCGCTCGCTGCAGGGCATCGGCGAGATGGTCGACAACGCCGTGCGCGCGTCCGGGTTCGACGAGGTCGGCCTGCTCTCGCTGTCCTCGGCCGACCACTCCGAGATCGCCGAGGTCACCAAGGGCCTGGCCGACCGCTACGAGGGCACCAACACCTCGCTGTCGCTGCCGAGCACCCGGGTGGACGCGTTCAACATCGACCTGGCCAACGAGATCTCCCGCAACGGCCGCCGCTCCGGGCTCACCTTCGCCCCCGAGGGCGGTTCCGAGCGGATCCGCCGGGTGATCAACAAGATGGTGTCCGAGGACGATCTGATCCGCACCTGTGCCGAGGCGTTCTCGCAGGGCTGGCGGCAGGTCAAGCTGTACTTCATGTGCGGCCTGCCGACCGAGACCGACGAGGACGTGCTGGAGATCGCCGGCATGGCGCACCGCGTCATCAAGGCGGGCCGGGAGGGGTCCGGCCGCAACGACGTCCGCTGCACCATCTCGATCGGCGGGTTCGTGCCGAAGCCGCACACCCCGTTCCAGTGGGCGTCGCAGTGCCATCCCGAGGTCGTCGACGCCCGGCTGCGCAAGCTGCGCGAGGCGGTCAACGCCGACCGGAAGATCGGCCGCAACATCGGCATGCGCTACCACGACGGCGAGCCCTCGCTGATCGAGGGACTGCTCGCCCGCGGCGACCGCCGGGTCGGCGCGGTGATCGAGCGCGTCTGGCGCGACGGCGGCCGGTTCGACGGCTGGTCCGAGCACTTCTCCTACCGGCGCTGGGTGGACTCGGCGGCCGAGGCGCTGGAGCCGATGGGCGTCGACCTGGACTGGTACACCACCCGCGAGCGGGAGGCCGACGAGATCCTGCCGTGGGACCACCTCGACTCCGGCCTGGAGCGGGACTGGCTCTGGGAGGACTGGCAGGACGCGCTGGCCGGCCGCGAGCAGGACGACTGCCGCTGGACGCCGTGCTTCGACTGCGGCGTGTGCCCGTCCACCGGCACCGACATCGAGGTGGGCCCGAGCGGCACCACGCTGCTGCCGCTGACCGTGGTGAACCCGACGGCGTCGGCGGGCGCGATGGCGCCGGGGTCTCGGCAGGGATCGGGTGACTGAGACGACCGGAGCGGCGAACGGCCTGTCCTCCATCCCCGATCCGGGCTCGGGCGCCCGCGGTTCCGAGTGGGAGCACGGCGGCAGGCGCCTGCGGGTGCGGGTCGCCGACGAGCGCGACGTCGCCGGGCTGGCCCGGCTGCGCAGGCAGTGGCTGGAGGAGCGGGCCGGCCGGCCGGTGGCCGATCCCGGGTTCGAGGAGGCGTTCGCCGCCTGGTGGCGGGTCGAGCAGCCGCGCCGGGCGTTCTGGATCGCCGAGGCGGGCAGCGAGCGCGCCGGGTACACCCCGATCGGCTCGATCAACGTGCTGGAGACCGTGCAGATGCCGCGCCCGGGCGGCCGGGGCACGCGGACCGGTCAGGTCGGCAACGCGTTCGTGCTCGGCTCGTTCGCCGAGGCGGGGGTGCCGCGCGCGCTGCTCGCGGCGGTCGTCGCGCACGCCCGCGACCGCGGCTACCGGCGGCTGATGCTGGCCCCGACGGCGGGCAGCACGGCGTTCTACCGGCGGGCCGGGTTCCGGCCCGCCGGCGACACGCTGCTCGTGCTCGAGCAGTAGCGCTCAGGCCGGTGCGGTGGTGCTGACCGGCGTCGGGTTGCGGAACAGGTCGAGCACCGGGCAGTGCGCGTCCACCGTCTCGCGCAGCCGCCGGTAGTCCTCGTCGGAGGCGGGGCCGCGCAGGTCGACGACCAGGCGGACCTCGCCGAAGCCGGGCCGGACGCCGTCGTCGAGGCCGAAGAAGCCGCGGACGTCGAGATCGCCCTCGACGTCGACCTGCACGTCGTCGAGCGGGATGCCCAGCTTCGCCGCCCAGAACCGGTAGGTCACGACCTGGCAGGACAGCAGCCCGGCGAGCGCGAACTCGACCGGGTTCGGGGCGGCGTCGTCGCCGCCGAGCGCGGGCGGCTCGTCGACGACCACGTCGTGGCGGCCGATCCGGATCTCGGATCGGACCCCGTCGCCGCCGGAGCCGGTGGCCCGGAACAGCGCGTGCGCGTTGTCCGGGTCGGCGTCGACGGCGCGGGTGGTGGCGGTGACGATCTCGCTCAGCGCGGCGTCACGCGGGGTCTGGGTGCTGGTCACGGGAGGTCCTCTCGGAAGGGTGCGACGGGTCGGGGCTGCGGCGGGCGCGACAGGTCGCGCTCGCGGTGCGGAGCAGGTCCACGTGGCGCCGTCGCACGCCGACGAACATCGCGTCTCCTCGAGAGGGGGATCGTTGCGTCGGTGACCGTACGACGTCCCGGGAGCGGGTGCGACGCGATGTCCGCCGGCCGGGACACCCGTCCGGACAGCGATGTGATCGCCGTGCCGGTGCGCAGGGCCGCGATCCGCGTGGCCGGACGCACCACGACGGCGATCATGGACGTGGTCGCGAGGACCCGGACCGCCACCGCGCGGCGCCCGCGGCAGGCGGGGGCTCCTAGACTCCCGGGCATGGCACGCGTGAAGGCGGGAGCGGCGGCGAACCCGGCACCACCGACGGTGCAGCGGGTGCGGCTGCGCTTCGCCAAGCGGGGCCGGCTGCGCTTCCTGTCGCACCGCGACATCGCCCGCAGCTTCGAGCGGGCGGTGCGCCGGGCCGGCGTCCCGGTGTCGCATTCGCACGGGTTCAGCCCGCATCCGCGGCTGTCCTGGGTGGGGGCGGCGCCGACCGGTGCGGCCAGCGAGGCCGAGTATGTCGAGATGGGCCTGACCCGCGAGGTCGATCCCGAGCTGGTCCGGGCGGCGCTGGACCGGGCGCTGCCGGACGGGCTGGACGTGCTGGCGGTCGCGGTCGCCGAGCCGCCGGCGCTGGCCGACCGGATCGACGCGGCCCGGTGGCGGCTGGAGATCCGCGGCGTGCCGCACGAGGAGGTCGCCTCCGCGGCGGCCGCGCTCCTGGAGCGGGACTCGGTCGTCGTGACCCGGGTCACACCGTCCGGGCGCAAGGAGATCGACGTCCGGGCGGCGCTCGTGGCGCTGGCGGTCGAACCGCAGGTGAACGGCGAGCCGGCCGATCATGCCGCGGCCGAGGCGGCGGGTTCCCCGGAGGCGGCCACCGGCTGTGCGATACTGACGGCGGTCGTTCGGCAGACCACACCGACCGTTCGACCCGATGACGTGCTGGGTGCGCTCAGCGTTGTCGCAGACCTGACGCCACCGGTTCCGGTGACGGCCACCCGGTTGGCGCAGGGCCTGCTCGACGACGGGGGCGACCTGGTGGATCCGCTCGGATCGGCACCGGCGACCCGGGGCCGGCCCGGAACGTCCTGACACGGGCGGCGAGGAGCTGCCGGCGCGTCGTCGAGCAACCACCCCGGAGATCCGGGGCAGCGACACCAGATGTGCCGCACCGCGCACCCGCGCGAGCTGCGGAACGAGTACGCGCAAGGTCCCTGCGTGGCCGCCTCCGACGTGAGGCGCCCGGGGGCGAAGGAGCTGAATGTCCGTGAACGACGCGCCCGCCGGTGGCACCGGCGGGCCCTCCGGTGTGTCGGAGCCCGCGCCCATCCAGGACCTGCCGGACAAGATGCGGGTCCACGCACTGGCCAAGCTGCTCGGCCGGGCCAGCCGGGACGTCCTGGGCGCCCTGAGCGGACTGGGCCACGAGATCCGCAGCGCCCAGTCCAGCATCACCCGGGCGACGGCCGAGCAGGTCGCCGCCGCGCTGGCCCCGGCGGTGGACCCGGCACCGGAGGCCGTGCAGCCTGCGGAGCCGGAGGCCCCGTCGGCTGCGGCCGCGCCGGAGCCGGTTGCCGAGGAGGACCTCGGGACGCCCGAGCCGTCCGGGCGGTCCGGCGACCGGCCGGAGCCGGCCGCGGCGCCGCTCGCCCCGGTGTTCGCGATGCCGATGTTCCAGGCGCCCACCACGCCGGCGCCTGCTCCCGCGGCTCCCGCCGAGCCGGAGGCCCCCGCCGCCGAGGAGGAGACCGGCGGCAGGAAGCGCCGGGGCCGCAAGAGCAAGCGGGACGACGACCGGGCCGGCGCGCCGTCCGCCGACGAGCAGGACGCCCCGGCCGCAGGCGACACGACCACCGGTGAGCCCGACCCGGGTCCCGACGCGGGCACCGATGACGACGACGACGAGGGCGCCCGCCGCAGGCGCCGGCGCGGCCGCCGCGGCCGTGGCCGCGGCAAGGGCGGCGACGACCTGGGCGAGAACGACGGCGACGGCGAGTCCGGCGACGACGACGGCGCAGCCGACGAGGCCGAGCGGTCCGCCGGCGACGACGACACCGACGACGGCTCCGACCGCGGGAGCGACGGCTCCGACGGCTCCGACGGCGGGGGCGACGATCAGTCGTCCGGCTCGCGGCGCCGCCGCCGGCGCCGCCGGCGTGGCGGTTCCGAGGTCGAGGACCGCTCCGAGGACGACCCGCCGAACACCGTCACGAAGGTCCGCGAGGCGCGGCAGGAGCAGTCCGGCGGCGGTTCGGCCGCCGACGACGGCGTGCAGAGCGTCCGCGGCTCCACCCGGCTCGAGGCCAAGCGCCAGCGCCGCCGGGACGGCCGCGACGCCGGCCGGCGCCGCCCGCCGATCCTGTCCGAGGCGGAGTTCCTGGCCCGCCGCGAGTCGGTCGACCGGCAGATGGTCATCCGGCAGCTCGCCGACCGCACCGAGATCGGCGTGCTGGAGGACGACGTCCTCGTCGAGCACTTCATCACCGGCGGCGGTTCGACCGGCGCCGGCATGGTCGGCAACATCTACCTCGGCCGCGTGCAGAACGTGCTGCCCTCGATGGAGGCGGCGTTCGTCGACATCGGCCGCGGCCGCAACGCGGTGCTCTACGCCGGCGAGGTGAACTGGGACGCGGCCGGCCTGAACGGCAAGGCCCGCAAGATCGAGCAGGCGCTGTCCTCCGGCGACCAGGTGCTCGTCCAGGTCACCAAGGACCCGGTCGGCCACAAGGGCGCCCGGCTGACCACCCAGATCTCGCTGGCCGGCCGCTTCCTGGTCTACGTGCCCTCCGGCGGTGCCGCGGGCATCTCCCGCAAGCTGCCCGACACCGAGCGCAAGCGGCTCAAGGACATGCTGAAGGAGATCGTCCCGGCCGAGGCCGGCGTGATCATCCGGACGGCGTCCGAGGGCGTCTCGCACGAGGCCCTGGAGCGCGACGTGCGCCGGCTGCAGGCGCAGTGGGAGATCGTCAAGGAGAAGTCCGAGCGGACCGGCAAGGGTGCGCCGAAGGCGCCGACGCTCCTCTACGAGGAGCCGGACATGCTGGTCAAGGTCGTCCGCGACCAGTTCAACGAGGACTTCTCGAAGCTGATCATCTCCGGTGACGACGCCTGGGAGACCGTCTCCGGCTACGTCCGGCACGTCGCACCGGAACTGGCGGAACGCATGCACCGGCACACCGGCCCGTCCGACGTGTTCACCGAGCACCGGATCGACGAGCAGCTGCTCAAGGCGCTGGACCGCAAGGTCTGGCTGCCCTCCGGCGGCACCCTGGTGATCGACCGGACCGAGGCGATGACCGTCGTCGACGTCAACACCGGCAAGTTCACCGGCTCCGGCGGCAATCTCGAGGAGACCGTCACCCGGAACAACCTGGAGGCGGCCGAGGAGATCGTCCGCCAGCTGCGGCTGCGCGACATCGGCGGGATCATCGTCGTCGACTTCATCGACATGGTGCTCGAGGCCAACCGGGACCTGGTGCTGCGCCGGCTCACCGAGTGCCTGGCCCGCGACCGCACCCGCCACCAGGTGGCGGAGGTGACCTCGCTCGGGCTCGTCCAGATGACCCGCAAGCGGGTCGGCGGGGGCCTGCTGGAGCACTTCTCCACCCCGTGCGAGCACTGCCGCGGGCGCGGCGTGATCGTCTCCACCGACCCGGTCGAGCACGGCAACGGAAACGGCAACGGCAACGGCCGCGGGTCCGGCGGTGGCGGCAACGGCTCCCAGGGCAACGGAAGCAGCAACGGCAACGGCCGCGACAGTGCCAACGGCCGCGACAGTGGCAGTGGCAGTGGCCGGGACAGCGGCAGCGGTGAGGACGGCGGCGGTCGCCGCCGGCGCCGCCGGGGCGGCAGCGGGAACGGCGAGCCCGGGAACGGGCAGCCGGACGAGTCGCAGGAGACCACCGCGGACCGCAACGGCTCCGACCGCAACGGCTCCGACCGGAACGGCAACGGTGACCGGGCCGTCGACACCAGCTCGGCCGTCGCCGGGGTGGCCGCGGTCGCCGCCGGTCTCGGTGTGCGCGGCGACGACGAGCCCGGCACCGACGGCCCGGGGGCCGATGACGTCCCGGCCGGCCCGGGTGCCGGTGGTGCCTCGGCCGGTCCGGGTGCCGGTGGTGCCCCGGCCGGTCCGGGGGCCGGGGGAGTCTCCGCCGGACCGGCTGCCGGGGGTGGCGCCGCGACGGTGACCGACCCGGCGCCGGCGCCCGCGCCTGCCACCGATCCGGACGACGCCGCCGTGGCCGAGCCGGTCGGCGAGCTGACCGGCTCGGCGCCGAGGACCGGGCGGGCCGGTGGGCGCCGCCGCGCCGCGACCCGATCCGCGGGTGCGCCCGCTGCCGCGGGTACGGCCGCCGACGGAACCACGGCCGGTGCGACCGGCACCGCCGGTTCCGGTGCGGCTGGGTCCGGCACTGCCGGGTCCGGTGCGGCTGACGCTCCCGTCGGCGCTGTCGGCGCGCCCGGCTCCGCCGCGGCCGACGCCGGTACCGCCGGCCCCGCAGCGGCGGTGACCGGCACCGCGGCCGCGGCCGCCCCGGCCGATCCCGCTGCGCCCCCCGCGGCTCCCGCTGCGCCCCCCGCGGAGCAGGCGACCGCCGCCCCGCCTGCGGGGCCCACGACCGGCGACACCGGCGGGAGCGCGGCCGAGCCCGCCCCGCGCCGTCGCCGGGTCAGCCGGACGGCGGGCGCCCCGGCGGCGACCGTCGAACCGGTCGTCATCACGACCCCCACCCCGGGCCCGGACCCCTCGGAGCGACAGGACGGCCCCGCCGCACCTGCCGTCCCCGATCAGCCGGAGCCGCCGGCGGTGGTGTCCCGTCCGCGTCGTGCACGCAGGGCGGCCTCCCGTCCCGCGGGTCCGCCCCAGGACGGGGGGTGAGTGTGGCCCCGGCGACGGGGTCGCGTACCCTTGACCGACAGAAGCCACGCCTCTGTGTCCCGGCCTGCCTGGCCGGGATCGACACAGTCCAGTGGCGTGCGCGCCGGGTTCGGCGCGAGCTGTGAAGACCGAGCGCAAGCAAGCGCCCCCGAATTTCAGGAGTCGTGCGTCAGCGATGTACGCGATCGTCAAGACCGGCGGAAAGCAGTACAAGGTGGCCGTCGACGACGTGGTCACCGTCGAGAAGCTCGACGGTGAGCCCGGTGCGGAGATCAGCCTGCCCGCCGTGCTGCTCGTCGACGGCGACCAGGTGACCACGGACGTGTCGGGCCTCACCTCTGCGGTGACCGCCACGGTCGTCGAGCACACCAAGGGTCCCAAGATCCGGATCCACAAGTTCAAGAACAAGACCGGGTACCACAAGCGTCAGGGACACCGTCAGCCCCTGACGAAGGTCCAGGTCACCGCGATCGGCAAGTAAGGAGCCTGCGTCATGGCACACAAGAAGGGTGCGTCCAGCTCCCGCAACGGTCGCGACTCGAACCCGCAGTTCCTGGGTGTGAAGCGCTTCGGCGGCCAGACCGTCAAGGCCGGCGAGATCCTGATCCGCCAGCGCGGCACCAGCACCCACCCGGGTGTGAACGTGGGTCGCGGCAAGGACGACACGCTGTTCGCCCTCGCGGCCGGCACCGTGGAGTTCGGTTCCAAGCGCGGCCGCAAGACCGTCAACATCGTGCCGGCCGAGGTCTGAGCGACCCGCCCAGCACGTCCACGACGCCGACGGCGGGTCACCCCGGTTACCGGGGGACCCGCCGTTCGTCGTGTCATCACCGTAACGAGGAGGCACCAATGTCCCGCTTCGTGGACCGCGTCGTGCTGCACGCGACCGCGGGCGCCGGGGGCAACGGCTGCGCCTCGGTGCACCGCGAGAAGTTCAAGCCGCTCGGCGGGCCGGACGGCGGCAACGGCGGCCGCGGCGGCTCGGTCGTGCTGGTCGTCGATCCCGGCGTGCACACGCTGCTCGACTACCACCACCGCCCGCACGCCACCGCCCGCAGCGGCACCCAGGGGCAGGGCTCGTTCAAGAACGGCGCCAACGCCCCCGATCTGGAGCTGCGCGTCCCGGACGGCACGGTGATCCTCGATCCCGACGGCGAGATCGTCGCCGACCTGGTCGGCCCGGGCACCCGGTTCGTCGCCGCAGAGGGCGGCCGCGGCGGGCTCGGCAACGCCGCGCTGGCCTCCACCGCGCGCAAGGCGCCCGGGTTCGCACTGCTCGGCGAGCCCGGCGAGGAGGTCAGCTTCACCCTGGAGCTGCGCTCGCTTGCCGACGTCGGGCTGGTCGGGTTCCCCAGCGCCGGCAAGTCCTCGCTGGTCGCCGCGCTGTCCGCGGCCCGGCCGAAGATCGCCGACTACCCGTTCACCACGCTCGTCCCGCAGCTCGGCGTGGTCAGCGCCGGCGACGCGACGTTCACCGTCGCCGACGTCCCCGGGCTGATCCCGGGCGCCGCCGACGGGCGCGGGCTCGGCCTGGAGTTCCTCCGGCACATCGAGCGCTGCTCGGTGCTGGTGCACGTCGTCGACTGCGCGACGTTCGAGACCGAGCGCGATCCGGTCTCCGACATCGAGGCCCTGGAGGCCGAGCTCGCGCACTACGCCGACCAGCTCGGCACCAGCGCGCTCGGCGAGCGGCTCGACCAGCGGCCCCGGATGATCGCGCTGAACAAGATCGACGTGCCGGACGCCGCCGATCTCGTCGAGATGGTCCGCGCCGATCTCGCCGAGCGGTTCGGCTGGCCGATCTTCGCGATCTCCACCGCGTCCCGGACCGGGCTGCGCGAGCTCAGCTTCGCCATGGCGGAGCGGGTCGCGGCGGCCCGCGCCGCGCAGCCCGACGCCGAGCCCACCCGCACCGTGATCCGGCCGAGGGCGGTCGACGACTCCGGATTCACGATCGAGCCGGACACCGGGCTCGACGGCGGGTTCGTGGTGCGCGGCGAGCGGCCCGAGCGCTGGATCCGGCAGACCAACTTCGAGAACGACGAGGCCGTCGGCTACCTCGCGGACCGGCTCGCCCGGCTCGGTGTCGAGGAGGCACTGGCGAAGGCGGGCGCGGTGCCCGGCTGCCCGGTCACCATCGGCGACATGACCTTCGACTGGGAGCCCTCGACGCCGGCCGGGGTCGCGGCGCTGCTCACCGGGCGGGGCACCGACGTGCGGCTGGAGAACACCGAACGGGTCGGCGCCTCCGAGCGCAAGCAGGCCCGCGCGGCGCGGCGCGCGCACCTGTCCGACGCCGAGCTCGCGGCCGGTGCCCGCTACGCATCGGACCACGAGATCGAACGGTGAACGTGGCATGAGCACGACCAGGTCCGCGATCGGCGCGGCCCGCCGGATCGTCGTCAAGGTCGGGTCGTCGTCGCTCACCAGCCTCACCGGCGGTCTCGACCCGGCCCGGCTGGACGCCCTGGTCGACGCCTTGATGACCCGTCGCGACGCCGGCAGCCAGGTGGTGCTGGTGTCGTCCGGGGCGATCGCGGCCGGGCTCGCACCGCTGCAGCTGCGCCGCAGGCCCCGCGATCTCGCCACCCAGCAGGCCGCCGCCTCGGTCGGGCAGCTGCTGCTGGCGCACGCCTACTCGGCGTCGTTCGCCCGGCACGGCCAGGGCATCGGGCAGGTGCTGCTCACCGCCGACGACATGATCCGCCGGGCCAGCTACCGCAACGCCCAGCGCACCCTGGAGCGCCTGCTCCAGCTCGGTTCGCTGCCGGTCGTCAACGAGAACGACACCGTCGCGACCGCCGAGATCCGGGTCGGCGACAACGACCGGCTCGCGGCGCTGGTCGCGCACATCGTCGGCGCCGACGCGCTGGTGCTGCTCTCCGACGTCGACGGGCTCTACGACGGCGACCCGCGGGCCGCCGGATCGTCGCTGGTCAGCGAGGTCGAGGAGCCGGCCGAGCTGGCCGGGATCAGCGTGACCCGGCCCGGTTCCGGCCTGGGCACCGGCGGGATGGCGACCAAGGTGACCGCCGCGGCGACCGCCTCCGCCGCCGGGATCCCGGTGCTGCTGACCTCGGCCGAGGAGGCCGCCGCCGCCGTCGACACCGGCCCGGACGGCCCGAAGGTCGGCACCGCGTTCCGCGCCTCCGGCCGCCGGATGAGTGCGCGGCGGTTCTGGCTGCGGCACGCCGCCGACGTCCGGGGCGCCCTCGATCTCGACGACGGCGCCGTCGAGGCCGTCCGGACCCGGCGCCGCTCGCTGCTGGCCGCCGGGGTGCACGGCGTCTCCGGGGACTTCGTCGCCGGTGACGTCGTCGAGCTGCTCGCGCCGCACGGCCGGCCGATCGCCCGCGGCGTCGTCTCCTACGACGCCGCCGAGCTGCCGTCGATGATCGGCCGCCGGACCCGGGAGCTGCCGCCCGAGCAGCGCCGCGAGCTGGTGCACGCCGACGATCTCGTGCTGATCCAGTAGCGGCCGCTCAGTCGCCGCCGAACAGCAGCGCCTCGGCCCGGTCGACGATCTCCCCGCGGGTGTTCCCGGGATGCCGGGCCAGGATCAGGTCCGAGGCGATGGCGGTGCAGAACGCGAGCAGGCAGCGCGCCTCCAGCTCGACCGGATCGGGGAACCGGTCGGCGAACTGGGTCCGCAGGAAGCCCAGCCGCTGGTCGTCGACCCGGCGCAGCCGCTCGGCCACCGCCGCGTCCCGGCGGGCCCAGTCGCGCACCGCCAGATCGAGGGTCAGCAGCTCGGGGGAGAAGGTCAGCTCACCGGCCCGGCGGGCGCGGGTCCGCGTGTCGCCGCCCTCCCGCTCGACCCGGTCGAGGACGTCGCCGATGCTCCGCCGCTCCCAGGTGTCGAGCATCTCGGCCAGCAGCGCCGGGCGGTCGTCGAAGTAGCCGTAGAAGCCGCCCTTCGTGACGCCCAGCTGCTGGGCCAGTGCCTCGACCCGCACCGCGTCCGGCCCGCGCGCCGCCAGCACGGCCAGGCCGGCGTCGATCCACGCCGTCCGCGGGGTCCGGGCCCTCGCCATCGCACTCTCCTCGCCGTCGGATCTGTACGGCAGCGTATATCGGCGCTACGGTGCGAAATATACGCAGCCGTATAGATGGGAGTGGTCATGGGCAGGCGACTGACGACGACGGCGGGATGGATCGCGGTGGGGCTCGGCGCGGTCCACATGGTCGTCGCCCCGCTGGAGGACCGGAGGACGCTGGCCGGGGCGTGGGCGGACGGCTGGTGGGACACCGTCCGCCTCGCGGAACCGGTGACACCGCTGGAGGCCGAGCGGACCGTCGTGCTGTGGCGGACGCTGGGCAGCTTCGGCGGCCCGATGGTGGCCCTCGGAGTGGCCCTGCTCCGGTCCGCCCGCCGCCGGGAGCGGGTCCCGGCCGTGGTCGGCTGGACCATGCTGGCCTGGGGGATCCCGTTCGCGGCGATGCTGCCGCGCTCGCCGGCCTGGCTGGTCCCGGTGACCGGCGCCCTGCTCGTCGCGGGGGACCGGGAGCCGCGGCCGTGAGCGAACGCATCGAGCGGGTGAACGGCGTGGACCTGTGCATCGAGACGTTCGGCGACCCGGCCGACCCGGCGGTGCTGCTGGTGATGGGGGCGGCGGCGTCGATGCTGTACTGGGACGCGGAGTTCTGCGCCCGGCTGGCCGCGGCCGGGCGGTGCGTGCTCCGCTACGACCACCGCGACACCGGCCGGTCCACCAGCACGCCCACCGGGGCGCCGGACTACGTGCTGCGCGACCTGGTCGCCGATGCGGCCGGGCTGGTCGAGCGGCTCGGGCCGGGTCCCGCGCACGTCGTCGGGATGTCGATGGGCAGCGCGATCGGCCAGCTGCTGGCACTCGACCACCCCGACCGGGTGCGGACGCTGACCCTGATGTCCGGCACCCCCGGCGGGCCCGGGCACGACGCGCCGGACCTGCCGCCGATGTCGGCGGCGCTCGCGGCGATGTTCACCGGGGAGCAGGCCGAGCCGGACTGGTCCGACCGCGACGCCGTCGTCGAGTACCACCTCGCGGGCGAACGTGCCTACACCGGCAGCCTGCCGTTCGACGAGCAGGGATGGCGCGCGCTCGCCGGGCGGACCTTCGACCGGACCGCGGACAGCGCGGCGAGCTTCACCAACCACTTCGTGCTCGACGCCGGCGAGCCCTGGCGGCACCGGCTCGCCCGCATCACCGCACCGACGCTGGTGCTGCACGGCACCGACGACCCGTTCCTGCCGCCGGGCCACGGCGAGGCCCTCGCCGCGGAGATACCCGGGGCACGGCTGGTCCCGGTGCCGGGGGCGGGCCACGAGCCGCCCCCGCGGTCGCGGTGGGACGTGGTGCTCCCGGCGATCGTGGAGCACACGCGGCCGTGACCGGCCGGGTTCGCACCCCGTCGCCGCGGTCCACACCTGCTGCAACGGGTGCGAACCGCGGCGACGGGGTGCGAACCGGTCAGGCCCGGCCAGCCCGGTCGCTGCCCCGGGTGAGCGTGGTGATCAGTCCAGGTCGAGAGCTGCCTCGAGGGCCGATCCGACGGCCGTGAGCTCGTCGGGCGTTGCCTCTCCCAGCTGTTCCCCGAGCCGGCTCACGAGCACACGCTCGAGCGTGAGGCGGGCGCCCAGTAGTCGCCCACCGCCGGTGCGAGCAGCGTGCCGGGGTCCGAGTCCACGAGGTGGATGCCGAGGACCACCGGCACACCGTCGACATGCAGGGCATCCGAGCTGATGATGAGGCGACGAACGCTCTGGCCAGGTCTCGGGACCACCGGGTTGTACGAGTAGATCTCGCCACGGCGCACGGCCGGGACAGTGCGGAGCCGCGGCTAGTGGGCCTCTGCCAGGGCAGTCCCGGCTCCGAGCACCGCGGTGATCCGATAGACGACACGGGGACCGGTGACATCGGTGTTCAGGGTCGCGGGCGGGGTGGTGCTCCGCAGGCGCCGGCCGGTGAGCCGGGACGCTCCACCGGCCCGATCCGACGGCGCGACCCGTGCGCCGTTCCCGCGCCGGGCCGTCACCGGTCAGCCGCCCGCCGGTACCGCCCCGGCCAGCTCCCGGGCCCTGGCGAGCTCGATCTTGCCGGTCGGGGTCCGCGGCAGCTCGTCGACCACGACCACGACGCGGGGCACCTTGTAGCCGGCCAGCACCGCGCGGACCCGCTCGCGCAGCCGTCCGGGCAGCTCGGGGCCGGCGCCGGGGGAGGCGACGACCGCGGTCACCCGCTCGCCCCACAGCGGGTCCGGGACCCCGACGACCACGCAGTCGGCCACCGCCGGATCGGCGAGCAGCACGTCCTCGACCTCCTGCGGGTGCACCTTCTCGCCACCGGTGTTGATCACCCCGGCACCGCGGCCGAGGAACCGGAGCACACCGTCGGCGCCCAGCTCGGCCAGGTCGCCGGGCACCGCGTAGCGCACGCCGTCGAGGAACCGGAAGGTGGCGGCGGTGCGCTCGGCGTCGCGGTGGTAGCCCAGCGGCAGTGGGCCGCGGTAGGCGAGCATCCCGGTCCCGGGCTCGCCCGGGTCGAGCACCCGGCCGTCGTCGGTGATCAGCCGGGTGGCGGGCACCGGCCGGAACCGGGCCGGCAGGTCGTGCACCGAGCGGGTCACGGCGAAGGCGAACGGGCCGCCCTCGCTGGCCGCGATCGCGTCGGTGATCGTCAGGTCGGCGCGTTCGTGCAGCGCCTGCTTGGTCCGGTCGCCGAGCGCGGTCCCCGAGCTCAGCAGCACCCGCAGCGACGACAGGTCGTGCGGGGTGCCCGCACGTTCGGCGCGGACCAGTTCGTCGACCAGCGGGACGGCGATCGCGTTGCCCGCCACCACGATCGTTCCGGCCCGCTGCGCGGCGACCGTCTCCCAGACGTGCCGCGGATCGAGCCGGCCCGGCCGGGTGAGCACCGCCCGGCCGCCGACGAGCAGCGCGCCGAGGGTGTTGAACAGGCCGGTGCCGTGCATCAGCGGCACCACCGGCAGGGTGACCGGCGACCGGCCGCCGGTGCGGGCGGCCACCGCGAGGTCCACGGCGTCGTCGAGATCGGCGGGCGGGGCGTCGCGGCCCAGCGGCCCGAACACCGCGACCGCGATGCTGTGCAGCAGATCGGCCTGCTGCCACACGACGCCCTTCGGCCGTCCGGTGGTGCCGCCGGTGTACATGAACAGCCGGTCCGAACCGGGGCGCGGGGCGTGCGGGCGGGGCGGGGTCGCGCGGCGGATCTCCGCCAGGTCGGCCGCGTCCGGGCCGGGACCGCCCTCGGGGGCGGCGCCGTCGCGGACCAGCAGCCGCAGCGAGCGCAGGTGCGTCGCGGCGTGCGCGACGTTCGGGGCCAGCGCACCGCTGAACACGATCGCGGCGGCGCCCGCGTCGTCGAGCAGCGAGGTCAGCTCGGCGGCGGTGTAGCGGTAGTTCGCGTTCACCGGGACCGCGCCGAGCTTGAACGCGGCGAACACCGTCTCCAGGTACGCCGAGCCGTTGTACAGGTAGCACGCGACCGTGTCGCCGGCCCGCACCCCGGCCGACTCCAGCGCGGTCGCCAGCCGGGACGCGCGGTCGTCGAACTCGGCCCAGGTCCACCGGGCGGCGGGCTCGCAGACGGCGACGGCGTCCGGGAGGCGGGCGGCGACCGCCTCCCACACGGTGCCGAACGCGACGTCCATGCGGTCACCGTAGAGACCGGCCGGTGCGGGCCGCGATCGGCCGATGACCGTCGGCGGGCCGGTCGTCCGGCCGCGGCGGACCGCGACGGATGACGTAGATCCGGTGACGGGCCCGCTCCGGATGTGCATCCTGGACCCCCGGGCACCGGAGCCCGGGACGGCCGAGCGGAGGCGCTGCGCGTGAAGGCACCGACCGAGTCCCCGACGACCACCACCCCGGTGCGGGTGCTCGTCGCCGACGACCACGCCGTCGTCCGGCGCGGGATCCGGGCCTACCTGGAAGCGCTGGACGACGTGGAGGTCGTGGCCGAGGCCGGGGACGGCCAGGAGGCGCTGGACCGGCTCGCCGCGATGGCGGTGCACCGGGAGCTGCCCGACGTCGTGCTGATCGACCTGCTGATGCCGCGCCTGGACGGTGCCGCGACGACGGCGCGGATCGCCGAGCGCTTCCCCGGCGTGCGGGTCGTGGTGCTGACCAGTTTCGGCGAGATGGAGCGGGTGCACACCGCGCTCGGCAACGGCGCCTCGGGCTACCTGCTGAAGAACGCCGATCCCGGTGAGGTCGTCGCCGCGATCCGGGCGGCCGCGCGCGGCGACGTGTTCCTCGACCCGAGCGTCGCCCGGCGGCTGACCAGGGAGATGATCTCGCCGGCGAGCGGGATCGGTGCGCTCACCCACCGCGAGCGGGACGTGCTGATCCTGGTCGCCCAGGGCCGGTCCAACCAGGAGATCGCCGACCATCTGGTGATCAGCGAGCGGACCGCGCGCACGCACGTCAGCAACGTGCTGCGCAAGCTGCAGCTCACCTCCCGCACCCAGGCGGCGCTGGTCGCCGTCCGGCAGGGGCTGGTCCCGCCGCCCGGCTGACCGGGACGGATGACGTAGCGCGGCCGGGACGGCCGACCGCCGCCGCGGCCGCCGCGCGGTCCCTAGCGTCGGACGCCGGGGGCGGACCACGCCCACGGTCGGAGACGCGCCCGCCGGGGCTGGTGCCTGCCACGGCGGCGCCGGTGAGGAGATACCGATGCTCGACGGCAGGGTCGCCGTGGTGACCGGAGCGGGCCGGGGACTGGGCCGGGCGTACGCGCACGCGCTGGCCGCGTCCGGTGCGGCGGTGGTGGTGAACGACCTCGACGCGGACGTCGCGCAGGAGACCGCCGACCTGATCACCGACGCCGGCGGCCGCGCCGTCGCCGAGCCCGGCGCCGTCGGCCCGGCCGAGGTCGCCGACGCGTTGGTCGACCGGGCCGTGCGCGAGTACGGCCGGCTGGACGCGATGGTCACCAACGCCGGCGCACTGCGCGACCGGACGCTGCGCAGGACCACCGACGAGGACTTCGATCTCGTCGTCGGCAGCCACCTGCGGGGCACCTTCACCTGCGGCCGGGCCGCGGCCGCCCGGTTCCGCGAGCAGGGCGACGGCGGCCGGCTGATCCTCGTCGGGTCACCGGCCGGGCAGCGGGCCAGCTTCGGCCAGAGCGCGTACTCGGCGTCCAAGGGCGCGATCGTCGCGATGATGCGGACCTGGGCGGTGGAGCACGCGAAGATCGGGGTCACGGTCAACGCGATCCTGCCGACCGCGCTGACCAGGATGGTCGCGACGATCCCCGGGCTCGGCGAGCTGGTCGAGGCCGTCGACCGGGGCGAACCGGTGCCGCCGGAGGTCCGGCGCACCGGACTGGGCACCCCGGACGACGCGGCGCCGGTCGTGGTGTGGCTGGCGTCGGCGGCGTCCGCGCACGTCACCGGGCAGGCGATCGCCGCGGGCGGCGACCGGATCGCGCTGTGGACGCACCCGCAGGAGGTCGCCGAGCGGTTCCGCGACGGCGGCTGGAGCCCGGAGGCGGTGGCCGCGGAGCTCGCCGACGCACCGCTGCAGGACTTCACCCAGGCGCTGCCCGCGGCGGCCACCGGCGGCACCCGGTGAGCGCGCCGACGGTCGCGACCGGCACCGACGGCGTCCGCGCGCTGCCGCTCGGCGAGGTGCTCGGGGAGAGCGGCCCGGTGACGGTGACCCAGCGCGACGTCGACCTGTTCGCCGAGGCCACCGGCGACCACCAGTGGATCCACGTCGATCCGGAGCGGGCCGCCGGGACACCGTTCGGCGGCACGATCGCGCACGGCTACCTGACGCTGTCGCTGGTGCCGCGGCTGCTGCCGGAGATCCTGCGGCTGGACGGCTTCTCGATGGTCGTGAACTACGGCTGCGAGAAGGTGCGGTTCCCGTCGCCGGTCCCGACCGGCTCCACGCTGCGGGCGACCGCGGTGCTCGACGACGTCGCCGAGGTGACCGGCGGGCTGCAGGTCACGATCACGATGACGATCACGGTCGAGGGCGCCACCAAGCCTGCCTGCGTGGTCACCTTCCTGACCCGGCACCTGGTGTGAACACAGG
>NZ_BAAAJK010000006.1:289375-371147 GCF_039526905.1 Pseudonocardia kongjuensis | reverse complement strand
GGCGCCCCCGCCCCTGGGGATCAGGAGGTCGCGGTCCGCCAGCCGGGCCGGTAGTCCTCGCGTGCCATCTCGCTGTACGGGGCGGGGCTGACGACCGCGCGCACGGCGAACTGCTCGTGCGGCTCGACGGTGGTCTTGCGGCTGCCGCCGTCCGGCTCGCCCCAGACCACCCGCACCTCGGCGCCGTGCGGGACACCGGGATCGACGGTGGCCAGCGACAGCGCCTTGCGCTCGTTCGCGCTGTACCCGGTGAACATGGACAGGCCGATGACGTTGTCGTCGGCGTCGAGGACCGAGTCGAAGTTGGACGAGCCGAAGTTCGCGTTCGGCAGGTCGAAGAACTGGTACTCGGGCCCGTCGGAGACGGGGGAGGCGAGCAGGGTCGCGACGTCCTCGGCGTTCCAGGCGAGGGTGACCTTGCGCCGCTCGGTCGCCGGGTCGATCTTCTCCAGCGCGGAGCGGCCGACGAAGTCGTGGTCGAACTTCACGAAGCCGCCGTAGCCGAGCTCCCACGGGTTGGTGTAGTAGTCCTCGACGTCGGCGGAGACGAAGCTGCCGGCCAGCGCGTTGTTCGCCTCGTAGGAGTCGGCGCCCAGCCACTCCCGGTAGCCCTTCAGCTCGTCGCCGGTGTAGATCGCGGGCAGCGGCGACGGGATCCAGCCGGACTCCAGGGTGTTGCACGAGTAGGCGCGCGCCCCGGCCGGCTCCAGGCCGAACTCGCGGCCCGCCTCCAGGATCGTCTCGCGCACGGCGCCGTAGCTCTCGTACGGTCCCCAGATCTCCAGTCCGGGCGCCCCGGCCATCCCGTGCCGCAGGGTCCGGACCGGCTGCCCGCCGATCGTCATGTGCCCCATCCGGAAGAACCTCACCTTCTCCAGCGGGCCGCCGTTGACCTTCTCGATGACCTCCCAGGCGCGCGGGCCCTGGATCTGGAACCGCCAGACGTCGCGGGTCACCTCGCGGCCGTACGGGCGGGACGGGGAGCGCTCGTCGCGCCGGATGTCGACGTCGTAGCCCTGGCCCTGGAAGGTCAGCCAGTTCGCGACCGGGGCGCGCCCGACGAAGACGAACCGGTCCTCGGCGAGCCGGAACAGGATGCCGTCGCCGATCACCCCGCCGCCGGGTGCGACCGGCACGAACTGCTTGGCCGAGTCGACCGGGAAGTTCGCGGTGCTGTTGATGCCGGTGTCGGTGAACAGCTGCAGCGCGCCCGCCCCGGACACCCACAGGTTGACCATGTGGTGGGTCTGGTCGAACAGCACCGCGGTCCGCTGCCAGGCGCGCACCTCGCGCCGGAAGTTGCTGAACTCCGACGGGACGACCGGGTAGATGTAGGCGCCGAGCTGGGCGTTCCGCAGCAGGTCGACGGTGTCGCCCGCCCGGTCCAGCACGTCCTGCAGGTTCCTCGCGCTCATGGTGCTCCAGTCCTCGACGACGATCGGACCAACGCTAGGAACGCCGCGCGCGGTCGTGGCAGCGCCCAACGACGGCAGCGGGCCTGCCGCGACGGCCGCACCGGGCGCGACGGATGACGTAGCGGACGCCCGCTACGTCATCCGTCCCGTGCCGGACGGGGCGGGACGGTGACCGCCGGTCGGGACATCCGGGCGATGGCCGCGGCCCGTCCGGCTCCTAGCGTCGGTGCCACGGCCGAGCGCAGGGGGAACCAGGATGACCAGCAGGAACGACCTGCCGGGGACCTACGTCTTCGACGGCCCCGCAGGACGCCGCGGGCGGCCGCTGAACCGGCTGCTGCAGTCGCTGCGCACCGAGGACGCCCGGGCCGGATTCCGCGCCGACGAGGCCGCCTGCTGCGCGCGGTTCGGGCTGTCCGCCGAGCAGACCGCGGCCGTCCTGGAGCGGGACTGGCAGGCGATGCTCGATCTGGGCGGCAGCATCTTCTACGTCTACAAGCTGGCCATGATGGACGGACGTTCCATGCAGTACCTGGGCGGCGTGTTCACCGGCATGAGCGAGGACGAGTTCACGGCGGCGATGGCGGCGGGGGGACGTACCGATGTCTGAGGTCATCTGGGGTCTGGGGACCTCGCACGTGCCGTCGATCGGCGCCGCGATGGACCGCGACCTGACCGCCGACCCGCGCTGGGCGCCGCTGTTCGACGGCTACGCCCCGGCCAGGGCCTGGCTCGCCGAACGCACCCCGGACGTCGCGATCCTGATCTACAACGACCACGCCAACGGCGTCGACCTGGACATCGTGCCGACCTTCGCGATCGGCACCGCCGAGGAGTACCGGGTCGCCGACGAGGGGTACGGCCGGCGCGCGGTGCCGGACGTCGTCGGGGACCCGGACCTGTCGTTCCACCTGCTGGAGCACCTGGTCGACGACGGCTTCGACCTCACCGTGTTCGCCGAGCTCGACGTCGACCACGGGTTCACCGTGCCGCTGTCGGTGTGGACCCCCGATCCCGGCGACGCCTGGCCCTGCCCGGTCGTCCCGATCATGGTCAACGTCATCCGCTACCCGCAGCCGACCGCGGCCCGCTGCTACGCGCTCGGGCAGGCGATCGGCCGGGCACTGGCGTCCTACGACGGCGCGCGCACCGTCGGGATCCTCGGCACCGGCGGGATGTCGCACCAGCTGGCCGGCGCCCGGGCCGGGTTCGTCAATCCCGGCTTCGACCACATGTTCCTGGAGGCGATCGCCGACGACCCGCAGAAACTCACCGCCCTGCACCGCGACGAGTACATCCGGCTCGCCGGGTCCGAGGGCATCGAGCTGATCATGTGGCTGGTCATGCGCGGGGCGATGAACACCCGCGTCCGCACGGTGCACACCGCCTATCACGTGCCGGCGTCGAACACCGCCGCCGGACTGGCCCTGCTCGACAACCGGAGCGCCCCGTGACGTCACTGCTGGATCCCCCCGACCGGGACGGCGCGGCGCCGCGTGCGGACCGGCGCGCCGTGCTCGCCCGGGTGCTGCGCGCGGCCACCTACGAGGTGCTGCCGTTCCCGAGTGCCGCGGACAAGGTGCTCGCCCACGTCCCCACCGGCACCGGGCTGAGCGTCACGACCACCGAGGCGAAGGGGCTCGACCCGACCGTGGAGCTCGCCGTCCGGCTCACCGGGCACGGCTACCGGGTGGCGCCGCACCTCGCGGCCCGGCTGGTCCGGGACCGGGCGCACCTGGCCGATCTCACCGACCGGCTCACCGACGCGGGGGTCCGCGCGCTGTTCGTCGTCGGCGGTGACGCCGCCGAGCCGGTGGGCCGCTATCCGGACGCCCTTGCTCTGCTCACCGAGCTGCACGAGATCGCCGGTGACCGGTTCGACCGGATCGGGATCGGCGGCTACCCGGAGGGGCACGGCGGGATCGCCGACGAGCTGATCGCGGGCGCGCTCACCGCGAAGGCGCCCTACGCCACGCAGATCGTCACCCAGCTGTGCTTCGATCCGGCCGCCACCGTGCGGTGGGCCCGCCGGATCGCCGCCGCCGGGGTGCGGCTGCCGGTCCGGGTCGGCGTGCCCGGCGCGGTGAGCAGGCAGAAGCTGATCCGGGTCTCCGCCGGGCTGGGGCTCGGGCAGTCGGCCCGGTTCCTGCGCAAGCAGCAGGGGATGCTCCGGCGGTTCTTCCTGCCCGGCGGCTACCGGCCGGACCGGGTGCTGGACGGCATCGCCCCGGCACTGGCCGCCGGCGACACCGGCCTGGCCGGGATCCACGTGTTCACCTTCAACGACCTCGAGAGCACCGAGACGTGGCGACGTCGGCTGCTCGAGCGCCTGGACCGATGACGGCGCGCCCGATCGACGGCCGCGCCCGCGCCCGCGAGCTCGGCGCCGCACTGGCCGACGAGGTCGCCGCGCTGCACGCGTCCGGGATCCGGCCCGGGCTCGCGACCGTGCTGCCCGGCGACGCCGGCTTCGGCGCCCGCGCCTACCGGCGGCGGCTGCACCGGCTCGCCGCGGAGCTCGGCGTCGGCCACCGGACGGTGGAGCTCCCGGCCGGGGCGTCGCAGGCGGCGGTGCTCGACGCCGTGCGGTCCTGCAACGACGATCCGGCCGTCTCCGGGGTCCTGCTGCTCCGCCCGCTCCCGGCGGGCGTGGACCAGGCGACGGTGTTCGGTGCGCTCGACCCGGCGAAGGACGTCGAGGCGCTGCACCCGGAGAACGTCGGCCTGCTCGCGCTCGGCGCGCCCCGGTTCGTGCCCGCCACCCCGGCCGCGGTGTTCGACCTGCTCGACACCTGGATCGACGGCACCGGACAGGACCGGGACGGCTTCTACCACCGCAGCCGGATCGTCGTCGTCGGGCGGTCGGCGACCGTCGGCGTCCCGGCGGTCGCGCTCGGCTGCGCCCGCGGCGCGACCGTCTCCTCGATCGACGAGTGGGCCGACCGGACCGGCGGGATCGGCCGCTACACCCGCTGGGCGGACGTGCTCGTCGTCGCCGCCGGCCGGGCCGGGCTGGTCCGCGCCGAGCACGTCGCACCCGGCGCCGTCGTGCTCGACGTCGGGATCAACGCCGTCACCGGGCCGGACGGGACGGTCCGCACCGTCGGCGACGTCGACGCCGGATCCGTCGCGGCGCGGGCCGCGGCGCTCACCCCGGTGCCCGGCGGCGTCGGGCCGGTCACCGACGTGCTGCTGCTGCGCAGCACGGTGCTCGCGGCGCGCCGGGCCGCGACGGCCGCCGCCGGATCGCGGGCCGCGTCGTGACCGCCTCGGCGCCGGGCCCGCGCGCGGTGCTGCTGCTCAGCTGCCCGGACGCGCCCGGCATCGTGCACGCCGTGACCGGTCTGCTCGCCGGGCAGGGCTGCACGATCGTGCAGAGCCACCAGTTCGGCAGCGCCACCACCGGCACGTTCTACCTGCGGATCGAGTTCGCCCGGACCGACGGCGCCCGGCCCGACCTGGACCGGCTCGGCGCCGGCGTCGCGCCGATCGCGGCGCGGTTCGGGATGACCTGGAGCCTCGCCGACACCGGGCACCGCCCGCGCACCGTGATCATGGTCAGCCGGTTCGCGCACTGCCTCAACGACCTGCTGTTCCGGAACTCGATCGGCGAGCTGGCACTCGACGTCGTCGCGGTCGTGTCCAACCATCCCGACCTGGGGCGGCTCGCCGACGGGTACGGGGTGCCGTTCCGGCACATCCCGGTCACCCGGGAGACGAAACCGGCCGCGGAGGCGGAGCTGCTCGACCTGGTCCGCGCCGAGGGCGTCGAGCTGGTGGTGCTGGCCCGCTACATGCAGATCCTGTCCGACGACGCGTGCGCGGCCCTGCAGGGCCGGGCGATCAACATCCACCACTCGATGCTGCCCAGCTTCAAGGGGGCGCGGCCCTACCACCAGGCGCACGAGCGCGGGGTGAAGTTCATCGGGGCCACCGCGCACTACGTGACCGCGGACCTCGACGAGGGGCCGATCATCGAGCAGGAGCTGCTGCGCGTCGACCACTCGCTGAGCCCGGAGCAGCTCGCCGCCCGGGGCCGGGAGGCCGAACGGCTCGCGCTGGCCCGGGCGGTGCGGTGGCACAGCGAGCACCGGGTCGCGGTGTCCGGCAACCGCACCGTCGTGTTCCCCTGACCCGGCCCGGACCGGGGAGAACCGGGCCGCCCCCCGTCGCAGCCGGCGGTGGAGGGGAGCGGCGCTCAGCGCTCCTGCGGGTGCGTCGCCAGTGCCTCGACGGTCACGTCCATCCAGGGGAACATCGGCAGCGACGCCAGCGCGTCGTGCAGCGCGGCGGGATCGTCGGCCTCGTAGAGCCCGACGGTCGCGTTCCGCCCGGGCACCCGCCAGAGCCGCTTGAGGATCCCGGCCTCGCGCAGCTCGGCGGCGCGGGCCCGCTCGCCGGCCTTCAGCTCGTCGCGGGTGGCGGCCGGGGTGTCGACCGGCAGCAGGTTCTGGGTGCGGACCAGGAACTCCATCAGCGGGCCAGCTCCAGCAGCAGCGCGGTCAGCTCGGCGGGCGCGGTGACCATGGCCTCGTGACCGGTCGCGACCTCGTGGACCGGCCACCCCCGCTCGGCCGCCCGACCGGCGTGGTCGCGGAAGACCCGCATCCAGTCGGTGCACTCGACGAACGCCGCGGGCACCGCGTCGCCCTTCCCGGTCAGCCGCAGCGGCTCGGTGTAGGTGAGCCACGGGTGCGGGGTCAGGCGCGGCGTGAGCCAGTCCAGATCGGCCTGCTCGGTGACGCCGAGCCGCTCCAGCGGGCGGACCGGGACCAGCCAGCCGAAGCCGGGCCCGGCGACCGCCTCCCGGTAGTGCCCGGCGACGGTCGGCGGGAGCAGGTCGATCGCGGCGTCGCCGTCGTCGCCGACGAAGGCGTCCAGGTACACCCGGCGGGCCACCCGGTCCGGGACGCGGTCGGCGACCCCGGTGACGACCTGGCCGGCGTAGCTGTGTCCGGCCAGCACGACGTCGCGGGCGTCGTGCGCCTCCAGCAGCGCGACGACGTCCTGGACGTGCGTGGAGAGTCCGACCTGCGGGTGGAGCAGGTGGGCCCGGTCGCTCACCCCGGTCAGCGTCGGCGCGAGGACGTCGTGCCCGGCCGCCCGCAGGCCGGGGGCGACGCGCTGCCACACCCAGCCCCCGTGCCAGGCGCCGTGCAGCAGGACGAACGTGCTCATGGGAGGCCCCCCTCGGGGTCGTCGACGTAGCGCACGCCCAGCCGGTCCAGGGTGGGCCGCAGGTCGTAGAGGTCCAGGCCGAGCACGCCGTCGGCGAACCGGCGGCGCTTGTCCTCCTCGTTCGCGGCCCGCGCCGCGGCGGCGTCGGCGACCGCGGCGGCCTCGGCGCGGGGGACGCGGAGCACGCCGTCGTCGTCGGCGATCACCGCGTCGCCGGGGTCGATCCGCTGCCCGGCGACGACGACCGGGACGTTCACCGAGCCGGGCACCGCCTTCGCGGTGCCCTGCGCGTGCACGGCGCGCGACCAGGCGGGGAAGCCCATCGCGGCCAGCTCGGCGACGTCGCGGACACCGGCGTCGCTGACCAGCCCGAGCACCCCGCGGTACTGCAGCTGGGTGGCGAACAGCTCGCCGAACATCCCGTCGGTGGACCGCGAGGTGGTGGCGACGACCAGGACGTCTCCCGGCCCGCACTGCTCGACGCAGGCGTGGATCATCAGGTTGTCGCCGGGGTGCGAGAGCACGGTGACCGCGCGCCCGGCGATCCGCGCCCCGCGCTGGACCGGCCGGATCGCCGGGCCGAGCAGGCCGCGCCGGCCGTGCGCCTCGTGCACGGTCGCGACGCCGAGCCGGGCCAGCCGGCCGAGCACGTCGGGATCCGGGCCGCGGCGGGTCCGGACGATCACCGGCCTGCTCACCGCAGCACGTCCCCGACGACCGGGAAGACCCGCTGGAACGCCTCGGCGTGCACGATCGACGGGTCGCCGCCGTTGCGGACGGCCTGCACGCCGCGGCGCAGCCCGAGATCGGTGTAGTAGCGCACCAGGTGCGACTGGGCGCCCATGCACTCCATCGCCGTGCGCTTGCGCTCGAACACACCGGTGACGTCGAGCAGCAGGTTCGGCACGAAGCCGCACTGCTCGGGCTGGTGCGGCTCGAACTGCAGCACCTGCGGCGCGCCGATCGGTGGCGTCGACGGATCGTGCCCGGCGGCCTGCGCGACCTGGCGGGCCAGCAGGGTCGCCTCGTGCGCGGCGTCGTGGTCGCGGTTGTACGGGTCGTTCGCGACGTGGGTGAGCAGCACCTCCGGTGCCGCGTCCCGGATCTCGGCGACGATCCGGGACAGGCCGTCGTCGTCGATCCGCAGTGGATAGTCGCCGAGATCGAGGAAGCTGATCGTCGCGCCGAGCGCGGCGGCGGCCGCTTCGGCCTCGTCGCGGCGGGCGGCCTTGGCGGCGTCGACGGTCATCCCCGGCCGGCGCCACAGCCCGGGTGACTCGCCGCGCTCGCCGTAGCTCAGGCAGACGACGCGCACGTCGTGACCGCGCTCGGCGTAGAGCGCCAGCGCGCCGCCCGCCCGCCAGACGAAGTCCCCGGAGTGTGCGCTGATCACCTGGACGGCGGGCCGGTCGGGCGAGGTCATGGGCCCGACGCTAGGCAGCGCCGCGGGCGGCGGGCGACGCGCGGACGACCCGGGACCGCTACGTCATCCGTCGCGCGCCGCGCCGAACCCTTTTGCCTGGTGGAATGCGGTCTGGCGGGTCCGGCGGCGGGGTTCCTAGCGTGCGGCGCGACCCAGTTCCGACGACGGGACCCGCCATGTTCGAGACCATGATCGACCCGACCGGGGCGCCCGATCCGGTGGTCCCGGCCGGGGGAGCGCTCGCCGCCCGCCCGGCGGACCTGGCGGGACTTCGGCTCGGCCTGCTGCTCAACACCAAGCGCAACGCCGCGGAGCTGCTCGACGCCGTCGCCGAGCGGCTCGGGCAGCGGCACGGCACCGTGCCCGCCGCCCGGCACACCAAGCCGCACATCAACGACCCGGTCCCGCCGGAGGTCCTCGCCGATCTCGCCGCCCGGTGCGACGTGGTGGTGGTCGGGGTCGGCGACTGCGGCTCGTGCAGCGCCTCGGCCGTCACCGACGGCATCGCGCTGGAGGCCGCGGGTGTACCGGCCGCGGTGCTGTGCAGCGACGCGTTCCGGGCCACCGCGGACGCGATGGCCCGGCTGCGCGGCAGCCCCGGCTACGACTACGCCGTCGTGCCGCATCCGGTCGCGTCGCTGGACGCGGCTGGGATCGCGGCCCGGGCCGGCGAGGTGCTGCCCGAGCTGGTCCGGCTGCTGCGCGCCCCGGCGGACGCCCGGTGAGCGCGGCGGGCGCGGCGGGCGCGGCGGGCGCGACGTCCACCGTGGACCCGGTGGACGTCGCGCGGGCCGCGATCGAGCACGCCTACGACCGGGACTGGACCGACGGCCTCCCGGTCGTCCCGGTCTCGGCGGCGACCCGCGACGAGTTCCTCGCGGCGACCCCGCGCGATCCGGCCGAGGTGGTCGCGCACGCCGGCAGCCTGGGCCGCGAGTGCACCGTCGAACGGGTCGCCGTGAACGCCGCGATGGCCGGCTGCCGGCCGGAGCACCTGCCGGTCGTGCTGGCCGCCTGGGACGCGCTGATGGCCCAGCGGGTGGTCACCGGCGGCGGCTGGCAGAGCACCAGCGGCCCGGCGCCGCTGATCGTGGTGAACGGCGACGTCCGGGCCCGGCTCGGGATCAACTCGGCGGGCGGCTCGGTCGGGCCCGGCTTCCGGGCGAACGCCACGATCGCCCGCGCGATCGGGTTGACCGTGCGCAACGTGCTCGGCATCCGCCCGCACGAGCTGGACCAGGCCACCCAGGGCCTGCCCGGCCGGTTCGCCGTGTGCGTGGGCGAGAACGAGGAGGAGAGCCCCTGGGAGCCGCTCTCGGTCGAGCTCGGCGCCGCGCCCGGCGCCGGATCGGTGTCGGCCATGCTCATCCGGACCTGCGAGTTCGTCGACAACCGGGACTCGACCGATCCGGCGGACCTGCTGCGCGACATCGCGGACACGGTCGCCCGGACCGGCGCGGTGGTCGGCGGCCGGTCGTCGGCGGGGCTGCTGCTCGGCGTCGAGCACGCCACGCTGCTGGCCGACGGCGGGTTCGGCAAGGCCGACGTCGCCGCCTGGATCAGCGCCCACGCCGTCCGCACCGCCGCCGACCTGCGCGCCGCGGGGAAGGGCCGGACCGCCGGGGAGGCCCCGGACGACGCCCCGTTCCCGATGGTGCCCGAGCCCGAGCACCTGCCGATCGTGGTCACCGGTGCCCGCAACGCCGGGATGTCGCTGGTCGTGCGGCCGTTCGGGTTCGGCGGCTGGTCACGCACCACGCACCCGGTGCACGCGCCCGGGGGCGCGGCGTGAACCCGGTGCTGGACGTCCGGGACCTGCGCGTCGAGTTCCCGACGGCGGCCGGTGCGCTCGGCGTGGTCGACGGCGTCTCGTTCGACGTCGGGCCGGGCGAGACGGTCGCGCTGGTCGGCGAGTCCGGATCGGGCAAGAGCGTCAGCTCGCTGGCGGTGCTCGGGCTGCTCGGCAGCGGGCGCGTCGCCGGCGGGTCGGTGTCGTTCCGCGGCGAGGAGATCGCCGGCGCCGGGCCGGAACGGCTGCGCCGGCTGCGCGGCGCCGAGATCGCGATGGTGTTCCAGAACCCGATGAGCGCGCTGGACCCGCTGTTCAGCGTCGGCGACCAGGTCGTCGAGGCGATCCGGGTGCACCGGCCGGTCGACCGGGCGCAGGCCCGGGAGCGCGCCGTCGCACTGCTCCGCGAGGTCGGGCTGCCCGATCCGGAGCGCCGGATGCGGTCCTACCCGCACGAGCTGTCCGGCGGCCAGCAGCAGCGGGTCGGGGTGGCGATGGCGCTGGCCTGCGATCCGGAGCTGCTGATCGCCGACGAGCCGACGACCGCGCTGGACGTGACCGTCGAGGCGCAGATCCTGGCCCTGATGCGCCGCCTGCAGCGCGAGCACGGCGCGGCGCTGCTGCTCATCACGCACGACATGTCGGTGGTGGCCCGGATGGCCGACCGGGTGGTGGTGATGTACGCCGGGCAGGTCGTCGAGCGCGGCGCCGCCGCCGACGTGCTGGCCGCGCCCACGCACCCCTACACCCGGGCGCTGATCGGCTCCGTGCCGACCGTCCACACCGGACGGGACGAGCCGCTGACGGTGATCCCGGGCAGCGTGCCGCACCCGGCCGACGTCCCGGGCGGCTGCCGGTTCCATCCGCGCTGCCGGCAGGCGGTGGACCGGTGCCGCACCGAACGGCCGCCGGTCGTGCGGACGGGGGAGGGCCGGGTCAGCCGGTGCTGGCTGGCCGAGGCGGCCGATCCGGAGCGCGCGCCGGCCCCGGCCGGAGGCTGACCGGGCCCGGCGCGGGCTCCGGCCCGCCCGCGGTCCCGCCGGGCCCGGTCAGCCTCCGGCGGACGTGCCGGGTGCGGGCTCCTGGCTCCCCGGACGGTCGGTCACGAGGCCGATCGCCTGCGCCCAGAGGCGGGTCAGCGTGCCGACCGCCGCCTCCTCGTCGTAGTCCACGCCGTGCACGAACCACAGCAGGCTGAGGTGCTCGACCATCCCGCCGAGCATGCTCGCGACCAGGGCGGGATCGAGCGCGGGATCGGCCAGCCCGAGCTCCTGCAGCTTGCGGATGCCGGCCTCGTTGCGGCGCAGGAACGGCTCCCGGATCTGCAGCTTCAGCTCCCGGAACCACGGGTCGCGGACCGCCATCTCCTCGATCACGGCGATCAGCCGCGCGTTGCGCCGGGCCGCCGCGAGGTACTTGCGGTTCGCGTCCTCGATCCGTCCGATCGGATCCCACGGTCCGTCGCCGGCCGGGCGGGAGGCGGCGAACATCTCGCCGGTGACGGTGGTGAACAGCTCCCCGAGCACCGCCTCCTTGGACTTGAAGTAGTGGTAGAAGACCCCGTACGAGGTGCCGGCGCGGTCGGCGATGTCGGAGATCCGGGCATCCCGGAAGCCCAGCTCCTCGAAGGTCTCGCGGGCCGCGTGGATCAGCGCCGAGCGGGTGCGCCGCCCCTTGGCGGTGCTCGGCCCCGTGTCGGAGGGGGCGAGCCTGCGACCCGCCCCGTTCGCCGGGGCGGGCCCCTGCCGCACCTGTCGTGCCAAGAGATCCTCCGGGGTCGTGACGGGCCGGGCGGAACGCCCAGTCTACGAACGGTGCAGCAGCGCGGCAGGCAGGTCGACCCGGCGGGCCCGCAGGAACTCCCCGAGGCCCTTCGCCTGGGAGTCCAGATCGAGGTTCGCGGCGACGCCGTGCCCGAGCAGCCCCACCACGGTCACCCCGGCCGCGCGCAGCCCCGGCAGCCACCACGGCCGCAGCTCCAGCGCGGCCGCCTGCGGCAGCAGGGCCCGCCACCGGCTCTCGGTGAGCCATCCGGCCAGCCAGTCGTAGGTGGCGTCGTCCCGGGCCCAGATCCCGAGCGTGGCATTGCCGCCCTTGTCGCCGGACCGGGCGCCCAGCAGCCGCCCCAGCGGCACCCGCTCGGTGTCACCGGCCGGTCCGCGGGTCCCGGCCGGGACGACCGGCTCGGGCAGCGGCCGGGGCCGGGGAGCCGGTGCCGGGCCCGGGACCGTCCGGGTCACCCCGTCGAGGGTCACCAGCTGCGGCACCTCCGCCGCCGGGAGCAGGACCGGCCAGAACACCGGGTAGCTCGATCCGCTCTCCGGCGGGGCGGTGAGGTACAGCCCCGGATAGCCGGACAGCCCGGTCTCCACGGCGGCCCGGCCCAGACCGGCGACCGCCGCCCGGTCCCGGCCGGCGACGGAGACGGTGAGCAGTGCGACGGCCTCGTCGGGGGAGCCCGGATCGGGCCGGTCCGCGCGCAGCAGCCGCACCGCGACGTCGTCGAACGCCTTCCGGCCGCCGGGCACCGCCGCCCACAGCGACCGCTCGGCGAACACGGCCTTCGCCGGGACGTCGTCGCCGGTCAGCACGAAGGTGACCGAGGCGCGGTGGCCGGGCTCGGTGACCAGCCCGACCTTGACCGACGGGGGCGGCGGCTCGCCGCGCACACCGGAGACCAGGACGCGGTCCGGGCCGGCCGCGGTGAGCGTCGCGGTGTCGAAGCGGGCGACGACGTCCGGGGTGAGGTAGCGCGGCCCGTCGATCTCGTAGAGCAGCTGCGCGGTCACCGTCTCGACGGTGACCGCCCCGGCGGACCCCGGGTGCTTGGTGATCACCGCGGATCCGTCGGCGGCGATCTCGGCGATCGGGAAGCCGGGGCGCACCGGATCGGCGATCTCGGCGACGAAGGAGAAGTTGCCGCCGGTGGCCTGCGCGCCGCACTCGATGACGTGCCCGGCCGCGACGGCGCCCGCGAGCGCGTCCCAGTCGTCGTCGGCCCAGCCGAAGTACCACCGGGCCGGGCCGGCGACGAGGGCGGCGTCGCTGACCCGGCCGGTCACGACGACGTCGGCGCCGTCCCGCAGCGCCGCGGCGATCCCGCACGAGCCGAGGTAGGCGCTGGCCACCGCCACCTCGGACCCGAGGGAGCCGAACGGGACCCCGGTGTCGAGGTGCTCGCCCGGCCAGCCGGCGGCGAGCCTGTCGGTGACCGCGCGGGTGACGTCGTCGCCGGCCACCACCGCCACCCGGACCGACCGGCCGTGCCGTGCGGCGATCCGCTCGACCTCCCGCGCGCAGGCGGCCGGAGCCAGGCCGCCCGCGTTCGACACGATCCGGATCCCGCGGTCCAGGCAGTCGCCGAGGACGTCGTCGAGCTGGGTGAGGAAGGTCCGGGCGTAACCCGTCTCCGGATCGCGGCGGCGCGCCTTGAGCAGCACCCCGATCGTGAGCTCGGCGAGCCAGTCCCCGGTCAGGACGTCGATCGGGCCGCCGTCGAGCAGCTCGCGGGCGGCGGCGAGGCGATCGCCGTAGAACCCGGAGCAGTTGGCGACCCGCAGCGGCGCCGCGGTCATGCCGGCACGTCCGGTGCGACCGTCACCAGCACCGACCTGGCCTCGACGTACTCGCCGCGGGAGACGTGGACGACCTCCACCACGCCGGCCCCGCTCGCGCGCGCCGGATGCTCCATCTTCATCGCCTCCAGGACGACGAGGGTCTGCCCGGCCCGGACCCGGTCACCGGGGGCCACCCGGACGTCGACGACGGTGCCCGGCATCTCCGACACCGGCCCCTCCCCGGCGGCGGTCGCGAGCGGGGCGGGCAGGCGGGGCTGCGGCCACCACTCCGACTGGGCGGTCGGCGAGGTCACCCGGACCGCGCCGTCCGGGTCGTGTGCCACGGTGCACCGGTGCTCCAGCCCGTCGTACCGGACGCGGACGCCGGTGGGGCCCAGGTCGCGCAGCAGCAGGAGGTGCTGCTCGCCGTCGATGCCGAGCTCGATGGTGGTGTCCCCGCCGGCCGCCCCCAGCCGGTGGGTGACCGTGTGCGGCCCGCCGTGCCGGTCGTGCCACAGCGCCGCCGGCGGCGGGCAGCCGGGGAGCAGCCGGAACCCCGGCGGCGCGGAGCTGCGGACCGGCTCCGCGGCCCGTCGCCGCGCGACCGACACCGCGACCGCGGCGGCCAGGTGGACCGGTGCCGGGAGCGCCGGGCCGGGCCGCAGCAGCAGCGGCCGGTCGTCGAGGAAGTCGGTCCGGGTGGCGCCGGCCCGGAAGTCCGGGTCGCGCAACAGCGCCAGCAGGAACTCGCGGTTGGTCGCCGTGCCGGCGATCTCGGTGGCCTCCAGCGCCGCGACGAGCCGGTCGACCGCCTCCTGCCGGGTGCCGGCGTGCGCGATCACCTTCGCCAGCATCGGGTCGTAGAACGCGGGCACCTCGCCGGGCGCGCCGACGCCGTCCTCGAACCGGACGCCGACCGGATCGGGATGGGCGTAGCGGTACAGCGGACCGGGCGCGGGCCGGAAGTCGTGCGCCGGGTCCTCGGCGTAGAGCCGGACCTCGATCGCGTGCCCGCGGTGCCGCACGTCGTCCTGGGTGATCGGCAGCGGCATGCCCCGGGCGACCTCGATCTGCAGGCGGACGAGATCGAGCCCGGTGGTCTCCTCGGTGACCGGGTGCTCGACCTGCAGCCGGGTGTTCATCTCGAGGAAGTGGAACTCCCCGGTGGTGTCGTCGAGCAGGAACTCGACGGTCCCGGCACCGTGGTAGCCGAGCTCACGGACGAGGTCGACGGCGGTCCCGCCCATCCGGGCGCGCAGCCCGGGGCCGACGGCCGTCGACGGGGCCTCCTCGAGCACCTTCTGGTGCCGCCGCTGCACCGAGCACTCCCGCTCCCCGAGGTGGATCGCCCCGCCGTGCTCGTCGCCGAAGACCTGGATCTCGACGTGCCGGGCGGCGGGCACCCACCGCTCGCAGAACACCTGGGCGTCGCCGAACGCCGAGGCGGCCTCCCGGCGGGCGCCGGTCACCGCCTCGGCCAGCCCGGCCGGATCGGTGACCACCCGCATCCCGCGTCCGCCGCCGCCGGCGACGGCCTTCACCAGGAGCGGGTACCCGACGGCTGCGGCGCTGCGGGCGTCGTGCGCGGGATCGCCGGTCAGCGTCGCGTCCGGCAGCACCGGGACGCCGGCCCGGCGGGCGACCTCCTTGGCCCCGGTCTTGCGGCCCATCACCCGGATCGAGTCGGGGCGCGGCCCGACGAAGACCAGACCGGCGGCGGCGCAGGCCGCGGCGAAGTCCGCGTTCTCGGACAGGAACCCGTACCCGGGATGGACGGCGTCGGCGCCGGACCGGCGCGCGGCGTCCAGCAGCCGTCCGACGTCCAGGTAGGACTCGGTGGCGGTCGATCCGCCGAGCGGGACGGCGAGATCGGCGTCCGACACGTGCGGCGAGCGCGCGTCCGGATCGGAGAACACGGCGACCGTGCGGATACCCATTGCGCGGGCGGTGCGGACGACGCGGCGCGCGATCTCACCCCGGTTGGCGACGAGGAGCGTGCTGACGGTTCTCACGGTGTCCCTCACATCCGGAAGGGGGCGAATCGCCCGGTGCCCTCGACCGGGGCGGAATGGACGGCGGACAGCGCCAGGCCCAGCACCGTCCGGGTGTGCCGGGGATCGATCACCCCGTCGTCCCACAGCCGGCCGGTCGCGTTCAGCGAGCCGGACTGGGCGTCGATCATGGCCTCGGTCTCGGCCCGCAGGGCCAGGTCGGCCGCGTCGTCCCAGTCCGTTCCGGCCCGCTCGGCCGCGGACCGCCGGATGATCGACATGACCCCGGCGAGCTGGCTGCCGCCCATCACCGCGATCCGGTGGCTGGGCCAGCTGAAGACGAACCGCGGATCGTAGGCGCGCCCGGACATCCCGTAGTTGCCCGCGCCGTAGGACGCGCCGACCATCAGCGTCAGGTGCGGGACGGTCGAGTTCGACACGGCGTTGATCAGCTTCGCGCCGTCCTTGATGATCCCGCCCCGCTCCGCCGCCGAGCCGACCATGAACCCGGTGATGTTCTGGACGAACAGCAGCGGGATCGACCGGGCGTTAGCCAGCTGGACGAAGTGCGCGCCCTTCTGGGACTCGGGGGAGAACAGGATCCCGTTGTTGGCCAGCACCCCGACCGGGTAGCCGTCGATCGAGCCCCAGCCGCAGACCAGCTGGGGGCCGTAGAGCGGCTTGAACTCGTCGAACCGCGACCCGTCGAGCACCCGCAGCAGGATCTCGCGCACCTCGACGGTGCGCCGGTTGTCCGAGGACGCGCACGCCAGCAGCTCCTCGGCGGGCCGCTGCGGCGGATCCGGTGGCAGGCTCGGTCCGGGGCCGGCCTTGCGCAGCCCGAGATCGGCGACGATCTGCCGGCCGATCCGCAGCGCGTCCCGCTCGTCGACGGCCAGGTGGTCGGCCAGCCCGGACTCGCGGGCGTGCATGTCTGCGCCGCCCAGCGTCTCGTCGTCGACCTCCTCGCCGGTCGCCATCCGCACCAGCGGCGGCCCGCCGAGGTAGACCGCCGCCTGGTCCTTGACGAAGACCGTGTACTCGCTCAGCCCGGGCAGGTACGCACCGCCCGCGGTGGAGCTGCCGAACACGATCGCGATCGTCGGGACGCCGGCGGCGGAGAGCCGGGTGAGCTCCCGGAAGATCCGGCCGCCCGGCACGAAGATCTCCTCCTGGCGCGGCAGGTCGGCGCCACCGGACTGCACCAGGCTGATCACCGGCAACCGGTTCCGGGCGGCGATCTCGAGCGCCCGCAGCTGCTTCGTCACCGCGGACGGGCTCAGCGACCCGCCCTTCACGGTCGCCTCGTTGGCGATCACCATGCACTCGACGCCGCTGACCGGCCCGATGCCGGTCAGCAGCCGCGCACCGGGCTGCTCCGCGGGCTCGTGCACGCCGGCGAACCCGGACAGCTCCAGGAACGGGGCGTCCTCGTCGAGCAGCAGATCGACCCGTTCCCGCGCCAGCAGCCGCCCGCGCGCCCGATGCCGGGTGACGGCCTGCTCGCCACCGGCCGCGATCACCCGGGCGGCGAGCTCGTCGTGCTCCCGCAGCGCCTCGAGCATCGCCCGTCGGTCCAGCACGGCCCGGTCCGCGCCGGGATCCAGCGTCGACTGCAGTACGGCCATCACGCCCTCCACGTCGTCACCCCGGCGGCCCGGCGCATCCGACCGAACGGATGAAACCCGGAATCGACTCGCATGTCAATTCTCGGCTGCGGCGTGATCAGGTCGCCAACCTGCTGAGATGCCCCATCGAGGTCCGGTCCAGTGGCGCACCGGGATGACTGGCAGTCGCAGTATTGACCGAGAAGTCAGTTCGTGCTGAGGTGAGTGCCTCGTGGTCCGGGCCCATGGCCGGAGACCGGCGGACGACAGAGGAGTCGATCCACGATGAGCCGAACACTGACGACGCTGCTCGACGACGCCGCCGCAGCCACCCCCGACCTGGATCTCGTCCGCGGCGAGACCCGGACCTGCACCTACGCGCAGCTGGCGGAGCGCAGCCGGCGGGTCGCGGGCGGCCTGGCCGCACTGGGGCTGCGGCCCGGCGACCGGGTCGCGATCGCCGCACCCAACGGGCCGGAGTGGCTGGAGTTCCTGTTCGGGGCCGCCCGGCTCGGGCTCGTCGTGGTCACCCTCAACGTCCGTTACCGGGAGTCCGAGCTGGAGTACATGCTCGGCCGGTCCGGTTCGCGGCTGCTGCTCAGCGCACCCGCCGACGGCGACGCCGACCTGCGCGGACTGCACCGGGACCTGCGCCCGCGGGTGCCCGCCGTGGAGCACCTGCGCTACCTCGGCGACGGGCCCGACGGGTTCGAGAGCCTGCTCGGCGATCCCGCGGCGGCCCCGGCGCACACGCCGCAGCCGTCCGACGCGGCGGTGCTGCTCTACACCTCCGGGACCACCGGGCGCCCCAAGGGCGCGGTGCTCACCCACGGCAGCATCCTCGCCTCGGCCCGGGCCCAGGTCGCCCGCACCGGATCGCGCCCCGGCGACGTGATGCTCGGGGTGATGCCGCTCAACCACGTCGGCGGTCTGACCTGCACGGTCACCGCGACCATGCTCGCCGGGGGGACCGTGGTGATGCCACCCGGCTACTCGCCGGGCGGGGCGCTGCGCAGCCTCGCCGCCGACCGGGTGACCGTCTTCGCCGGGGTGCCGACGATGTGGTCGCTGATGCTCTCCCACCCGGACTTCCCGGGCACCGACACCGGGAGCCTGCGGGTCGCGGTCATCGGCGGCTCCAACGCCGAACCCGCCCTCTGCGAGGCCATCAGCCGGGGGTTCCCGTCGGCCCGGCTGAGCAACCTCTACGGGATGACCGAGACGTCGGGCGCCGTGGTGCTGAGCGCTCCCGACGACTCGCTCGACACCGTCGCGCAGACGCTCGGCACCCCGCTCGACGGCGTCGAGATCCGGGTCGTCGACGATGCGGGCGAGGTCGTCGCCCCCGGTGCGGACGGCGAGCTCCAGGTCCGCGGGGAGCAGGTCGCCGACGGGTACTGGCAGATGCCGGAGGAGACGGCGGCGACGTTCCTGCCCGGCGGCTGGCTCGCCACCGGGGACGTCGTCGCCGTGACCCCGACCGGCCACCTGCGCCTGCGCGGCCGCCGCAAGGAGATGTTCCTGCAGGGCGGCTACAACGTGTACCCGGTCGAGATCGAGAACGTCCTGACCCGGCATCCGGCGGTCGCGATGGCCGCCGGGATCGGGGTGCCCGATCCGGTGCTCGGCGAGATCGGCCGGTACTACGTGGTCCCGCGGGACCCGGCCGCGCTCGACGTCGACGACCTGCTCGGGTACTGCCGCGCCCATCTCGCCGACTACAAGGTCCCGCGCCAGGTGGCGCTGGTGCCCGAGCTCCCGACGACGCCGTCGGGGAAGGTCGCGAAGTCGGTGCTGCGCGAGTGGGCCGCCGGGACCGCGGGGCAGCGGACCGCAGGCCACCGGACCGGCGGCTGACCCGCCCGGCCCCGCACCGGCACGTCCCCCCAGCAGCACATCCGAGCACATCCGAGCACGTCCACCGGCCACCGGGTCTCCCGGTGCCGCGGGACACCGCACCGGTCGAGAGGATCGAACGTGAGCACACCGTCCAGCCCGGGACAGGCCCCGTCCCTCAGTTTCAGCGGCGTCGACGTGGACCGTGAGGTGGTCGTCGTCGGTGCCGGGTTCAGCGGTGTCCGCACCCTGATCGAGACCCGCAGCCGTGGCTTGTCCACCGTCGTGGTCGAGGCCGGGCCGGACATCGGCGGAACCTGGTACTGGAACCGGTATCCGGGCGCCCGCACCGACAGCCAGGCCTGGGTGTACGGCTTCCCGCTGGCCGGGGTCCGCGACGACTGGCGGTGGGAGGAGCGCTTCGCCACCCAGCCGCAGACCTACGGCTACATCCGGCACGTCGCCGACGTCTACGACCTCTGGCCCGACATCCGGCTGAACACCCGCGTCGAGTCGGCCGTCTACGACGAGGACGACCGGATCTGGCGGGTGCGCACCGACGACGGGACCGAGACGACCTGCCGGTTCCTGGTCACCGCGACCGGGCAGCTCTCGCTGCCCTACTTCCCGGACTTCCCGGGGCTCGCCGACTTCGCCGGCGAGTGGTACCGCACCAGCAAGTGGCCGGAGGAGGGCGTCGACCTCACCGGCAAGCGGGTCGCGGTGGTCGGGACCGGTGCGACCGCGGTCCAGGTCATCCCGATCGTGGCGCAGGACGCCGCGCACCTGACGGTGTTCCAGCGGACCCCGAACTACGTGCTGCCCGCGCGCAACGACGCGCTGTCCGAGCACGACGTCGACGTGATCCGGAAGAACTTCGACGAGATCTTCGACCGGGCGTTCGCCCAGCCGTTCGGGATGGACATGTCCGCCTCGGCCGGCCGGGTCGCGGCCGACTGCACCCCGCAGGAGCAGCAGCAGATCCTCGACCGCGGCTGGGAGGCGGGTGGTTTCCGCTACCTGTTCGAGACGTTCGACGACATCCTCACCGACGAGGCCGCCAACGAGCTGGCGTCGGAGTTCATCCGCGCGAAGATCCGGTCGATCGTGCGGGACCCGCGGACCGCCGAGCTGCTGTGCCCGAAGGACTACCCGCTCGCCGCGAAGCGCCCGCCGCTGGGGCACTACTACTACGAGACGTTCAACCGGGACAACGTCGATCTCGTCGACCTCACCGGGCACGAGCTGACGATCGAGCCGGCCGGGATCCGGGTCGGCGACACGCTGCACGAGGTCGACGTGATCGTGTTCGCCACCGGGTACGACGCGATCACCGGGACCCTGGACCGGATCGAGATCCGGGGCCGCGGTGGGGCGCTGCTGCGGGACCGGTGGACCGAGGGCCCGAGGACGTACCTGGGGATGCTGGTGGACGGGTTCCCGAACCTGTTCATGGTCGCCGGGCCGCAGTCGCCGTTCGCGAACATCCCGGTGGTCAGCGAGGTGTGCGTGCGGTGGCTGAGCGAGCTGCTGACGGCGATGCACGAGCGCGGCGCGGTCACCGCCGAGCCCAGCTCCGCGGCGGTCGACCGGTTCAGCCGGCTCACCGAGGAGGTCATCGACGCGACCGTGCTGCGCCGGGGTGGCAAGACCTCCTGGTACCTCGGGACCAACATCCCGGGCAAGCCGGCCGCGGCCGTGATGTGGCTGGGCGGGGTCGGGAGCTTCCGCGACCTGTGCGACGCGGAGTCGGGCGCGGGCTACCCCGAGATCACCTTCGACACCCGGGACCGGCAGCCCATCGCCTCGGCGCCGGACCGGTGACCGGGCGGGCCGCGCCGGTCCCGCCGCCGGCCGGCCGCGGCTGACCGGGCGGAGGTGCCGGCCCCGGCCGGCACCTCCGCTCACGACGCCGAGACCCGCAGCCCGTGCACGGTCGTCTCCGACGGCGCGGCCCCCACGCGCAGCCCGATCCCGCCGCCGCCCGGTCCGGGATCGGGCACCGTCACGACCGGCAGCGGCCGCCCGTCCACCTCGACCAGCAGCCGGGTCCCGGTGAGCGTCGCGGTCACGGTGTGCGTCGCGGAGTCCGGGAACCGGGCGGTGGCGAGCTCCACCCCGTCCGCGGTGCTGATCTTCATGCTGCTGTGCCCGACGGAGATCCGCAGCGCGCCGGGGGACCCCTCCCGCAGCAGCAGCGCCGCGTAGCCGCCGCGCTGCACCGTCCAGGTCCCGGAGACGGTGTAGTCCCGCCAGTCGGCGGCCCGGTCCCGGTACAGCCGGGCGGTGGTGCCCGCCGCGGTGGTCGCGCGCAGCACGATCCCGTCCGGCCCGACGGACAGCCCGGGATCGCCGTCGACGGTCCAGGCGGCCGGGTCGAGCGGATCGGCGTCCTGCGGTGCGGGCGCGGGCAGCCCGCCGACGATCGCGTCGAACAGGTCGTCGGTGGTGGTGTGCGCGTCCACCCCGATCCGCGGCACGGACCCGGCGGCCAGGTCCGCCCGGGTCGCCCAGCGGCGCGCACTGTCGTTGGTGAACAGCAGCTGGTAGCGGTCGGCCAGGATGTCCCGGCCGGCCAGGGCGAGCGCGGGATCGTTGCTCGGGGTCAGCGAGGCGCTGAACGGGTAGGCGAACAGCGCGGGCCGGCCGTGGCCGTGCTGTTCGAGCGTGGCGATCGCGGTGTCGGCGTCGGCGGTGAGCCGGGCGCGGGCCTGCTCCGGGGTCTCCAGCGTGCCGTCCGCGGTGACCAGCCGGTTGATCAGGAACGGCCACTCGTTCCCGCCGCCGACGTCGTGCCGGTCGTGTCCGGCGGCGGTGTGGCTCTCGACGTCCCAGCGCCCGGTCTCGCGCATCGCGGTCAGCTCGTCCCAGGTCAGGTAGTACGGGTAGTGCTCGCCGACCCGGCCGGTGATGACGAACGCGACGCCGCGGAAGCCGTACTGCTCCAGCAGCGGATCGGCGTAGCGCCACACGCCGCCGGTGCCGTCGTCGAAGGTGATCATGACGGGCCGGTCGGGCAGCACCGACGGGTCGGTGCGCGCGGCGAGCAGGGTGTCCGCGGAGACCGAGGTGAACCCGGCGGCGCGCAGCATCGCCAGGTGCTCGGCGAAGACCTCGGGGGCGATGGTGAACTCGCCCTGCGGGTCGGGGGCGATCTCGTGGTAGCTCAGCACCAGCACCGAACCGGCGGTGCGGGCGGTGACCGCCGGGTCGTCGGCGAAGGCGGTGTGCGCGGCGGCCGGATCGAGCGCGGCCGGCACGACCTGCTGGTCGCGGACGGCGGGCGGCGCGGAGACGGCGTCGCCGATCCAGCGGGTCCCGGCGACCGGGAGCGCGACGGCCAGCACGGCGAGCACGACCAGCGCCGTGCGCAGCCCGGCCCGGCCCAGCAGCGAGTGCGGCGCGACGGTGGTGCCCATCAGAGGATCCCCGTCCAGTACAGGACCTGGCCGCGGGTCAGCAGCACCACGAAGACCAGGACCAGGAACACGGCGAAGGCGATGTCGAGCACCCGGTCGCGGGTGCCCGGTGTGCGGGCGCTCATCCGCGGGACCAGACGCCGCGGCGCAGCGTGGCGGCGCTGTAGGGCAGCAGCCAGGACAGCGCGACCGAGGAGATCAGGCTCATCAGCGGGCGGTACCGCCAGCGCGGGTCGCCCGGGTTCTGCCGCCGGTACCCGGCCGCCCAGACGCCGCCCTTGAACAGGATCCCGAGCAGGTAGAGCGCGGACACCAGCCAGGCGCCCTGCAGCGGCAGCCACACCAGGTGCCGGAAGGCCATCACCGGGGCCAGCAGCACCCAGAGCACGTGGCCGTAGAACAGCGCGGCCGGCAGCGGCCCGCGCCGCCAGTAGAAGCCGCCGGTGAAGAACAGGTTCCGGATGAAGCTCTTCTTCCAGCGCACCTGCTGGCGGACGAACGAGCGCACGGTGTGCGGGACGGTCGTCCGGACCCGGGCGCTGCGGACGTACTCGATCCGCCAGGCGCGCGGCGGCGCGGGACGTTCGGTGAGCGGGTCGCCGGCGTGCCTGCGGACCAGCCGGTCGCCGGTCCAGTACTGGCCGAGCACGTAGCCGGTGAGCTGGCGGTCGGTGGCGAACCGGAACTCGGCGCCGGCGAAACGGTCGCCCGCCCAGGCGGGCAGGTAGGGGGCGACGGCGTCGCGGCGGAACGCGGCCAGCGGCCCGGACACGCAGCTGACCCCGCCGAACACGCTCTCGGCGGCCTTGGCGATCCCGAACTGCCCGTCGTACCAGGTGTCCTGGACGCGGGTGAGCAGGTTGGTGTCGGCGTTGAGCGCGCGGGCGTGCCCGCTGATCCCGCCGATGTCGGGATGCGCGACGATCGCGCGGACGGCGAGCTCGACGGCGTCCGGCTCGATCACGCAGTCGGAGTCGGTGAACACGACGATCTCGCCGGTCGCGTGCCGGAAGCCCTCGACCAGCGCGCGCTTCTTGCCGACGTTGCGCGGCATGGTCAGCACGGTGATCCCGAGCTCGGCGGCGAGCACGGCGAGCACGTCGGCGGTGCCGTCGGTGCTGCCGTCGTCGACGACGACGACCTGCAGGTCCGGGTAGGCCGAGCCGGCCATGCTGCGGACGCAGTCCTCGATCCCGTCCACCTCGTCCTTGACCGCGACCAGGAACGAGACCGGCGGCAGGTCGGCGGTGCGCAGCGCGGTCGCGGCCTCGTCGGTCGCCGGATCGGTGTAGTAGCCGAAGGCCAGCGCGAAGGTCACGAACAGCGCCGCGGTGACGCCGACGCCGTAGACGGTGAGCCAGGTGTCCCCGGCCAGCGAGGTGAGCTTCCAGGTCAGCAGCATGGTGACCGGGGCGAGCGCGAGCAGCACGACGACCGGGCGCCGGTCGATCCCCTGCAGCGGGCGGCGCAGGTAGGAGCGCACGACGGCGCGCCGCCGGTGCCGGGCCGGGACGGCGGGCGAGACCCGGGTGACGGTGGTCGCGGTGCTCACAGCGGGTACCGGTTCGGTGCGTCGGCGAGCCCGTAGGCGGCGTCCAGGACGGTCGGCGCCGGCCGGTCGGCGGTGCCGGTGACCAGCCAGGAGTGGTCGGCGTCGCGGTGCAGGGTGTGCGTGATGACCAGGTCCCAGTCGTCGTCGGCGGGATCGGGGCGGGAGTCCAGCGGGCCGTTCGCGGTCGGCAACCGGTCGACCAGCGGATCGGTGAAGGCGACGTCGGCGCCGAGCCGGCGCAGCTCGTCGATGACGGTGAGCGCGGGGGACTCGCGCACGTCGGCGACGCCGGGCTTGTAGGCGACGCCGACGACGAGCACCCGGGCCCCGGTGACCGGCCGGCCGGCCTCGGCCAGCACCTCGCGGGCGCGCGCGACGACGGCGTGCGGCCGGGTCGCGATGGAGGCCATCGCGGCCTCGGTGACCGGCGCGGCGACCGGGCCGGAGCGCAGCTGCCACAGCAGGTAGTGCGGGTCGCAGGGGATGCAGTGCCCGCCGACGCCGGGCCCGGGGCGGAAGGCCATGAACCCGTACGGCTTGGTGGCGGCGGCGTCGACGACCTCGCGGACGTCGACGTCGAACTGCCGGGCGATCCCGGCGAACTCGTTGGCGAGCGCGATGTTGACCGCGCGGAAGGTGTTCTCCAGCAGCTTGGTCATCTCGGCGGCCTCGGGGGAGGAGACGGTGTGCACCGCCGCCGACGCCGGGAGCAGTGCGGCGGCGGCCCGGCGCCCGCACTCGGGGGTGATGCCGCCGACCACCCGCGGGGTGCGCTCGGGCAGGTGGTCGGCGACGCCCGGGTCGATGCGCTCGGGGCTGAACGCGACGAACACGTCCCGCCCGACGACCAGGCCCCGGTCGGCCAGCGGCCCGACCAGCAGGTCGCGGGTGGAGCCGACGTAGGTGGTGGAGGTCAGCACGATCGTCTGGCCGGGCACCGCGTGCGCGACGACGGTGGCGCAGGCGGCGCGCAGCGGGCCCAGGTCGGGGACGAGATGGTGGTCGACCGGGGTCGGCACGCAGACCAGCAGCGTGCCGGCGGCGGCCAGCGCGGCCGGGTCGGTGGTGAGCTCCAGCAGGTCGGTGCCGATCCGGCGGTCGAGCCGGGCCCGGTCGGACGGCAGCAGGTCGACGGCGCCGGACCGGATGGCGGCCAGCCGGTCCGCGGCGATGTCGTACCCGACGACGTGGTGGCCGCTCTCGGCGAGCGCGAGTGCGGTGGGGAGGCCCACGTAGCCGAGCCCGACGATCCCGACGGTCGCCGGGGCCGTCGTACCGGGGGTGCCTGTCGGCACGGTGCAGGTGGGCACGGTGCGGCTCGGCACGGTGTGGGTCGGCACGGTGCGGGTGCGGCGGGACGGCGCCGGCGCACCGGCCGGTGCGGTGCGCGGGGCCGGGAGCGTGGCCGGGCCGGACTGGTCGGACGTGGCCGGGACGGCCACCGGGGCGAGCGGCATCAGGGTCTCCACCGGATTGCACACGGAGCGTGGCTCCATGTAATTGAGAGCAAAACTATTGCTCTCGCAAGTTAGACCCGTTCGGCGACCTTGCGACAGGGTCGTGACCGAAACCATACACAAAGCGTGACACGGATACCGACATTCGAGTGATGGGTCTGACCAGTGAATATCCGGGTCCATTGCTCTTGCGGCAGTAACGCGGTCCGTGCACCGGAGTGATCATGTAACGCTCGGTAGCAGGTCTGGGTCGCGCTGCGCCTCGTCGGTTGCGCCGGGAAAGTAATCCGGAATGTCGCAGTGACCAATCACTGAAAGTAGTCGGAGCGGGAGGCGGTCGGCCCCGCTACGTCATCCGTCGTGGTGTGGCCCGCGACACGATCCGTAACCTGTGCGCGCTCTTCTCCCTGGTGGAAGGCGGTCTGGCGGCCGGCCGGACGCGATTCCTAGCGTGCCCGCAGCACACGGCCGACGGCGTCCGAGGGGGAGACCGCATGTGTCAGACCACGACCGGCCGGACCGGGTGCGCTCCGGCGGGCAGCCCGGCCGGTGCCCGGTGACCGATCCGCCGCTGTTCGAGGCCCGCGACCTGGTGAAGCACTTCCGCAGCCGGCGCGGCGTCGTGCGGGCCGTCGACGGCGTCTCGCTGAGCATCCCGCGCGGCCGGACCGTCGGGCTGGTCGGCGAGTCCGGTTCCGGCAAGTCCACGGTGGCCCGGCTCGCGCTGCGGCTGCTCGAACCGACCTCGGGGGAGCTGACCTTCGACGGCGCCGATCTCGGCGCCGCCTCCGGAGCGGCGCTGCGCCGGCTGCGGCGCCGGATGCAGATCGTCTTCCAGGACCCGCACGGCTCGCTGAACCCACGGATGACCGTCCTGCAGGCGGTCGGCGAGCCGCTCGTCGTGCACCGGATCGCCCGCGGCGCGGCGCTCGCCGACCGGGTCGTCGAACTGCTCGAACGGGTCGGGCTGGGCGCCCGCGACCTGCACCGCTACGCCCACCAGTTCTCCGGCGGCCAGGCCCAGCGGATCGGGATCGCCCGCGCGCTGGCCACCGATCCGGACCTGATCGTGTGCGACGAGGCGGTCTCCGCGCTGGACGTGTCGGTGCAGGCCCAGGTGCTCAACCTGCTCCGCGGCCTGCAGGCCGAGCGCGGACTGTCCTACCTGTTCATCGCGCACGACCTGAACGTCGTCCGGTACATGTCCGACGAGGTCTGCGTGATGTACCTCGGCGAGATCGTCGAGCGCGGCGACGGCGACGCGGTGCTGCGCGACCCGCAGCACCCCTACACCCGGATGCTCGTCTCCGCCGTGCCCGATCTCGCGACCGCCGGACCGGCCGACGAGGTCGCGCCGGTCGGCGAGGTGCCCAGTCCGATCGACCCGCCGCCGGGCTGCCGGTTCCACACCCGCTGCCCGCGCGCCGAACCGGCCTGCCGCGACGACCGGCCCGCGCTGCGCACCGTGGCCGCCGGTCGCGACGTCGCCTGCCTGCTGGCCCGGCCGCGCACCGCGGAGGCGGTGCGCCCGTGATCCGCTACGTGCTGCGCCGGCTCGCCTACGGCGGTGTGGTGCTGGCGCTGGTGACCACGCTGGTGTTCGTGCTCATGCGGCTGGTCCCCGGCGACGCCGTGACGATGCAGCTGGCCGACTCCGGCGCGAGCCCGGAGCAGATCGCCGCGCTGCGCGCCGAGTTCGGCCTGGACGTGCCGGTCTGGACGCAGCTGGGCAGCTGGCTGGCCGGCGCCGTGCGCGGCGACCTCGGCACGTCGTTCTACGGCGGCGGGGCCCCGGTCACCGAGCTGTTCCTGCAACGGGTGCCGGTCACCGTCACGCTCGGCCTGCTCGCGATGCTGTTCGCGACCGTCGCCGGGATCGCGCTCGGTGTGCTGGCCGCCGTCAACCGCGGCTCCGCGCTGGACGGCGCGGTGCGGACGTTCGCGGTCGCGTTCCTGTCGGTGCCCAACTTCGTCGTCGCACTGCTGGCGCTGACCGCCTGCGCGCTCTGGCTGAACTGGTCGCCGCCGCTGGCGTACCGGCCGCTCACCGAGGACCCGCTGAACTGGATCCAGCAGATGGCCATCCCGGTGATCGCGCTGGGCACCGCCGGGATGGCCGGGACCGCGCGGATGGCGCGCTCGTCGCTGCTGGAGTCGCTCGGATCGGACTACGTGCGCACCGTCCGCGCGAAGGGTGCCCGGGAGCGCACCGTCGTCGGCAAGCACGCCGCCCGGAACTCGACGATCGCGGTGCTCACGCTGCTCGGGCTGGAGCTCGCGACGGTGCTCGGCGGCACCGTGATCCTGGAGCAGATGTTCGGGATCCCCGGGACCGGGCAGCTCATCTACTCCGCGGTGCTGGAACGCGACTACCCGGTCGTCGTCGCCTGCACGATCTTCTACGCGGCGTTGTTCGTGGTGACGATCATCGTGATCGACCTGCTCTACGCGCTGGTCGATCCGCGGATCCGGACCGGACGGGCACTCTCGTGACCGCCCCGGCCACCCCCGGACGGCTGCGCGCCGTCCCCGGCGCGATCGGCCGGTTCGTCCGGGCCCAGCCGCTCGGCGGGATCGCGCTGACCGTGCTCACCCTGTTCGTGCTGGCCGGGCTGCTGGCGCCGCTGATCGCCCCGCACGACCCGCTGGAGCAGTTCCGCCGCGACATCCTCGACGGCCCGTCCGCCCGGTTCCTGCTCGGCACCGACGATCTCGGCCGGGACGTGCTGAGCCGCTCGCTGCACGGCGCGCGCACGTCGCTGCTGATCGGCGTGGTGACCACCGCGGTCAGCCTGCTGCTCGGGACGACGATCGGGGTGGTCTCCGGCTACGCGGGCCGCGGCGTCGACATCGTCCTGCAACGGGTGATGGACGCCGTGCAGGCCATCCCCGGCATCATCCTGCTGCTGTTCATCGCGGTGATCCTCGGGCCGTCGGTGCGCAACACGATCATCGCGCTGACCGTGGTGATCACGCCGTCGTTCAACCGGATCGCCCGCGGCGAGACGCTGCGGGTGCGCGAGGAACGCTACGTCGAGGCGGCCCGCGCCACCGGCGCCCGGACCGGCCGGATCCTGTCCCGGCACGTCCTGCCGAACATCGTCGCCCCGGTGTTCACACTGGCCAGCCTGATCTTCGCCGGGGTGATCATCGCCGAGTCGGCGCTGAGCTTCCTCGGCATCGGCGCGCCGCCGCCGACCCCGTCCTGGGGGCTGATGCTCTCCGAGGGCGTCCGGTACACCGAGCGCGCGCCGTGGCTGATCGTGGTGCCCGCGATCCTGCTCTCGCTGGCCGTGTTCAGCCTCAACCTGCTCGGCGACGCGCTGCGCGACCACCTGGACCCGCGCCTGCAGCACGCCACCTTCGCCGAGTCCCGGCGCTGGTGGCGCCCCCGCCCGCCGGCCCGCCTCGCCCCCGGCCTGGCCCGGGCCGCCGAGCAGCTCGACGCCACCGGACCGACCGACCGACGACCCGACTAGGAGCGTGCACAGTGGACATCTCACTCGCCGGCAAGGTGGCCCTGGTCACCGGCGCCGGCCCGAACATCGGCGGCGGGATCGCCCTCGCGCTCGCCCGCTACGGCGCCACCGTGGCCTGCAACGACATCGACCCGGCGGCCGCCGTCGCCGCCGTCGAGCGGATCGAGCGCAACGGCGGCCGGGCGATCGCGGTCCCCGGCGACGTCACCGACGAGGACCAGGTGCACGGCTACGTCGAGCGGGTCGTCGGCGAGCTGGGCGGGATCGACATCCTGGTCAACAACGCCGCCCTGCTGGGCGGCAAGGGGGTGCTCGACGAGAGCGCCGAATTCTTCGACCGCGCCGTGCGGGTCGCCGGGCTGGGCAGCTTCCTGAACACCCGGGCGGTGGGGCGGCACATGGCCGAGCGCGGCACCCGCGGCTCGATCGTGCTGGTCTCCTCGTCGAACGGCTGGTCCGGCTCGGCCGGGGTGATCGCCTACGCGTTCCACAAGGGCGGCGTGAACAACTTCGTGCGGGCCGCGGCGATGGACCTCGCCCCCTACGGGATCCGGGTCAACTCCTTCACCCCGACCGCGCCGACCCCGGACAACCCGGCGCTGACCGGCCCGGACGGCAGGTCCATCATGGACCGCCCGCGGAACGGGATCGGCGGCGGCACCGGTCAGGAGCCGTGGCGGCGGCCCGCCCGCTGGAGCGGGGACCGGGTGCCGATGGTCCCGATGGGCACCACCGGGACGCCGACCGACATCGGGCACTGCGTGGCCTGGATGTGCTCCGACCAGGCCCGGCTGATCACCGGGCAGGACTTCGTCGTCGACGGCGGGGCCCGGGCGAAGAACTTCGCCTACGTCCCGGCGGCGGCCGGTGACCTCGCCGGTCCGGTGCCGCTGGTCGCCCTGGACGTGACCGGCGAGCTCGACCGGGAGTCGGTGTGAGACCGGGTCGCGCCGCGGCGCTGGTACTGGCCGGCGCGCTGGCGCTGTCCTCCTGTGGCGCCGGCGGCGGCGGTGGTGGCAACGACGGGCCGGTCGGCGACCCGCGCCCCGGCGGCACGCTGATCTGGCAGCTGCCGGCCGAGGTGTCCACCGACCTGCACCCGCTGGAGAGCTCCGATCCGAGCGCCACCGGGCTGATCTCCGGCTCGGTCTACGGGAAGCTGCTCGACTGGCGGACCGGGCCGGACGTCACCGAGATGGAGCTGGAGGGCGACCTCGCCGAGTCCTGGGAGGTCTCCGACGACGGCCTCACCTACACCTTCGCGCTGCGCCGGGACGTCACCTGGCACGACGTCGAGCCGGTGAACGGGCGCCCGTTCGTCGCCGACGACGTGGTCGCGACGATCACCGCGATGAAGGAACGTGGCCTGCAGGCCTACATGCTCGAGGCGGTGCAGAGCGTCCAGGCGCCGGACGAGCACACCGTCGTCCTGAACCTCAGCACGCCGTTCGCCCCGCTGCTGGAGTACCTGGCCTACCACACCTTCCTGATGGTCCCCCGGGAAGGGATCGAGGGTCAGTACGACCTGGACACCGTCGCGATCGGCACCGGGCCGTTCCTGCTCGCGGAACACACCCCCGACGTCGAGTGGGTTCTCCGGCGCAATCCCGACTACCACGTGCCCGACCGCCCCTACCTCGACGAGATCCGCCGACCGGTCATCAGCGACACCGCGGCGACCACCGCCGCCCTGCGCAGCGGCCGCCTCGACGTCGGCACCACCAGCGACGTCAACGTGGCCGACGAGTTCCGCGACGGCGACTTCACGGTCGACGAGACCCCGGGCGCTCCGGTCAGCTTCTACCTCAACCCGCGCGAGGAACCGTTCGACGACGTGCGGGTGCGCCGCGCTGTGTCGCTCGCGATCGACTGGGAGGGCATGGGGGAGACCATCCGCGGCTCGTTCAACCTGACCTCGATCCTGCGCCCGGACGTCTCCGACGCCGCGCTGACCGAGGACGAGGTGCGCGAGATCCGCCCGTTCGATCCCGAGCAGGCCCGCCGGCTGCTCGCCGAGGCCGGGCTCCCGGAGGGCTTCACGACCACCCTGACCGTGCAGCGGGTCGACGACGAGGACGTCCGCGAGGCCCAGTGGATCCAGGCCGACCTGGCCGAGGTCGGGATCGACGTCACCATCGAGACCGTCGATCCCGGGACCGGGATCGAACGCCGGCGCAACCACGAGTTCGCGATGACGAAGGCGCTGCGCACCGTGCACCTGCCCGACCAGACCTGGCGCGACTTCATGCCCGGCTACATCGAGAACTACGCGCTCGTCGACGACCAGCAGCTCGTCGACGACTACGCCCGGACCCGGTCCACCACCGACCCGGACGAGCAGCGCGAGCTGCACCGGGCCATGCAGACCCGGATGGAGACCGAGATCGTGCAGGGCCTGTTCCCCATCCAGAAGTTCGACTACACGATCTTCTCCGCGCGGGCCCAGGACCTGCACCCGGTACCGATCCACCACGGCCGACGGCTGGCCGAGGTGTGGCTCAGCGACCAGCCGGAGTCGCCGTGAGCGCCCCGGTGCACGATCTCGTCGTCGTCGGGTCCGGCCCGGCCGGGTACACCGCGGCGGTCTACGCCGCCCGGGCCCGGCTGGCCCCGCTGGTGTTCGAGGGTTCCAGCTACGGCGGCGCCCTGATGACCACCACCGACGTGGAGAACTACCCGGGCTTCCCGGACGGCGTCGACGGTCCCGGCCTGATGGAACGGATGCGGGCGCAGGCGCAGCGCTTCGGCGCCGACCTGCGCGCCCGCGACGTCGAGGAGATCCGCTGGGACGGCCCGGTCACCGAGATCGTGGCGGACGGCGCGGTGCACCGGACGCGTGCCGTGGTGCTCGCGATGGGCGCCGCGCCGCGCTATCTCGGCGTGCCGGGGGAGCAGGAGCTGCTCGGGCGCGGCGTGTCGTCCTGCGCGACCTGCGACGGGTTCTTCTTCCGCGACCGCGACGTCGCCGTCGTCGGTGGCGGGGACTCCGCGATGGAGGAGGCAGAGTTCCTCACCCGGTTCGCCCGCAGCGTCACCGTCGTGCACCGCCGGGACACCTTCCGGGCGTCGCGGATCATGCTGGAACGGGCCCGGGCGAACCCGGCGATCCACTGGGCAACCCACCGCGAGGTGGTCGCGGTGTCCGGCGACGGCGCCGTCGCCGGGCTGCGGCTGCGCGACGTCCGGGACGGCGCGGAGTCCGTGCTGGACGTCGCCGGGATGTTCGTCGCGATCGGCCACGACCCGCGCAGCGGGCTGGTCGCCGACCGGCTCGACCTGGACCCCGACGGCTACGTCCGCACCCTGGACGGGACCACCCGGACCGCGGTCGACGGCGTCTTCGCCTGCGGTGACCTGGTGGACCGGAACTACCGGCAGGCGGTGACCGCCGCCGGATCGGGCTGCGCGGCGGCGATCGACGCGGAGCGCTGGCTGGCCGGGCAGGGACCGGCCGGCCTGCGGCGCGCCTCGTGAGCGCCGGTCCGGTGAGCGCCGATCCGCCGGGGAGCGTGGTCGTCCACGACCCCACCGGCACCCCGCCCGCGGGTGCGCGGCCGGCGGGCCGCCGACCGGCCGCCGTCGCTGGACGGGCGGCCGGTGTTCCTGGTGGACAGCCGGTTCGACGACTCGGTGGAGCTGCTGCGGCAGATCGAGACCTGGTTCGGCGAGCACCTGCCCGCGGTCCGGACCACGATGGTGCAGCTGTCGGGCAGCTGCGCGAGTACACACACGGGGACGATCCGGTGCGCGGCTGCGACGGGCCGTTCTTCCGGGACCTCGACGTGGTCGTCGTCGGGGGCGGGGACTCCGCGATGGACGAGGCCGCGGTGCTCGCCGGGTACGCGGCCCGGGTGCTCGTCGTGCCCGACGGCCTCGTCCCGACCGCCCGGGACGAGCTCGTCGCCCGCACCGGCGCTCGGCAACGTCTCGTTCCGCGCCGGGGCGACGGTCACCGCGATCGGCGGTGCCGACCGGGTCGGCTCGGTCGTCGTCCGCGATCTCGCCACCGGCGCCGGGACCGAGGAACCCGCGGCCGGGGTGCTCGTGCAGACCGGACACCGACCGCTTCGCCGACCTGGTGCGGCGTAACGGGACCGGGCACATCGTCGTGGACGACGACCTGATGACCTCGCACCCCGGGATCATCGCGGCGGGGGACATCCGCGCCGCCCACACCGTCCTCCACCGCCGCCCCTGGCCGCACACCCCTTCACCGCGCCGCACACCCGCAGCGGGGGGTGTGCGGCGCGGTGAAGGGGTGTGCGGTGGGCACGTGACCGGGAGGAGGCCGGGTACGGTGCCCGTCGTGGAGCGGTTGGCCGGCCGTCGTGGGCGCGCCTACCTGTGCGACTGCGTCGTCTATGCCGGAGTCGCCGTGGCGACCGTGCCCTTCGGGATGGCGGCGAACGCGGCCGGCTGGGGCGGGAACCGCGCGTTCGTGCTCGCCGCCAGCGCCGTCCCACCGGTCGTGGCCACCTGGCTCGCCGCGGAGCAGGAGGCCGGACCGGCGCGGGCGACCTGGGGGAAGCGGCGACACGGGCTGGTCGTGAGCGACCGTCGCGGCCTGCCGATCGACCGCCGGCGCGCCCTCCTGCGCAACACGGTCAAGATCGGTGTGCCGTGGCAGCTCGGGCACACGGTCGCCATCGGGGCGGCGTTCGGCGGCTTCGAGACCCGGGACCGGCTCACGATCGCCGCGACCGCGGTGACCTACCCGCTGCTCGCCATGATGATCCTGGCCGTGCTGCGGGGCGAGGGGCGTGGATTGCACGACCGGGTGGCCGGTACCGCCGTGCACCCGGCCACCGGGACGGCCGCGTCGGATGGGGCTTCGCCGGCGTGAGCCCCGGCCGTCGGGCGGACGCCGGTGGCGGGTCGCGTCTCCGTCCCTGAGCCGAACGCCGGCAGCGACCCGGACGGCTGCTCACCGTGCGGCGTTCCGCCGTCTCGCCGGGCTATGCCTGGCCCAGGACCCGGTCCAGCGCGGCCCGGCCGGCCGGGCCCCATCCCGGCTTCCCGCCGGGCAGGCCCCGGTCGCCGTTCTGGCCCATCAGGATCAGGAACAGGCTCTTGAGCACGGCCAGCCCGCGGGCGCGCCGGATCGTCGCCGGGTCGATCTCACCGTAGGCGGTCAGGCAGCGCTCGGCGGCGCCTGCCGGGAGCAGGGTCCAGGCGGCGGCGAGGTCCACCGCGGGGTCGCCGGCGAACAGCGCACCGAAGTCGACGACCCCCGCGAGCGTTCCGTCGGCGACGACGACGTTCGCCGGGTGCAGGTCGCCGTGCACCCACATCCGCGGGCCGTCCCAGGCGGGCGCGGCGGCGGCGTCCGCCCAGACGGCACGGACCCGGGTGACGTCGGTGCCGAGCGCTGGCGCATCGATCGAGTCCAGGAAACGGTCGAAGCCTCCGGTGCTCTCGTGGGGGTGGGCACCGATGCCGATCTCATCGGGAGGTGCGTCGCTCGGCGCCGGGACGTGCAGCGCCCGGAGGAACCCGGCGAGGGTGTCGGCGGCGTGCTCGGGCCGGGTGATCGCCCCGCGGTCCAGCGGACGACCCGGCACCCAGGTCATCACCGTCCAGAGCTTGGCGAAGCGTTCGCCCGGTGCACCGGTGCGGACCGGGACGGGGATCGGCAACGGCAGGTGCGGGGCGAGGTGGGGTAGCCACCGCCGCTCCTTGAGCTGCGGGCCGGGATGGGTGTCCATCCGCTGGATCCGCACGGCGAGGTCCTCACCGAGCCGCCACATCTGGTTGCCCCAGCCGCCCTCCACCTCGCGCAGGGGCAGCTCGGCCAGATCCGGATGCTGGTCCCGGAGCAGCTCGCGGACGAGGCCGGCGGTGATCACAGGCTCGGTCGCGGTCACACCGGCGACCGTAGCGGGAGTCTCCGACGGGAGCGTTGCTTCCAGACCGGGTACAGCCAGGACGAGCTCGCTCCGACCTGCCGCGGCGGGTCGTCCTGGCGACGATCGCCGGCTCGCCACGAGCGTCGGAGACGCGCTGTCAGCGGATGAGTTCGATGGGAGTGGCCGTGTCGAGGTCGGCCCAGGCGCGATCGCCGGTCAGGACGGTCTCGACATCGCCGGATTCGGCAGCGGCGAGACAGGCGCGGTCACCGAGGGACAACCCGGCCGAGTGGGTGGAGGTCCAGAGCATTCCGGCCCGTACCGCCTGGTGCGGGGTGAACGGCATGAGGTCGATCCCGAGTGCGCGAATGGCCTCGGCTGCGGTGGCGGGGTCGGGGTGGCCGCGCCGAGTCAGGATGGTGACGACCTCGGCCCAGTTCACGGAGGAGGCCCTCGCGCCGGGAAGTGCCGCAGCGACCCGTTCATGGCCGGGTTCGCGGTAGATCAGGGCCAGGATCGCGCTGGCATCGAGGACCACGCTCACGGTGTACCGCCGTCCACGGCCGACGTGGGCGGGTCGGTGGCGTCGCGGGCGGCCTCGGCACGCCGGTCGGCCAGTAGCTCGTCGACGGCGCTGCCGGTGACTCCGGCAGCGGTGGCGGCGTCGATCGCCTCCTGCTGGACGCGGGTCAGCAGGTGCGTGCGTTCCTCGATCACGACTCGACCGTGGTCGAGGTAGAGCACCAGCCGCGACCCCGGCTCGATTCCTGCCGCCCGACGCAGCTGCGCCGGGATCGTCACCCGGCCGTCACGGGTGGCGGACACCTCGTTCGGTGTGGCGGGGCCATCAAGAATCGACACGGTTGGACTCTATCAGCCGCATCCGACCTATCTTCGCCATAAATCTCAGATATGCGCCAGGACTTCGACGCCGCTGTCGCCGCGCTGCTTGCGGACCGTCCTTCCGCGACCCTTCCGCGACGTGAAAGCGGCCTCCCGGCACCCGCCGGGCGGGCGGCATCGTGAGCGCACGAGCCGGTGATCCGGCCCACATCCCGCATCCGGGCCTGGCCTTCCGAAGGCGGCCGCATCCGTTGCCACACACAGGAGCCGACATGGGCATCACGACCCGAGCCGCGATCTGCCGCGAACCGGGGACGCCGTGGGAGATCACCGACGTCGAGCTGGACGACCCGCGCGACAACGAGGTCCGCATCCGGTTCCACGCGGCCGGCCTCTGCCACTCCGACGACCACATCCAGAAGGGCGACGCCCGGATGCGGATGCCCGTCGTCGGCGGGCACGAGGGAGCCGGGGTGGTCGACGCGGTCGGCCCCGGCGTCACCCGGGTCCGGGTCGGCGATCACGTCGTCTGCTCCTTCATCCCGGCCTGCGGCACCTGCCGGTACTGCTCCACCGCCCGGCAGAACCTGTGCGACGCCGGCAAGAACGCCGCCACCGGCGAGTTCCCGGACGGCTCGTTCCGGTTCCACCTCGACGGCGAGGACCTCGGCGGGCTCTGCGTGCTCGGCACCTTCTCCCAGCACGCGGTGGTCTCCGAGTTCTCCTGCATCCCGATCCCGGACGACATCCCGTTCGACGTCGCGTCGCTGGTCGGCTGCGGCGTCCCGACCGGCTGGGGCTCCGCGGTGCACGCCGCCGGGGTGCGGGCCGGGCAGACCGTCGTCGTCTACGGCTGCGGCGGGGTCGGCGCCAACGCGGTGCAGGGCGCCCGGCTGGCCGGCGCGCGCAACGTCGTGGTCGTCGATCCGGTCGGGTTCAAGCGGGACATGGCGAAGGTCTTCGGTGCCACGCACACCTTCGCCGACGCCGACGAGGCCCACCGGTTCGTCGTCGAGACGACCTGGGGCGAGCTCGCCGATCACGCGATCATCACCGTCGGCGTGCTGCACGACGAGGTGATCGGCCGGGCGCTGGCGATCACCGGGAAGTCCGGCCAGGTCACCATCACCGCGGTCGGCAACGGCTCGGTCCGGACCCCGTCCGGGATGCTGATCGGCTACCAGCGCCGGGTGCAGGGCGCGATCTTCGGCGCCTGCAACCCGCTGCACGACGTGCCCCGGCTGCTCGACCTGTACCGCTCCGGCGATCTCAAGCTCGACGAGCTGATCACCCGGCGGTACCGGCTCGACGAGGTTAACCAGGGCTACACCGACATGCTCGAGGGCCGCAACATCCGCGGCGTGATCGTGCACGAGCACTGAGGGGACGCACCATGACGATCACCCGGACCGACCTCGCCACGGACGGCACCCACCTGATCGGCGACGCCTGGGTGCCCGCCGCCGACGGCCGCACCATCGACGTGCTCGATCCGTCCACCGGCGAGACCGTCGGGCGGGTGCCGCGCGGCACCGCCGCCGACGTCGACGCCGCCGTCACCGCCGCCCGGGCCGCGTTCCCGGCCTGGCGCGACACCAGCGCCACCGAGCGCGGGCGGCTGCTGCTGCGCTGGGCAGAGCTGGTCGAGGAGCACGCCGACGAGCTGGACCGGCTGGAGTCCCGCGAGGTCGGACGCCCGCACTGGGGCCCGCCGCCGATGGCCCGGATGCTCACCTTCCTGGCCGGGCAGGCCGACAAGGTGCAGGGCCTCTCGCTGCCCACGCACACCCCGGACGTGCTCGGGCTGACGCTGCGCGAGCCCTACGGCGTCGTCGCGTCGATCATCCCGTGGAACGCGCCGGGCCCGATGTTCGCCAACGACACCGGCGCCGCGATCGCCGCGGGCAACACTGTCGTCGTCAAACCGGCGGAGGACGCCCCGCTGACCCCGCTCGCATTGGCCCGGCTGGCCCGCGAGGCCGGGATCCCGCCGGGTGTGGTCAACGTCGTCACCGGCTACGGCCACGAGGCCGGTGCCGCGCTGCCCGCGCACCCCGGCGTCGACCGGGTCGGCTTCACCGGCTCTCCGGAGACCGGGTCCGCGGTGATGGCGACCTGCGCCCGCCGGCTGGTGCCGCTGCACCTGGAGCTGGGCGGCAAGTCCCCGCAGGTGGTGTTCCCGGACGCCGACCTGGACAGGGCGATCCCGGCGATCGTCGCGGGCATCACCCTGAACACCGGCCAGATCTGCGCCGCCGGGTCCCGGGTGGTGGTGGACCGGTCGATCCGCGCCGAGGTGGTGGAGCGGCTCGCCGCCGAGATGGCGGCGGTCACCGTCGGGCCGTGGCACGAGCGGGTCCGGATGGGACCGCTGATCAACGCCCGGCAGCGGGACCGGGTGCTCGGCTACGTGAGCACCGGCCGCGCGGAGGGCGCCCGGCTGGTCACCGGCGGCGGGACGCCGACCGGGAACGGCCTGGACCGCGGGTTCTTCGTCGAGCCGACGCTGTTCGACGACGTCGATCCCGGCATGACGATCGCCCGCGAGGAGATCTTCGGCCCGGTGCTGTCGGTGCTCACCGTGGACGACGAGGCGCAGGCCCTCGACGTCGCGAACGGCACCGACTACGGGCTGGTCGCGTCGGTCTGGACCCGCGACGTCGGCCGCGCCGTGCGGATGTCGCGCGGGCTGGCCGCCGGGCAGGTCGCGGTGAACGCGGCACTCGGCGCCGGGGTGATCGGCGGGCCGTTCGGCGGGTACCGGCGCAGCGGCTTCGGCCGCACCATGGGCGCCGACGCCGTGCTGGAACACACCCAGGTGAAGACGGTGTCGATCCGTGGCTGAGCGCAGCTTGTCGGAGCGAACATCCGGTGCTGAGCGCAGCTCGCCGGAGCGGACGGGCAGCACCGGGGTCCGGATGCGGGTGCTGATGGAACCCCGCCACGGCTCCCGGTACGACGAGATCCTCGCCCTCGCCCGGGCGTCCGAGGCCGCCGGGTTCGACGCGTTCTTCCGCTCCGACCACCTGATGGGCGTCGACCCGCACGACCGCACCTACCGCCCCACCGACTGCTGGACGACGCTCGGCGGGCTGGCCCGCGACACCGGCCGGATCCGGCTCGGCGCGCTGGTCGGTGCGGCCACCTTCCGCGAGGCCGCGCTGCTCGCGACGATCGTCGCCTCGGTCGACGAGATGAGCGGCGGCCGGATCGAGCTGGGCCTGGGCACCGGCTGGTACGAGCGCGAGCACGCCGCATTCGGGATCCCGTTCCCGCCGATGCGCGACCGGTTCGACCGGCTGGAGGAGCAGCTCGCCGTGGTCACCGGGCTGTGGCGCGCCGCGCGCCGCGGCGACGGCTTCTCCTTCGACGGCACCCACCACCGGATCGACGACAACCACACCCCGCCGCACCCGGTCCAGGACCCGTACCCGCCGGTGATCGTCGGCGGGACCGGGCCGCGGCGCACCCCGGCGATCGCCGCCCGGTTCGCCGACGAGTTCAACGGCGCCCTCGGCGGTGACCTCGCCGAGCGCTACGCGGTGTTCGACCGGGCCTGCGCGGCGATCGGCCGGGACCCGGCGACCGCCCGCCGGTCGGCGGTGCTGCCGGTCGCCTGCGGCGCCACCCCGGGCGAGGTGGACCGCCGGGGCGCGGTGATCGGCTCGGACTTCATGCGCGACAACGCCGCCATCGGGTCGCCCGAGCACGTCACCGACCGGATCGGCCGGCTCGCGCAGGCCGGCGCGGACACCGTCTACCTGCACGTCTACGACATCGGAGATCTCGACCACATCGCCCTGATCGGGGCGGAGGTGCTGCCGCACGTCGCGGCGCGACCGGAGGGGGCCCTGCAGTGAGCACAGCGGAGACGACGGCCGGACCGTCCACCACGGACGCCGGCGTGATCACCACCCGGGCGGCGGTGGCCCGCGGCCCGCACACCGGCTGGGAGCTGACCGACCTGCGGCTCGAACCGCCCCGCGCGCACGAGGTGCGGGTCCGGTTCCACGCCGCCGGGCTCTGCCACTCCGACGACCACATCACCGCCGGCGACGCGCCGGTCCGGTTCCCGGTCGTCGGCGGGCACGAGGGCGCCGGGATCGTCGAGTCGGTCGGCCCGGACGTGCGCCGGGTCCGCCCCGGCGACCGGATCGTCTGCTCCTACATCCCCGCCTGCGGCGCCTGCCGGCCCTGCTCGACCGGGCAGCAGAACATGTGCGTGAAGGGTCTCAACGCGGGCACCGGGATGTTCCTGGACGGGTCGTTCCGGTTCCACGAGGGCACCGGCGACGATCGCGTCGACTTCGGCGGGTTCTGCACGCTCGGCACGTTCTCGCAGTACGCGGTGGTGTCGGAGTGGGCGTGCGTCCCGCTGCCGGACGACATCCCGTTCGAGATCGGCGCGCTGGTCGGCTGCGGCGTGCCGACCGGCTGGGGTTCCGCGGTGTACGCCGCCGGCGTGCGCGCCGGGGAGACCGTGGTGATCTACGGCGCGGGCGGGGTCGGGTCGAACGCGGTGCAGGGCGCCCGCTACGCCGGGGCGAAGAACGTGGTCGTCGTCGATCCGGTCGCGTTCAAGCGCGAGTCCGCCGAGATGTTCGGGGCGACGCACACCTTCGCCGACGCGGCGAGCGCGCACGACTTCGTCGTCGAGACCACCTGGGGCCAGCTCGCCGATCACGCCATCTGCACCCCCGGCGTGCTAACCCCGCAGGTCGTGAACGACGCCGTCGCGGTCGTCGGGAAGGGTGGCACGGTCACCGTCACCGCGGTCGGACGGCTCGGCGAGAACACCGTCGACGTGCACGCCGGGATGATGATCAGCTACCAGCGCCGGATCCGGGGCGCCCTGTTCGGCGGCTGCAACCCGCTGCACGACATCCCCCGCCTGCTCGGTCTCTACCGGGCCGGTGATCTCAAGCTCGACGAGCTGATCACCCGCCGGTACCGGCTGGACGAGGTCAACCAGGGCTACGCCGACATGACCGACGGACGCACCATCCGCGGCGTGATCGTGCACGACGTCTGACGCCCGCCGCGATCCGAGGAGCCACCGTGTCCCCTGCACCCGTGCCCGGCTTCGTCGCGCCCGCCGACGCCGAGGCCGTCACCGACCAGTTGCGCGCCCAGCTGGAGGGCCTGCCCGCCCGCTCCCCGCTCTACGCCGAACTGTTCGCCGAGCACGGGATCGACGCGTCCGCGTTCGGCTCGCTCGCCGACCTGGCCCGCTTCCCGTTCACCGGCAAGCAGATGCTGCGCGACTCGCAGGCCGCGCAACCGCCGCTGGGCCGGCACGCCGGCGTCGCCATGTCGGAGGTCGTGCGGGTGCACGCCTCCACCGGCACCACCGGGCGGCCCAGCTGGGTCGGGGTGACCCGGCGCGACGCGGCCGCCTGGACCGACCTGGTCGCCAGGGCGTTCCGGACGATGGGTGCCACCCGCGACGACGTCGTGCTGCACGGCGCCGGGCTCACCCTGTTCGTCGGCGGCCTCCCGATCCGCGACGCCCTGGAGCGGATCGGCAGCACGATGGTCCCGATCGGCACCGGCGCCTCGGAGAAGGCGCTGCTGGCGCTGGAGACGCTCGGCGTCACCGCCCTGCACTCGACACCGTCGTACGCCCGCTACCTGGCCGAGTACCTGCGGTCCGCCGGTCGCGACCCGCGCGAGTTCGGTCTGCGGAAGATCTTCGTCGGGGGTGAGCCCGGTGGCGGGGAGCCCGCGTTCCGCAGGCAGGTCGAGCAGGAGTGGGGCGCCCCGGTCACCGAGGGCCTCGGCAACGCCGACATGGCCCCGGTGCTGTTCGCCGAGCAGCCCGGCAGTGGTGGGATGCGCTTCACCGGCGGCCGGCACGTGATCGCCGAGCTGATCGATCCGGACTCCGGGGAACCGGTGACCGCCGAACCCGGCGCCGAGGGCGAGCTCGTCTACACCTCGGTGGACCGCGAGTGCTGCGCGCTGGTGCGCTTCCGCACCCGGGACCGGGTGGTCGTCACCGGGCGGGCGGCCGACGACGCCCCGCTGATCCGGTGCATCGGGCGGACCGACGACATGCTGATCGTGCTCGGCGTCAACGTGTTCCCGTCCGCGGTGCGCGACCTGGTGGTCGCGATGCACCCGCGCACCACCGGCGCCGTGCAGATCGTGCTGCCCGAACACGGCCCGCGGGTCGATCCGCCGCTGCGGATCGAGGCCGAGTGGGGTGAGGCCGCAGGCGACACCGAACAGCTCGGCCGGGAGATCGAGACCGTGATCCGCACCCGGCTGTCGGTGAAGGCCGCGGTGACCCTGGTGCCGCCCGGCTCGCTGGAACGCGCCGAGATGAAGTCCCGGCTGACCCGGCTCGCGGGCTGACCGGAAGGAGACGACACGTGCCTGACCAGTCCAATCCCATCCTCGACCCGACCGGCCGGGGTGCCGCCGCGACCGAGCCGGGGCCGGGCGCCGCGCTGCTCGCGCCGCGCCGCCCGGACCTGACCGGCCTGCGGATCGGCGTCCTGGAGAACACCAAGAAGAACGCCGACCTGCTGCTCACCGAGCTGGCCCGGCTGCTCGTCGCCGAGCACGGCGCCGCCGGGGTCACCGTGGCGCGGACGAAACGGCAGTTCGCCGTCCCGGCGCCCGACGAGCTGATCGACGAGTACGCCCACGGCTGCGACGTCGTCGTCACCGGGGTAGGGGACTGCGGCTCGTGCAGCGCGTCCGCGGTCGCCGACGGCGTGCTGTTCGAGCGCGCCGGGGTGCCCGCGGCGGTGATCTGCAGCGACGCCTTCGCCGCCACCGCCGACACGATGGCGGCGCTGCGCGGCGCCGCCGGCTACCGCTACCTGACCACCCCGCACCCGGTCGCGGTCCTCGAACCGGACCAGGTCCGGGAACGGGCCGCGCTGCTCGCCGCCGACGTCGCCGCCCTGCTCACCGGGGCGCAGCGGTGACCGCCGGGACCGACCCGGACCCGGATCTCGCCGCCGCCGCCGTCGAACACTGCTACGAGCAGGGCTGGACCGACGGGCTGCCGGTGGTGCCCCCGTCGCGCGCGCTGGTCGACCGCTTCCTGGCCACCACCGATCTCGCCCCGGACACCGAGATCGGCAGGCTGCCGCAGCTCGACCGGGCGGTCACCGTCGAGCTGGCCGCGATCAACGCGGTGCTGGCGGGCTGCCGTCCGGAGTACTTCCCGGTCGTCCTCGCGGCCTGGGCGGCACTGACCGCCGAGCGCGCCACCGGCGGCGGGGGCTGGCAGTCGACCAGCGGCCCGGCCCCGCTGATCGTGGTCAACGGCCCGGTCCGCGAGGAGCTCGGGTTCAACGCCACCGGCGGGGTGTTCGGGCCCGGCTTCCGGCCGAACGCCACCGTCGCCCGGACCATCGGGCTGATCGTGCGCAACGTCTACGGCGTGCACCCGCACGCCCTGGAGCAGGCCACCCAGGGACTGCCCGGACGCTGGCAGATCTGCATCGCCGAGAACGAGGAGGAGAGCCCCTGGGAGCCGCTGTCGGTCGAGGCCGGCGTCGCGCCGGGGGAGTCCGCGGTGTCCGCGACCCTGCTGCGGACCTGCGAGTACGTCGACAACCGGCACACCGGCTCGGCCGAGCAGCTGCTCGCCGACGTCGCCGACACGATCTCCCGCACCGGCGCCTGGATCTTCCGGCACGCGAGCGCCGGGATCGTGTTCTGCCCCGAGCACGCCCAGCAGCTCGCCGCCGCCGGGTTCGGCCGCGCGCAGGTGCGGGCCTGGCTCGCCGAGCACTGCGGGCGCAGCGTCGCCGACCTGGCCCGGGCCGGGAAGGACGGCCTGGACGGTCAGGTCCGGTTCGCCGACGGCACCCGCGCCGACGGCTTCGATCCGCTGCTCGCCGGTCCCGGGCGGGAGAACCTGCTGCTGGCCGTCGCCGGTGCCCGCAACGCCGGCATCTCGATGGTGGTGCGGCTGTTCTCCGACTGGTCGGGCACCGCGGTCCCGGTGGCCGGGGTGACCCGGTGACCGGCCCGCTGGAGAACCCGTTCGCCGCCGGTGACCGGCCGATGGACGGGCGCGCCGTGCTCGTCACCGGTGCCGGGCAGAACGGCGCGCTGCCCGGCGTCGGCTACGCGACGGCCCGGCTCGCGGCCGCCCAGGGCGCCCGGGTCGCGGTGCTCGACCGCGATCCGGCCGCCGCGGGCCGGACCGTCGAGCGGATCACCGCCGACGGTGGGCGGGCCGTCCCGGTCGTCGCCGACGTCACCACCGACCAGGAGTGCGGCACCGCCGTCGCCCGGGCCGCCGACCTGCTCGACGGGCTCGACGGGCTGGTCAACAACGTCGCCGTCGGGGACCGGGCCGGACTGTTCGACGTCACCCCGGAGCGGTTCGACGAGCTGCTCCGGCTCAACCTCACCTCCGCCTGGCAGGTCACCCGGCACGCCGTGCCGCTGCTGCCACCAGGCTCGTCGATCGTCAACGTGTCCTCGGTCGGGGTCCGGATGCGCGGGCCCGGGATGGTCTACTGCGTCGCCAAGGCCGGGCTGGAGAACCTCACCGAGGGCGCCGCGACGACGCTGGGACCGCAGGGCATCCGGGTCAACTGCGTGCAGGTCGGCGCGATCTGGGGGTCGTTCGCCGCCGCGAACATGAGCGAGGACCTGCGCGCCGCGCGCCGGGACTCGACCGCGCTGAAGACCGAGGGCACCGCCTGGGACGTCGCCGCCGCGGCCGCGTTCCTGCTCGGCGCGCACGCCCGCTGGATCTCCGGGCACACCCTCGCGGTGGAGGGCGGGCCGCCGCACCGGTTCCCGGCCGGGCCGCCGGTCCGTTCGGTCGCCGGGCACGGCGCCACCCGGTCCGTGGGAGGTGCCCGGTGACCGCCCGGGTCGCACTGGTCACCGGCTGCGGCAAGCCGGACGGCGCCGGGCAGGGGATCGCCCGCCGGCTCGCCCGGGCCGGGTACGCCGTCGTCGTCACCGACCGGGTGCCCGGCGGCGTGCCCAACGCCCGGCAGGCGGCGCACACCGGAACCGGGACCCACGACGGGCTCGCGACGCTCGTCGCCGAGCTCACCGGCAGCGGCGGCCGCGCCGTCGCCGCGCTCGGCGACATCGGCCACCCGGACGACGCCGCCCGGATGGTCGGCACCGCCGTCGACGGGTTCGGCCGGCTCGACGTGCTGGTCAACAACGCCGCCGCACCGCAGGGCGCCGACCGGGCCGACGTCTGCGAGACCTCGCTGCAGGTGTGGCAGGAGCTGCTGCACACCAACCTGACCGGCACCTTCCTGATGTGCCGGGAGGCGGTGCCGGTGATGCGCGGGCAGCGGTACGGCCGCATCGTCAACATCTCGTCGATGGCCGGGCTGTCCGCGGCGCCGCGCTCGGCCGCCTACTCGGCGTCCAAGGCGGGGGTGATCGGCCTGACCCGGGCGCTCGCGATGGACGTCGCCGGATGGGGGATCACGGTCAACGCGATCTGCCCCGGCCTGCTCGCCACCAGCCGCGCGGTGCTCGATCCCACGCTGGACGACGAGGCCGCCGCCGCCGCGGTCGCCGCCCGCGGGCGGTCCATCCCGGTCGGCCGGGCCGGCCGCCCCGACGACGTCGCCGCGGCCGTCGCCTACCTCGCCGCCGAGGACGCCGGCTACGTCACCGCGCAGACCCTCGTCCTCGACGGCGGCGGGCTCAGCCCGTTCCCGCTGCCCCGACCCGCCGACGAAGGAGACACCCGATGACCGACCAGGTACGCGCCGCCGTGCAGACCGCACCCGGCACGATCGAGCTGCGCGAGTTCCCGCGCCCCACCATCGGCGCCGACGACGGCCTGCTGCGGGTCGAGGCGAACGGCATCTGCGGCAGCGACGTCGAGATGTTCCGCGGCCACATGCGGATGGGCTCGGGCGGACCGGTGATCCCCGGGCACGAGCCGCTCGGGATCATCGAGGAGGTCGGCGAGCGGGCCGCCGCCCGCTGGGGCGTCGAGCCCGGCGACCGGGTCGCGCTCGAGGTGATCGTGCCCTGCCGGGCCTGCCACGACTGCCTCACCGGCCGCTACCAGTCCTGCCGCAACCGCGGCAACGCGCACGGCGTCACCGGGACCGACGTCGCGCCGTCGCTGTTCGGCGGGATGGCCGAACACCTCTACCTGTCACCGAACGCGGTGCTGCACAAGGTCGACCGGAACCTGCCCGCCGAGCTGGCGGTGATGTTCAATCCGCTCGGCGCGGGCGTCCGGTGGGCGGTGCACCTCGGTGGCGTCGGGCTCGGCGACACCGTGCTGGTGCTCGGCGCCGGCCAGCGCGGGATCGCCTCGGTGATCGCCGCCCGCGCGGCGGGGGCCGGGACGATCGTCGTCACCGGCCTGGAGTCCGACGTGCACAAGCTGGAGCTGGCCAGGGAGTTCGGCGCCGACCACACCGTCGTCGTCGACGGGGACGGCGCCGAGGACCCGGTCGAGACGGTGCTCGACCTGACCGGCGGGGCCGGGGCCGACATCGTCCTGGAGCTGACCCCGATGGCCGCCGCCCCGCTCACCCAGGCGCTGCGCGCCGCGAAGCACGGCGGCACCGTGGTGCTCGCCGGGCTCAAGGGCGGCCGGGAGAACCCGCTGAACACCGACCTGATCATCAACCGGGCGCTGACCGTGCGCGGCGCGTTCGGCGTCGACGCCCGCGGCTACGCCGAGGCCATCGCGATCATCGAGTCCGGCCGGTTCCCGCTGGCGAAGCTGCACACCCACACGTTCGGGCTCGACGACACCGCGCTCGCGCTGCGCACCCTCGCCGGGGACGAGCCCGGCGAGCGCGCGGTGCACGTGTCGGTCCATCCCCACCTGCCCTGAGGAGCCGCCGTGCTGGTCGACGCGCACGCCCACCTGCTGCCGCACGACTACCCCGACGACGCCCCGGACTGCTTCCCGCGGATGGAGCCGGTCGACGGCACCGACGCCCGGCTGCTGGTGTTCGGTGCGCTGCGGTTCACCGCGAAGGCCGCCTTCTTCGACGCCGAGAAGCGGATCGAGGCGCAGGACGCGTCCGGTGTGGACGCCGAGGTGATCACCCCGATGCCGCCGCTGCTGCGCTACGACCTGCCCGTCGCCGACGGGCTGTCGCTCGCCCGGCACGTCAACGAGTTCACCACGACGCTGTGCGCCGCCGCCCCGGGCCGGCTCTACGGCTTCGGCATCGTCCCGCTGCAGGACCCGGACACCGCCACCGCCGAGCTGAAGCAGATCCGCGACGCCGGCCTGCACGGCGTCGAGATCGCCTCCGGCGTGCTCGGCCGGCCGATCGGCGACGAGCGGTTCCGGCCGTTCTTCGCCGAGGCGGAGCGGCTCGGGCTGCCGGTCTTCGTGCACGCCATGCCCGCCCCGACCGACCAGCTCCCGGCGTCGGCGATGGGCACCCACGTGGTCGGCCTGCAGGGCGCCACCGCGGCCGCCTCGATGATCACCGGCGGGACCGCGGCCGAGTGCCCCGACCTGCGGCTGTCGTTCTCGCACGCGGCCGGCGGGTTCCCGCTCGTCCTGCCGCGGGCGCAGTACTTCTGGAGCGGCACCTGGAACGAGGAGCCCGCGGTGCCGGAGCGGGCCTTCGCGCACGACGACGGCCCGTCCCCGCTGGACTACGCCCGCCACTTCTTCTACGACACGATGGTCTTCGACCACCGCGCCCTGCGCTACCTGGTCGACCTGCTCGGCCACGACCGGCTGCTGGCCGGCTCCGACTTCCCGGCGATGCCCCGGGAGGAGCCCTGCGGGCGGACCCTGCGCTCGCTGGACCTGTCCCCGGCCGAGCTGGACGACATCCTGTGGCACAACACCTTCCGCTGGCTCGGGGTCGACCCGCCGCCCTGACCCGCCCGGCCCGGCCCGGCCACGCTGTCGCACCCCGCGTCCCGCCGAGATGCAGCTCAGCGGGCCGCGAAGATCGACAATTCCCGCTGATCTGCATCTCGGCGGGACACGGGGTGCGACGGCGCGATATGGATCACTCAGTGGCCTTCGGGTGCCCAGGGCCCGCGGCCACCACCCAGACGATCCGACGTTCCGGATCGGGGCAGTACCAGATCCGGCCACCGGCGGTGACCTCGTACTGCCACTGCTCCAGGTCTCGCCCGCCCACCGACCGGGTACCGAGTGCGCCGCGCAATCGGTGTTGGCGGGCTGGGTTCTGAGGGGTGGTCGGTCGTTCGGTCAGGACGAGCCACGCCGCCCACGTGTTGGGCGCCGCTCCGCGGCACAGTTCCTCCCAGCCCTTGGCGGCTTCGGAGGTGGCGAAGCGGGGCTCCCAGCCGTCGGGCCCCGCCGGCGGCGCAACGCGGTCTCCGCGCTTCGCCGGCACCGGGTCAGGCCCGGTCCGGCGCGGGGACCGGTCCGAGATCCGTGTCGAGGGGACCGGTCAGCTCCGCGACCAGGGACGGATCGGCGTATGCCGCTGCGGTCGCCCGCCACTCGACGACGACCTGGGCGAGGACCGACCAGCGCCCCAGCTCGGCTGAGGCCGACACGGCACGCACGAAATCGACGGCGAAGCGACGCCGCTCGTCGTCCGGAAGCAGATCGAGCCAGGAGAACTCCTCGCTCAGTACCGCGACTCCCTCCTCGGCGGACAGGTGCGCCAGCGCGTTGCGCAGCGCCCGGGCCGCGCTGACCGCGCCGATCGCGGCCGCGTCGGCGGACTCCTCGCTGACCAGCAGCAGCGCTGCTCCGTCGCGTCGCCGCACCCGGACCTCGCCCTGGTCGGCGAGGGCCGCCACACCCTTCGGGTCGCGCTGCAACTCACTCCACTGGATCTCGGTCGGCACATCACAATTCTGAACGTGTTCAGGATTCGTGGCAAGCGCTCGACGCGTCGCCGCACCCCTCCCGTCACCGAGATGCAGATCAGCGGGCCGCGAAGATCGACAATTCCCGCTGAGCTGCATCTCGGCGGGACGAGAGGTGCGGCGCGGCGCGCGGCGGGGCGGGTCAGAGGCCGGCGACCGGCCGCGGGCCGAGGGTCCGGGAGATCGCCCGGGAGGCCTGGGTCAGCACCCCCGCCAGCTCCCGGGTGCGCGCGTCGGTCGCCTCCACGACCACGCTGACGGCGGCGGCGACCCGGCCGCCGGCGTCGTGCACCGGCACCGCGACGACCAGGTCGGGCACGGTGATCTGCCCGCGGGCCACCGCGACCCCGGTCTGCCGGATCGAGGCCAGGGTGCGGCGCAGCTCGTCCGGGTCGACGACGGTCATCGGGCTGAAGCGCTCCAGCGGCGAGCTCAGCACCTGCTCCTGGAACTCGGGCTCGGCGTGCGCGAGCAGGACCAGGCCGGTCCCGGTGGCGTGCATCGGCCAGCGGTCGCCGACCCGGCTGTTCACCGGGTTGCGGACGCGGGCCCGGATCGCCTCGACGTAGACCACGCCGGTGCCGTCCCGCACGCCGAGGTGGACGTTGCCGCGGGTGGCCCGGTGCAGGTCCTCCAGATGCGGGTAGGCGGCCTCGCGCAGGCCGAGCCCGCGCGGCGCGAGCGCGGAGAGCTCCAGCAGCCGCAGGCCGACCGAGTAGCGGCCCTCACCGTCGCGTTCCAGCGCGCCCCACGCCAGAAGCTCGTGCACCAGCCGGTGCGCGGTGGACAGGCTGAGCCCGCCGCGGCGCGCGATGTCGCTGAGTGTGAGCGTCCGGTGCCGGGGGCCGAAGGCGTCGAGCACGGCCAGCATCCGGCCGGCCGCGGTGACCCGGCGGCCGGCGTCGTCGGGATCGGGTTCGGGTGCCCAGCCGGGGCCGCGCTCGGCCGTCACCGTCATCGCACGGCCCTCGCAGCCCGCGTCGCCGTGTCAGTCGTCCGGCAGCGTTCCACCACGCCCGACCCCCTCGTCCAGCGTCCACGTCGTGTGCCGGCCGGGGCCGGCGCCCGACCAGTCTCCGCAGGCCACACGCTGCGTCACAAGGTTCCCGCCGACGAACGGGTCGGATGGGACAGGCCGGTCTACGTCATTCGTCGTGGGTGGCCCGTCGGGGCGCCCAAGTTGTCTTCCGTCGGGCGAAAGCGCCCTCCACCGCGACTGCGGCGCTGCTCGACGCTGGTCGACGTCACAGTGAGCCCGGTCACGCCCGCCGGCGGCCCCGACCGCCCGGTGCCCGGGTCCCCACCACCGACCGGACGTCGCCGCCGATGGGCGGGCGGGCCGGTCCGAACCGAACGGGAGTGCCCCGTGAGACGACGGATGCACCTGCCGGCCCTGCTGCTGGCCACGGCCATGGTCGTGGCCGGCTGCGGAGGTGGGGCGGCCACGACCGCGGGCGGCGGTCCCGCGGAACCCTCCGGGCCGCCGCAGCAGGGCGGTGAGCTGACCGTGCTGGAGGACGCGTCGTTCGCCGGCGGCTGGCCGACCGGCCTGGACCCGGCCACCAACACCACCGGCGGCGCGAACGTGCCGCAGATGAGCGCGATCTACGGCGGGCTGTTCCGGCTCGTCGCCGACGACGACGGCACGAACGCCCGGGTCGAGCCGCACCAGGCCGAGAGCAGCTCCATCGAGAACGACGGGCGGACCGTCCGGATCACGCTGCGCGAGGGCATGCGGTTCACCGACGGCACCCCGTTCGACGCCGAGGCGGTCGCCGCCAACTTCCGCCGGGCCGTCGACTCGCCGTGCACCTGCTCGCCGAACTGGCCGCTCGCCGACGGCGGGATCACCACCGACGGCCCGCTGACGGTCCTGCTGGAGTTCACCCGGCCCTACGCCGCGGTGATCAATGCGATGCCGGTGACGAACGTGAACTGGATCGCCTCACCGACCGCGCTCGCCGAGAAGGGCGAGGACGCGTTCGCGATCGAGCCGGTCGGCGCCGGGCCGTTCACCGTGGTGTCGAACCAGCTCAGCTCGGAGCTGGTGCTGGAGCGCAATCCCGACTACTTCAAGGACGGGCTGCCCTACCTGGACCGGCTGACCTTCCAGTCGATCGGCGGCGACCAGCCCGCCTACCAGGCGCTGCTGGCCGGTCAGGCGCAGGCGTACGAGGGGCTGACCACCACCCCGCTGCTGGAGCAGGCGCAGTCGCAGGGGCAGCTCAGCGTGACGGTGCAGCCCGCGACGTCGCCCTACGTCGTCCAGCTCAACACCCGGGCCGCGCCGTTCGACGACCCGCGGGCCCGCGAGGCGATCTACGCCGCCACCGACTTCGACGCGATCGCGCAGGGACTGTTCGGCGGCCAGTACCCGGTCAGCCAGAGCTTCACCGGCCCCGGCGGGCTGTTCCACACCGAGGAGATCGAGGGCTACACCGGCCACGACCCGGAGCGGGCCCGGCAGCTCGTCGCCGATCTCGGTGGGCTGGAGGTCGATCTCGGGACGCTCGGCGCCTACGTCGCCGAGCAGGTCATGACCGCCCTGCAGACGCAGTGGCAGGAGGCCGGCATCACCGTCCGGACCGAGACCTACGAGCTGTCCACACTGGTCCAGGCGTTCAACGCGGGCAGCTGGCAGGCGATGCTGCAGACCGCCGGATCCTGGGACCCGGCGGCCGGTGTCGGCGTCAACTTCCGGTTCGACTCGGAGAGCCCGTTCTCCGGGGTCGCCGATCCCGAGCTGGACGCGCTGTTCGACGAGGCCGCCGCGTCGGTCGATCCCGCCGAGCGCCAGGAGCTCTACGACCGGGCGGGCGGGCTGATCGCCGAGAACCACTACGGCCCGTTCGGTCTCGCGTTCGCCCCGGCGAACCTCGCGGTCCCGGGGGTGTACGGACCCGGGCTGACCACCCAGATCCCGCCGATCGTCGTCAACACCGGCGTGCACTGGGACGAGGTCTGGCGGGAGCCGCAGCAGTGACGGCGGGCGCACCGGTCCGCGACCGGTCCGGCGGCCTCGCGTCGTTCCTCGGCTCGCCGGCGCTGCGGATGGTCGGCAAGCGGTCGCTGATGGCCATCCCGATCGTGCTCGGCGCCAGCATCCTGACCTTCTGGGTGCTCAGCCTGATCCCGGGCGGGGCGGCCCAGCAGCTGCTCGGGCCGGAGGCGACCGCCGAGCAGATCGCGGCGCTGGAACAGCGGCTCGGGCTCGACCGGTCCGGACCGGTGCGCTACCTGCAGTGGCTCGGCGGCGCGGTGACCGGCGACCTCGGCAACTCGGTGATCAGCGGCCAGCCGGTCACCCCGTTGCTGGGGGAGCGGCTCGCCGTCACCGGGCAGCTGGTCGGCCTGGCGTTCGTGTTGTCGCTCGGCCTGGCGGTCCCGGTCGCGCTGCTCGCCGCCTACCGGCCGAACCACCTGTTCGACCGGCTCAGCATGCTGGTCAGCATCACCGGGCTGTCGGTCGCGAACTACGTGCTGGCGCTGCTGCTGGTGCTGCTGTTCGCGGTGCAGTTCTCGATGTTCCCGGCGATCGGCTTCGTGCCGCTCTCGGAGAGCGTGACCGGCAACCTGCACTCGCTGGCGCTGCCCGCGGTGGCGATCGCGTTCCCGCTGTTCTGCTTCTACACCCGGTTCCTGCGCGGCGACCTGGTGGACCAGCTGCAGGGCGAGGACTACATCACCACGGCCCGGGCGAAGGGCGTCGGGCCGTGGCGGGTGCTGGTCCGGCACGCCTTCCGGAACTCGTCGTTCGGGCTGATCACCGTGGTCGGGCTGAACCTGGGCACGCTGATCGGCGCGACCGTGATCATCGAGCAGATCTTCGCGCTGCCCGGCCTCGGGCAGCTGCTCCTGCAGGCGATCAACACCCGGGACTTCGTGGTGGTGCAGGCGTGCGTCGTCGTGTTCGCCGTGATCGCCGTGCTGGCCAACCTGCTCGCCGACCTGCTCTACGCCGTGCTCGACCCGAGGATCCGCTATGGCAGTCGCTGAGCCCGTCACCTCCGGAACCCCTGTCACCCCTGCCTCACCACCGGGGCGGCGCGGCCTGCTCCGGACCCCGGCGATCGTGCTGCCCGGCGGGCTGCTCGCCCTGATCACCGCGGCCTGCTTCGTCGGCCCGCTGGTGCTGCCGGTGCCACCGCCGATCGGCGGGAGCGTGCTGGACAGCTACCTCCCGGCGCTCTCGCCGGGGCACCTGCTCGGGACCGACCCGAACGGCAACGACATCCTGTCCCGGGTGCTGCACGGCGGGCGCTCGTCGCTGATCGTCGCCGTCTCGGTGAACCTGCTGGGCCTGCTGGTCGGCGGCACCCTCGGCGCGGTGTCCGGCTTCCTCGGCGGGATCGTCGACACCGTCATCATGCGGGTGCTGGACGTGCTGATCGCGTTCCCGTCGCTGGTGCTCACCCTGGCCGTGGCGCAGAGCCTCGGCCCGAGCCGCACGAACACCATCCTCGCGCTGGCGTTCTTCAGCGTCCCGGCGTTCGCCCGGATCGCCAGGGCGGCCACCCTGCGGCTGCGCGAGCAACCGTTCATGGCGGCCGCCGAGCTGTGCGGCACACCCGGGCACCGGACGCTGCTGCGGCACGTCGCGCCCAACATCGCACCCCAGCTGATCACCTTCGGGATGCTCGGCATGGGCATCGTGATGGTGATCGAGGGCGCGCTGTCGTTCCTCGGTCTCGGCATCCCGCCACCCGCACCGAGCTGGGGGAACATGATCGCCCAGGGCCAGCAGAGCCTGTCCGCGACGCCGATGCTGGTCGTCTGGCCGTGCCTGGTGCTCTTCGTGACCGTCCTGACCTTCAACCTGCTCGGCGAGACCCTGCGCGCACGATGGAGCGGCCGATGAGCATCTCCGGCACCGACACCGCCCCGGCCCGCACCGGCCCGGCGCCGGTACCCGATCCGCTGCTGGTGGTGCGGGACCTGCGGGTCCGGTTCACCCGCGACGGCGTCCCGGTACACGCGGTCAACGGGCTGTCCTACAGCGTCGCCCCCGGCCGGACGCTGGCGGTGATCGGCGAGTCCGGGTCCGGCAAGAGCGTGAGCTCCCGGGCGCTGCTCGGCCTGCTGCCGGAGTCCGCGCGGGTCACCGGCTCGGCGATGTTCGACGGCACCGAGCTGATCGGGCTCGGGGAGCGCGCGATGCGCCGCCGGCGCGGCGCGGACATCGCGATGGTCTTCCAGGACCCGGCCCGCTCGCTCAACCCGACGATGCGGATCGGCAACCAGATCACCGAGGCCGTCCGGGTGCACGCCGACGTCGACGCCCGGGCCGCCCGGGAGCGCGCCGTCGAGCTCCTGACGATGGTCCGGCTGCCGGCACCGGAACGACGCTTCTTCGAGTACCCGCACCAGCTCTCCGGCGGCATGCGGCAGCGGGTGATGATCGCGATCGCGCTCGCCGGGCAGCCCCGGCTGCTGATCGCCGACGAGGCGACGACCGCGCTCGACGTGACCACCCAGGCCCAGATCATGGAGCTGCTGGCCGAGCTGCAGCAGCGGCTCGGCACCGCCGTCGTCATGATCTCCCACGATCTCGGCCTGGCCGCCAGCTACGCCGACGACGTGCTGGTGATGTACGCGGGCCGGGCCGTCGAGTACGCACCGGCACCGACCCTGTTCGGCGCCGTCCGGATGCCGTACACGGCCGCGCTGCTCGGCGCGATCCCGCTGCTCGACCGGCCGTCGCACACCCTGCTGCCGGTGATCCCCGGCCAGCCGCCGGACCTGCGGGCGCTGCCCGAGGGCTGCCCGTTCCGGCCGCGCTGCGCGTCGGCCGACGAGCAGTGCCTGACCGAGCCGCCGCTGGCCGAACACGAGCCCGGCCACCGCTGGGCCTGCTGGCATCCCGAGCCGGGCGGCTCCACCGGCACCGAGGAGGGACGGCGATGACGGTCACCGAACACCGGGACACCGGCACCCGGGCCGCCCCGGCGGCGCCGTTGCTGGCCGCCCGCGACGTCGTCCAGGAGTTCCCGGTGCGGGCCGCGGGCGGGGTGAAGGGCGGCGTCGTGCACGCCGTGTCGAACGTGTCGCTGGAGGTCTACCCGGGCGAGACGCTCGGCGTGGTCGGCGAGACCGGCTCCGGCAAGTCCACACTGGCCCGGTCGCTGATCCAGGCACCGCGGCCGCAGTCCGGCGAGATCGAGTTCCAGGGCGTCGACCTGATGGGGCTGCGCCGGCGCGACCTGGTGCGCGCCCGGCGATCGCTGCAGATGGTCTACCAGGACCCGTTCGGCTCGCTGAACCCGCGCTGGCGGGTCGCCGAGCTGGTCGCCGAGCCGCTGGTCGGCTACCGGGAGGGCACCGCGTCGGCGCGCGCCCGCCGGGTCGACGAGCTGCTGGACATGGTCGGCCTCGATCCGTCGCTCTACGGGCGGCGGCGCCCGCACGAGCTGTCCGGCGGGCAGTGCCAGCGGGTCGCGATCGCCCGGGCGATCGCGCTGGACCCGGCACTGCTCATCTGCGACGAGGCGGTGTCGTCGCTGGACGTGCTGATCCAGGCGCAGGTGCTGAACCTGTTCGAACGGCTGCGCACCGATCTCGGCCTGTCGTACCTGTTCATCGCGCACGACCTGGCGCTGGTCAAGCAGGTCAGCGACCGGGTCGCGGTGATGCACCTCGGGCAGCTCGCCGAGATCGGCCCGGCGACCGCGCTCTACCGGGCGCCCCGGCACCCCTACACCGCGGCGCTGCTCGACTCGATCCCCGGCCTCGACCCGGCGACCGGACGGGTGCGGCGGCCGAAGGCGCCGCCCGGCGAACCGCCGTCGCCGCTGGACCCGCCCAGCGGCTGCCGCTACCGGACCCGCTGCCCGCGCGCGCAGCAGCGCTGCGCCGAGGAGGAGCCGGTGCTCCTGGAGCTGGCGCCGGGGCACCGCACCGCCTGCCACTTCCCGCTGGACCCACCCACCGGCCCGAACGGCACCGAGAACGAGGGGACCCGCCCGTGACGATCGACCACAGCGCCCTGGAGGGGCTGCGCACCGGCCTGGAGGCCGACGACTACGCGATGGAGGTGACCGAGGCGGGCGACCGGCTCGAGGTCCGGATCAGCGCCGGGCCGGACGCCTGCGCGGACTGCCTCGTCCCGAAGGACATGATGCGGTCCGTGCTGGGCTCGGCACTCGGGGTGCCGGAGGAGCGGATCGATATCAATTACCCTGATGAAACGCTCGAACCGGGCGCCGGGTGACCGCATGATGGTGCGGTGCACGACGATGTGACGACCGTTCCGGTGCCGGACCGGGATGCGCCCGGAGCCGCCGCGCTGGTCGCGGTGTGCCCGGACGGCCTCGTCCTGCTCGACGACGAGGGCCGGTTCCGATCGCTGAACCCGGCCGCCGCCGCGCTGCTCGGCCGCCCGGCCGACGAGCTGCTCGGCACCCCGGCGCCGTTCGTCCCCGGCCCGGCCGGCCCGTCGGGGACCCGGATCCTGCGCCGGCCCGGTCCGGACGGCCCGGGCCGCGAGCTGCGGTACCGGATCGCGCCGGACGGCACCGGTGGCTGGGCCGTGTGGTTCGGCGACGTCACCGACCGGCTGGCCCGGCAGGAGCGGCTGACCGCGATCGTCCGGGCCGCCGCCGGGGTCGCCGAGGCGGGCTCGCTGACCAGCACGCTGGACGCGATCGCCCGCGAGATCATCGGCACCGCGCACATCGCGGCCGCGCAGATCCTGGCCGTCGACGACCCGGCCGCCGACCTGCAGGTGCTCGGGATGGCCGGGTTCGGGTCCGCACCGGACTTCGTCCGGCGGCTGCGGTCCTGCCGGGAACGCGGCGCCGACATCCGGTTCCTGGAGGCGCACGCGCGCGGCGAGCCGGTCGTGGTGCCGCACCGCCGGGCGGCGATCCTGTCCGACCCGGCGTGGGAGCCGCTGCACGAGATCATGGGCCGGCCGGACTGGGACGGCTTCGTCGCGATGCCGATGGTCGTGCGCGGCACCACCGTCGGCGTGATCAACGCCTACTACCAGCCGGACGAGGCGCCGGACCCGTCGTCGCTGGCGTTCCTGGAGGCGATGGCCGCGCACGCCGCGGTCGCCGTGGACACCGCCCGGCTGGTCGCCCGCTCGCGGTCCGAGGCGCGCACCGCGGAACGCCGCAGGCTGGCCCGGGACCTGCACGACTCGGTGGTGCAGCAGCTGTTCTCGATCCGGATGCAGGTCTCCGCGCTGCAGGGCCAGCTGGACCGCTCCGATCCGGACCCGAGCCGGGTGCTCGGCGCGGCCACCGAGCTCTCCGAGATGTCCGCCGACGCGCTGGACGACCTGCGGCTGCTGGTGCGCGAGATGCACCCGGCCGCGCCACGCGGCGGCGACCTGGTGGAGGCGGTCCGTACGCACGCCTCCGAGGTGCAGTCCCGGACCGGCCTGCGGGTCGACGTCCTCGCGCCGGTGGACCCGCGACTGGGCCCCGGCGTCGCCGACGACCTGTACCGCACCGTCCGGGAGGCGCTGCACAACGCCGTCAAGCACGCCGGCGCCGACACGGTGCGAGTGCGGATCGAGCGCAGCGACGGCGACCTGGTCGTCGAGATCGCCGACGACGGCACCGGGATCCGGCCGGCCGATCCGCTGACCGGCGTCCCCGGCGGCATCGGGCTGGTGTCGATGCGCGAGCGCGCCGAGCGCTGGGGCGGCACCTGCTCGGCGGGCCCGCGCCCGGACGGCGGATGGACCGTCCGGACCGTGCTGCCGGTCGCCGGCCTGCACGGGGAGGGCGCCTGAGGTGCCCCGCTCCGCCGCGGTCGCGCTGGCCAACGTCGACCTCAACCTGCTGGTGATCTTGCGCGAGCTGCTGCGCGAGCGGAACGTCACCCGGGCCGCCGAGCGGGTCGGGGTGACCCAGCCCGCGGCGAGCGCCGCGCTCGCCCGGCTGCGCAGGCACTTCGACGACGACCTGCTCGAACGCACCCGCGGCGGCTTCGTGCTGTCCCCGCTCGGGCGCCGGCTCGCCGTCCAGATCGAGCCGCTGTGCCTGGGTCTGGAGCGGTTCTTCGCGCCGGAGGAGCCGTTCCGGCCCGAGGTCTCCGAGCACGAGTTCACCGTGATGACCACCGACTACGTGCTCGCGGCGATGGGCGAGGCGCTCTCGCGCACGGTGCACGACGCCGCGCCCGGCGTCCGGCTGCACGTCCCCGTCGTCAAGGGCAGGCTGCCGGCCGACCTGCCGGAGACGCTGCGCACGCTGGACGGGATCATCTCCGCGCCGAAGGCCGAGTTCAAGGTGGACGAGCTGTGCGGCCAGGAGCTGTTCCGGGACAGCTGGGTGTGCGTCGTCGACGCGGCGAACCCGGTGTCCGACCGGATCGGCCTGGCCGACCTGGAACGGCTGCCGTGGGTCATCCCGAACCATCCGGACGCGCAGTACCCGGCGAGCTCCCCGCTCGCCCCGCTGCTCGCCATGCTCGGCAGCCGGCCGCGGGTCGCGGTGCGGGTCGACAGCTACGCGGCCACCCCGTGGTTCGTCGCCGGGACCGACCGGGTCGCCGTCATGCAGGGACGGCTCGCGGCCGGCTTCGCCGACCGTCCGGACCTGCGGATCGTGCCGTGCCCCGGGAACCCGCCGCCGATCGTGGAGGTCTTCTGGTGGCACCGGCTGCGCTCCGGCGACGCCGCGCACACCTGGCTGCGCTCGATGCTGGACAGCGCATCGCGGTCGTTGCGCCCCGGCCCATAGACCGGGTGGATGCCCGGCATCCCAACTCTTTCTTTCCGGCCCGGGTGACCTGCGACATAGCGTCGGGGGCATGCGGATCGTGGTGGCCCGGGTGGACGACTTCGCCCCCGGCGAACGGAAGATCGTCACCCGCGGACGGCGCTCGATCGGCGTCTTCCGGGTCGGCGACCGGTTCTACGCACTCAACAACCACTGCCCGCACCTGGGCGGCCCGCTGTGCCGGGGCCGCACCCAGGCGTGGGTCCGGTCGAGCATGCCGGGGCGCTACGAGCGCGACGACGAGCACGCCCTGATCGCCTGCCCCTGGCACGGCTGGGAGTACGACCTGGCGACCGGCCAGTCGTTCCTCGGCCCGGGGGAGCCGCCCGCCCGCAGCTACGAGGTGAGCGTCGAGCCCGCCGGCGACGACTGTGCCGGTGCCACCGATCCGGCGCCCGGCGAGCGGCGGCCCGGCCCGTTCGTCGCGGAGACCTTCGACGTGACCGTGGAGCGGTTCGGCTCGGGCGATCACGTCGTCGTCGACACCACGCCGCGACCCGCCCGCACCGTGCCGAGCCCGGGGGAGAGCCCGTGACCACCGCACCCGAGGCGCCGGCGGCACCGCCCCGCCGGCGCACCACCTTCACCATCGTCGACACCGACATCCACCCGACCTGCCCGCCGGCCGAGCTGCTGCGCCGGCTGGACCCGGCCGCCCGGCGCCGCTACGAGCTGTTCGGCAGCCGGGTCCCCGCCCCGCCGGACGTCTACCCGCGGGTCCGCAACTCCGGCTACCGGTTGGACGCCTGGCCGGACGGTGCCTTCCCGGGCAGCGACCTGCAGCTCGTCCGCGACCAGCTGCTGGACGAGTTCGACATCGACCACGGCGTGCTCATCCCGCTGCAGTCGCACAGCTGGGGCGCCGAGACGCCGGACTTCGCCGCCTCGCTGTGCCGGGCGCTCAACGACTGGGTGGCCGAGTGCTGGCTGGACCGCGAGCCGCGGCTGCGGTCGTCGATCGCGGTGTCGCTGGAGTCGCCGGACCTGGCCGCCGCGGAGATCCGCAGGCGGGCCGGCGATCCGCGGTTCTGCCAGGTGCTGCTGGCCACCGGCGGCGAGTCCGGGTTCGGCAGGCGCCGGTACTGGCCGATCTACGCGGCGGCCGCCGAGGCCGGCCTGCCGGTCGCCGCGCACACCGGCGGACTGGAGCAGCACCGCGGCGCCGGCTGGCCCTCGTTCTACCTCGAGGAGCACGTCTGGAACGGCAACATGATGGGCGCGCTGGTCACCAGCCTGCTCTGCGAGGGCGTGCTCACCGAGTTCCCCGAGCTGCAGGTGGTCTGCGTGGAGGGCGGACTGGCCTGGGCGGCGCCGCTCATGTGGTCGCTCGACGACGGCTGGGCCGCGCTGCGCGAGGACGTCCCGCACCTGGACCGGCCGCCGTCGGAGATCCTGCGCGAGCACCTGTGGTTCACCACGCAGCCGATCGAGGAGCCGCGCGACCCGGCCGACCTGGCCACCGTCGTCCGGCATCTCGGGCTGGGCGAGAGGATCATGTTCGCCTCGGACTACCCGCACTGGGACTTCGACTCGCCGACGGCGGCGCCGCGGCTGTTCCCGTCCGACCTGCGCGAGTCGATCATGGGATCGAACGCCTGCCGGCTCTACGGCCTGCCCGAGCGGGTGACGTCGTGAGCGTGACCGTGGGGTCGGAGAGAGTCGACACCGACGTCCACTGTGTCCCGTCCGCGCTGGCCGAGCTGGTCGCGCACATGGACCCGTACTGGCGCGACTACACCACCGACGGCGGGGTGTCGCTGTCGCCGACCCAGGGCGGCGCCTACCCGCCCGGCGTCGGCCCCGGCGGGCGGCCGCTGTCCGACGTCGGCGAGCTGGACGAGCGGGTGCTCACCCCGGACGGCACCGGCACCGCGATCCTCACCTGCACCAGCACCTTCCAGACCAACCGCAACCCGTACTACGAGGCGGCGCTCTGCCGCGCGGTCAACGACTGGCTGCTGGAGCGCTGGCAGGCCCACGACCCGCGGCTGCGGGTGGCGATGGTGGTGCCGACCCTCGACGTCGACGCGGCGGTCGCCGAGATCGGCCGGATCGGCGCCCGATCCGAGGTCGTCACGGTGCTGCTGCCGGTGCGCAACGACACCCGCTGGGGGCACGTCCGGAACCGGCCGGTGCTGCGCGCCGCCGCCGAGCACGGTCTCGTCGTCACCCTGCACGCCTGGGGCCGCGCCGGGCAGGCGCCGACGTCGAGCGGGATGACCCACAGCTACCTGGAGGACTACCTGGCGAACGGGCACGTCGTCGGGCAGGGCCAGCTGGTGAGCCTGGTGACCGAGGGCGTGTTCGCCGAGCTCCCCGGGCTGCGGGTGACCGTCGCCGAGTGCGGCTCGACCTGGCTGCCACCCCTGCTGTGGCGGTTCGACAAGGACTGGAAGGGCGTCTGGCGGGAGGTGCCGTGGGTGGACCGGCCGCCGTCGGAGATCGTCCGCGAGCACGTCCGGTTCACCACCGCGCCGATCCACCTGCCGGCCGATCCGGTGCAGGCCCGGGAGGCGGTCGACCTGCTCGGCCCGGAGCTGCTGATGCACGCGGGGGACCACCCGCACGACCACGGCCCGGGTGCCGACCGGCTGGCCGCGGTGCTGGACGACGACGAGTCGGCCGCGGTGCGCGGCGGGACGGCCGCCGCCTGGTACCGGCTCGGGTGAGCGGGATCGGGCTGCCCGGCCGTCCGCGGGACGTCCCGGCGCCGTCCGGTGCGACGGTGCGGGTCCGGCAGGCGGGGGAGGGACCGCCGGTGCTGCTGCTGCACGGATGGCCGCAGACGTCGGTGATGTGGCACCGGATCGCCCCCGGCCTGCTCGACGGCCGCACCCTGGTGCTGGCCGACCTGCCCGGCTACGGCGACAGCACGCTCCCGCCCGGCGCGGACGTCGCCGTGTCCGGCAAACGGACGATGGCCGCGGATCTGGTCGCGGTGATGGCCGCGCTCGGGCACGACCGGTTCGCCGTCGTCGGGCACGACCGGGGTGCCCGCTGCGGGTACCGGATGGCGCTGGATCATCCGGGCACCGTGAGCGCCCTGGCCGTGCTGGACATCCTGCCGACGGCCGACGTGCTGGCCCGGGCCGACGCCCGGTTCGCCCGCGGGGCGTTCCACTGGTTCCTGCTGTCGCAGCCCGCCGACCTGGCGGAGCGGCTGGTCGCCGCGGAGCCGGAGGCGATCCTCGGCCGCGGGCTGGCGGAGGTCTGCGACCCGGCGGCGCTCACCGCGTACGCCGCCGCCTGGGCGCGTCCCGAGGTGGTGCACGGGATGTGCCAGGACTACCGGGCGGGATTCGACGTCGACGCCGCCGACGACGAGGCCGATCGCGGCCGGCGCACGATCACCGCGCCGACGCTCGTCCTGTGGGGGCGGCGCGGGCCGCTCGGCCGGTCCCCGGACGTCCTGGACGGCTGGCGGGTCTGGGCGCCGGACGCCACCGGGCGGGCCCTGGACGCCGGGCACCTGCTGGCCGAGGAGGCCCCCGGCGAGGTGCTCGCCGAGCTGGTCGCGTTCCTGCCACGCAGTATCAATATCATTGATATATAGCAGGCGGATCGTCTATTTCCGCCGTCCCCGCCGTCCTTCCTAGCGTTGTGGCCGGGGACCGCCACGGATCGCAACGACGCGAGGAGACGTGAGCCATGACCACCACGACCACCCGGAGTGCCCGTCGCATCGGCCGGACCTGCGCCGCCGCGCTGGCCGCCTGCGCGGTGCTCGCCGCCTGCGGCGGGAACGGCGAGAGCGGCGGCGAGCCGGTCACCTTCCTCAACGTGCTGCCGCTGGAGAGCCTGTCGTTCGCCCCCGAGATGATCGCCGACACCCGCGGCCTGTTCGAGGCGCGCGGCCTGGACGTCACGTTCGAGGCCACCCAGGGTTCGGCGCCCGCGATCCAGACGGTGCTCTCCGGCGGCGCCGAGCTGACCCGGATCGGCGACATCGAGACGATGATAGCCGCCGGTGAGCGCGACGCCCCGCTGCTCGCGTTCGGCGAGCCGATCCACACCGGCACCATCCGGATGATCTCCACCGAGGCCGCCCCGATCACCCGGGCCGAGCAGTTCCGCGGCCGGCTCGTCGGAACCCCGTCCGAGGGCGGGACCAGCTCGATCACCCTGGACCTGGTCGCCGGCTCCGCCGGGGTCCCGCCGGAGGAGGTGCCCCGCCAGGTCGTCGGGCTGAGCCCCGGCGTGTTCGATCTCCTCACCTCCGGCCGGGTGGACGCCTACATCGTCTCGCTGGACACCTCGGTGCTCCTCGACCGCACCCGGCCCGAGGCCGTCGTCTACGACCCGAACCAGGACGTCGACGCCGGCGCCCAGATGTACGTCACCTCCGCCGAGCAGATGGCCGACCCGCAGACCCGCGACCGGCTGGAGCGCTACGCCGCCGCCGTCGAGGAGGCCATGCAGTTCATCATCGACGACGAGGCGAACGGGTTCGCCGAGACGATGCGGCTGATCGGCTCGGAGTACGAGGTCCCGGCGCTGGCCGATCCGGAGGTGGCGACGGCCGCGCTGTCCGCCTACGTCGACGCCTACACCTCGGGGGAGACGCTGCTCGGCGTCTCGCCGGAGCGCTGGCAGGCGGCCTACGACGAGATCGTCGGGATCGGGCAGCTGCCGCCCGGCCTCGACCCGGGTGCGTGGCTCGACACCACCCTCACCCCCGCCGCCCCCACCCCCTGACCGTCGGCCCCCGCGGGGTGGGCCGGGGCGGTGCGGGAGCGTGCCCGGCTGCGGGGGTCAGTGCCGGGCCCGCCGCCGGGCCTCGGCGATCTCGGCCTCGGTGAGCAGCGGCAACCAGGCCGGCTCCCGCGTCGAACCGACCAGGTTCTGCCGCAGACGCATCATCAGCAGCGGACCGCCGTCGGCGACGATGCGGAGGTAGGGGCGCGGATCGGCCGCGCCGAGCGGGCTCCAGCCACGCAGCAGGACCACGTCCCCCGGCCCGATCCGGCTGCGGTGCAGCACATCGGCCCGGTCGCGCTCGGCATGCTCGGTGAGCGTCCCGGTCCCGGCGAGCACCACCGACGCCGTGCAGCCCAGGTAGTAGCGCTGCTCGCGCCGCGGAACCGCAGCCACCGCGCCCCGGGTCACGAAGCTGACCTCGGTCGGTTCGAACGGCGACGCCAGATGCCGGGCCGCCGCGAGCCCGCTCAGCCGGAGCGCGACGTCCGCGATCACCGGGCGGCGCAGCGACGCGACCGCGACGGTGCCACCGTCCCCGGCCGGCTCCGCCGGGAGCGCCACCGCCTCGGCGGCCAGCGCGCGCAGCTCGTCGTCACCGACGGTCCCGGGCAGCACGACGTGCCGGCGGCCGAACAGCGAGCCGGCAACCGGATGTGTGGAGGGGCAGGTCATCGGTGCTCCTCGTCGAGCGGGACGGTGACGACGCCGAGCCTAGGAGCACCGCGCGGTGCGCGGGAGCCGCTGCTGACGGGGTCCGGCTACGTCGTTCGTCCCGGGGCGGGATTTGTCCTGCGGACGGACTACCCGCAAGGATGCGCGGCATGCGGACGGCGGAGGACGCCCGGGCCCGGCTGGTGGCCGACCTGGAGCGCGACGGCCGGGTGCACAGCCCGCGGATCCGGGCCGCCCTGCAGGCCGTGCCCCGGCACCTGTTCCTGCCCGGCAGCGACCCGCTCGACGCCTACGCCGACGAGGCCGTGCCGATCAAGACGGCCGACGGCGTCACCGTCAGCTCGGTGTCGCAGCCGTCGATGGTGGCGATCATGCTGGAACAGCTGGACGCCGCACCCGGCCACCGCGTCCTCGAGATCGGTGCCGGAGCGGGCTGGAACGCCGGGCTGCTCGCGCACATCGTCGGCTGCCGCGGGGCGGTGACCACGGTCGACATCGACGAGGACCTCGTCGAGGGTGCGCGCGCCCACCTGCTCGCGGCCGGTCTCGACGAGGTCGAGGTGGTCACCGCCGACGGCGCCGACGGGTACCCGCCGTCGGCTCCCTACGACCGGATCGAGCTGACCGTCGGCTCCACCGGCATCCGCCCGGAGTGGGTGCTGCAGCTGACCCCGACCGGGCGGCTGCTGCTCCCGCTGACCGTGCGCGGCAGCCAGCTGTCGGTGGCGTTCGCACGGACCGGTCCGCACCGGCTCGCGTCGGTGTCGGTGCGCAGCTGCGCGTTCGTCCGGCTCCGCGGTGCGGGCGCCGACCCGGGCGCCGACACCGTGCTGCCCGGGTCCGGCTGGACGGTGCAGCACTCCGGCAACGGCGCACCGGACCCCGATCCGGGCGTGCTCGAACGTGCACTGCGCGACCTCGGGACCGATCACCCGTCGCCGACGCCGGGATCGGTGTCGGATCTCTGGGACGGCCTCGGCCTGTGGTGCGCGCTCGCCGAGCCCGCGGTCGTCCGGCTGCTGGGACCGGCCCGCGGGCGGCTCGCCGACGCGCTGTTCCCGCTGGCCGGGGGCCGGGCGGGGCTCGGCGTCAGCGCCGGCGAGGGATGCGCGTTGCTGCTCGCCGAACCCGCCGCGACGATCCGGTCGTTCGGCCCCGGTGGTGCCGCTGCCGCCGACCGGCTGGCCGAGCTGGCGGCCGGCTGGATCGCGGCCGGCCGGCCGCACGCCGCCGACCTGCGGATCGACGCGGTCGTCCCGGGTGCGGAGGACGACCTGCCGGCCGGGGAGCCACTCACCGACTCGGCCGGGACGCTGCTGTACCCGAGCTGGGGGCCGCGGCCCGACGAGCGCACCCCGCCCGGGCGGTCGCGGGCCACCGGGGACGCGCCGGCGGACGGGCCCGCGGGCTGACCGCAGGGTCGCCCGCCACCCGAACCCGGCCGGCGCTGTTCGGGACCACGCCGTGTCGCGTCCGGGGCGTGGTGTCGCACCCCGCGCTCGGCGGCGCACCCCACCGCTTCGCTTCCCGCACCCCGCGCTCGGCGGCGCACCCCACCGCTTCGCTTCCCGCACCCCGCGCTCGGCGCCGCACCCCGGCGCTTCGCTTCCCGCACCCCGCCCTCGGCGCCGCACCGGGTGGAAGGGGTGCGCGCTCGCACCCGGGGTGCGGTCAGTCCTTCGGCTCGAGGTGCACCAGCGGGATCTCCCGCTCGGTGCTGCGCTGGTAGCCGGCGTAGTTGCGGTACTTCCCGGTGATCGTCGGCCAGAGCTCGGCCCGCTCCTCGGGGGAGGCGACCCGGGCGTGCATCGGCACCCGCGGACCCCCCTGCACCGCGACCTCGACGTCGGGGTTCGCCCGCAGGTTCAGGAACCAGGCCGGGTGCTTGTCGTCCCCGCCGCGGGAGGCGACGACGACGTAGCGTCCGTCGCCGTGCACGGGCGCGGTCAGCAGCACGGTGCGCGGCTCGCCGGTCCGCCGGCCGGTGGTGGTGAGCTCCACGACCGGCATGCCCATCGTCGAGTAGCCGACCTTGCCACCGGTGAGCTTGATCAGCAGGCGGTGACCGGCGTTCATCGCCTTCAGCGCGAAGTCCGGAGGGTTCATGCGGTCGAGCCTACTCGCGGGTAGGACATCGGGTCCCGATCAGCCGGCGACCTTCTCCAGGGCCGGCCGGAGCTGGTCGAGCAGCCACCCGGCCGAGACCGGGTTCGGCGCCTGCAGCGCCACGGCCGTGTCGAGGTCGATCGGGACGTAGTTGCCCTCCTGCACCGCGCGAACCCGCTGCACCAGCTCGTTCCCCTCGAACGTCGCCCGGTCGTCGGCACCGGCGAAGGTCATGATGAGCAGATCGGCGTCGGAGAGCCGGCCGACCTCCTCGTAGGACACGCCGACGGTGCCGGGCGCGAGATCGTCGGAGGCGGGAGCGTCCTTGAACGACGGCGGGACGTCCAGGCCCAGCGCCCGCATGAACACCGTCGACTGGTTCTGCTCACCGACGACCATCGGCAGGATCTCGCCGCGCGCCTGGCCGTACAGGTAGGTCTTCCCGGCGAGCCCGGGGAGCTGGTCGCGGACCTCGGCGAGCTGCCCCTCGGCGGTGGCGATCAGCTCCTCGACCTTCTCCTCCTCGCCGATCGCGCGGCCGACCTGGCGGGCGTCGTCCTGCATGGAGGCGGCATAGAGGCCCTCGGCCGGGGCGACGACCGGGGCGATCGCGGAGAGCTGGTCGTAGGTCGCCCGGTCGGCGACCTGCCACGCGGACACCGCGAGGATCACGTCCGGATCGAAGGTGGCGATCTGCTCGGCCGAGATCGTGGGGGTCTCGCCGCTGATCGACAGCACCTCCGCGGGCAGTGGATCGAGATACGGCAGCACCGGGCCGGACCCGCTCACGTTCTGCACGGCTCCGACGATCGGGGCGTCCACCGCCTGGGCCACGGCCAGGTCGTTGGCGCCGAGCGCGACGATGCGCTGCGGCTTCTCGGGGATCGTCGTCTCGCCGAAGGCGTGCGTGATCGTCACCGGGAACCGGCCGTCGGCGGGGTCCGCCGACGCACCGTCCTCGGACGCGGGGGAGCTGCACCCGGCGAGCACGACCGCGGCCGACAGCAGGGTGGCGACCACGGGGAACCGCCTGAGCGGCAATGACTTCATGAGGTGTCCCTTCGGTAAGGCGAGGCAAACCTCTACTCGCCCGAGGGGATTGTCAATAGTCGATCAGCCGGCGACCGCAAGTGTCATCGGGAGCACAGCGGGCGCACCTGCCCGGCGGACGGCGCGGGCCGCCACGGTCATCGTCCATCCGGAGTCGACGAGATCGTCGACGAGCAGCAGCGGACCGTCCACACCGGACAGGTCGGGCAGCGCGCCGGTGTCGAGCGCCGACCACACCGCGGCGAGCCGCTGGGCGGAGTTCTCCTTCGGGCCCGGCCGCTCCCCGGCCGGCGGCAGCGACCCGAGCAGCGGCAGCCGGCCGATCTCGGCGATCCGCCGCGCCAGGTGGTCGAGCTGGTGCGGCCGGGTCCGCGAGCCGATCCCGACCACGCCGACCGGGCGCTGCTCCCACTCCCACCCGGCCAGCACCCGGACCACCGCGTCGAGCACGTCGGCCGGCACCGGCTCGTCCGGCCCGGCGAGCAGCTCGCGCAGCCGGGTGCCCCAGCCGATGTCGGACAGCCGCCCGACCGCCCGCCCGGGCCCGGCCTGCTCGCCGGCCGCGATCCGGCCGGACAGGGGAACGTCGAGTTCCTTCATCCCGGACGGCCACATCCGGCGCGGCGCGATCTCGATCCCGGGGCGGGTCAGCCGCTCGGCCGCCGCCTGCTCGCCGTCGGCCGGCACGTCGTCCGACCACACCGTGCCGGTGCAGGTGTCGCAGCGCCCGCACGGCGTCGGATCCGGGTCGTCGAGCTGGCGGCGCAGGAAGACCAGCCGGCACTCGGACGTCGCGATGTAGTCGAGCATCGCCTGCTGCTCGGCCCGGCGGGCCTCGTTCACCCGCTGGTGCCGCTCGGTGTCGTACACCCACGGCTCGCCGGTGGCGATCCAGCCGCCCTTCACCCGCTTCGCCGCGCCGTCGGCGTCGAGCACCTTGAGCAGCATCTCCAGCCGGGTGCGGGACAGGTCCACCCGGGTCTCGATGGACGCCGTCGACTGCGGGTGGTCGGACAGCACGTCGAGGGTCTGGCGGACCAGCGGCTCCGCCGGGAACGCCAGGGACGCGAAGTACGCCCAGATGTCGCGGTCCTCCCGGCCCGGGAGCAGCACCACCTCGGCCCGCTCCAGCGCGCGCCCGGCGCGGCCGATCTGCTGGTAGTAGGCGACCGGTGAGGCCGGCGCGCCCAGGTGCACGACGAACCCGAGATCGGGCTTGTCGAAGCCCATGCCGAGCGCGGATGTCGCCACCAGCGCCTTCACCCGGTTCTCCTGCAGGTCGGACTCGGCGGTCAGCCGGTCCTCCGGATCGGTCTTCCCGGAGTAGGAGCGCACCGCGAACCCGCGCTCGCGCAGGAACTCGGCGACCTCGTCGGCGGCCTGCACGGTGAGCGTGTAGACGATCCCGGCGCCGGGCAGCTCGTCGAGCTTCGCGGCCAGCCAGGCCAGCCGCCGCGCCGGGGTGGGCAGCGACACGACGGCCAGCCGCAGCGACTCGCGGTCCAGCGAGCCGCGCAGCACCAGCGTGTCCTGCTGGTCGCGGCCCATCCCGAGCTGCTCGGAGACGTCGGTGACCACCCGGTCGTTCGCGGTCGCCGTCGTCGCCAGGACCGGGATGCCGGGCGGCAGCTCCGCGATCAGCGTGCGCAGCCGCCGGTAGTCCGGCCGGAAGTCGTGCCCCCAGTCGGACACGCAGTGCGCCTCGTCGACCACCAGCATCCCGGCGCTCGCCGCCAGCTTCGGCAGCACCCGGTCCCGGAAGTCGGGGTTGTTCAGCCGCTCCGGGCTGACCAGCAGCACGTCGACGTCGCCCGCCGCGATGTCGGCGTACACCGCGTCCCACTCGTCGGCGTTCGCCGAGTTCACCGTGACCGCGACGATCCCGGACCGGATCGCCGCGTCGATCTGGTTGCGCATCAGCGCGAGCAGCGGCGAGACGATCACCGTCGGCCCGGCGCCCTGCTCGCGCAGCAGCGCCGTGGCCACGAAGTAGACCGCCGACTTGCCCCAGCCGGTGCGCTGCACGACGAGTGCCCGGCGGTGCTGCGCGACGAGCGCGGAGATCGCCGTCCACTGGTCCTCGCGCAGCCGGGCGCCCGGGCCGGCCAGCTGCCCGAGCACCTCCTCCGCCCGCGCCCGCAGCGCGGCGTCCCCCTCAGCCGTCATGCCCGCCATGCTGCACCCACCCCCCGACAGTTCCGCGCGCGCGTCACCGGGCGCCGCGGCGTCCCAGGTACGCCTCGACGCCGTCGAGCACGATCGTGAGCCCGAAGTCGACGTCGGTGTCCGGGTCGGCGGCGGCGAACCCGCCCCCGCCGCCGGCCAGCGCCTCGGTCAGGTGCGGGTAGTCGGCCGGCTCGGCGAGATGGCGCAGCACGGCCTCGAAGTCGTTCAGCGGGTTCGCCGCCGCCAGCTCGTCCGGGGTGAGCCCGCCGACCGGGGCGTCGGCCGGGAGCCCGCGGGCCCGCCGGGCCCCGGCCGCCGCCGCCCGCCCGGCCTCCACCTGCACCCGGCCCTCGGCGAGCACGTGCTGCGCCAGCAGGCCGATGATCGCCAGCTTCTCCGCGGCGGGCAGGTCGATCCCGCGCAGCACCCCGAACGCCTCGTCCAGCCAGCGCACCCGGTTCGGCCCGGGCTGCACGGTGGCCAGCGGCAGATCGAGGAACCAGGGCCGGGCGAGCACCGCCTCGATCTGGGTGAGCGTCCAGGCGTGCAGACCGGACCGCCAGTCACCGGCGTGCGCGGGCATCGCCAGGTCCGCGGCGATGTGGTCGGCGAGCAGGGCCAGCAGCTCGTCCTTGCTCTCCACGTGCCGGTAGAGGGCCATCGCCGAGTAGCCCAGCGCGTCACCGACCCGGGCCATGGACACCGCCGCGAGCCCCTCGGCGTCGGCGATCGCGGCGGCGGCCCGCACGATCGCGTCCACGCTCAGCGCCGGCTTCGGGCCCCGCCGCGGCCGCTGCGCGCGGCCCCACAGCCTGCGCAGCGTCGGCGGGAGGCCGGGATCAGGTTCGTGCTCGCCCATGCCGCCCATCCTCCCGTCCCGATCCGGCGGGACGCCGACGGTGTCCGCGGTAAGCAGTTGATGCTATAAACAGTTTGTACCGTAATCAGAAGGGGGACGGCGATGACCGGAACGGATCTCCTCGTGCAGGCCACCGGCCTGCGCAAGAGCTACCGCTCGGTGCGGGTGCTGGACGGCGTCGGCGTGGAGCTCGGCCGCGGCGAGGTGCTCGCCCTGCTCGGCCCGAACGGCGCCGGGAAGACCACCACCGTGCGCATCCTCAGCACGCTGGCCCGCCCGGACGGCGGGACCGCCCGGGTCGCCGGGTTCGACGTGGTGTCCGAGGCCCGCCGGGTGCGCGAGGTCATCGGCCTCACCGGCCAGTACGCGGCCGTCGACGGGAAGCTGACCGGCCGGGAGAACCTGACGATGATGGCCCGGCTGGCGCACCTGCCGCGGCGCGCCGTGCGCCCCCGGGTGGACGAGCTGCTCGACGCCTTCGACCTGGCCGCCGCGGCCGACCGCAGGCTGGACACCTACTCCGGCGGGATGCGCCGCCGGCTCGACCTGGCCGCCGGCCTGGTCCGGCGCCCCCGGGTGCTGTTCCTCGACGAGCCGACCACCGGCCTCGACCCGCGCAGCCGCCGCGGCATGTGGGAGGTGATCGAGCGGGTCGTCGCCGACGGCGCCGGCCTGTTCCTCACCACCCAGTACCTGGAGGAGGCGGACCGGCTCGCCGACCGGGTCGCGATGATCGACTCCGGCCGGGTGGTCGCCGAGGGCACCCCGGCCCAGCTCAAGCGCCGGGTCGGCGACGCGGGCGTCGAGCTCACCTTCGCCGCCGGCCCGGAGGCGACCAGGGTGGCCGCGGCGCTGGGCCTGCCGGTCCCGGGCTCGCGGACGCTGCGGGTGCCCACCGACGGCTCGGTCGGGCACGTGCGGCAGGTGCTCGCCGGCGTCGAACGGACGGGTGCCGTGCCCGAGCAGTGGCAGGTCAGGGCGCCCAGCCTGGACGACGCGTTCCTCGCCCTGACCGGCCGGGCGGCCGGTGGCGATCGCGGGGCCGCGGCGGCCGGTGGCGACCGGGGAGCCGCGGCGTGAGCGCCCCGGTGCAGGCGCGGTGGACGCGGTTCGGCCCGGACACCGCGACCATGACCGGGCGGGCGCTGCGGCTGGCGGGCCGCGATCCCGACGAACTCCTGGTCGCGCTGATCATGCCGACCCTGATCATGCTGATGTTCGTCTACGTCTTCGGCGGCGCGATGGAGGTCGGCACCGACTACCTGACCTACGCCACCCCCGGCGTGATCCTGCTGTGCGCCGGTTTCGGGGCGTCGAACACGGCGATCGCGGTCACCCAGGACATGGCCGACGGGATCATGGACCGGTTCCGGTCGATGCCGGTCGCGAGCGCGACGGTGCTGGCCGGGCACGTGCTGGCGAGCGTGGCGCGCAACCTGGTCACGACGGCCATCGTGCTCGGCGTGGCGACCCTGATCGGCTTCCGGGCCGACGCCGGCATCGCCGCCGGGCTGGGCGCGGTGGGCGTCGTCACCGCCTACATCCTCGCCATCACCTGCGTGTCGGTGTTCGTCGGCGTCGTGGTGCGCACACCCGCCGCGGCCGGCGGATTCGGATTCGTGATGCTCTTCCTGCCCTACGTCTCCAGCGCGTTCGTCCCGCCGGAGACGATGCCCGGCTGGCTGCGCGGGTTCGCCGAGGTCCAGCCGGTGACCCCGGTGATCGAGTCGGTCCGCGGGCTGCTGGTGGGCATGGGGTCCGACGGCGCCCCGGCCGTGGGGCTGGGTTCGACGGTGGCGGTCGCGCTGGCCTGGTGCGCCGGCGCGGCCGTGCTGTTCCTGGCGGCGGCGTCCTGGGCGTTCGCCCGGCGCAGCCGGTGAGCCCGCCGCGGGGTGACCCGGGTCACCCCGCGGCGGGGAGGGGGCGGCGCCGCGTCCGGGAGCAGGGCAGGATGATCGCCGTGACCCCACGCGACGCGACCCACCAGCCCGCGTTCGGTTCGGTGGCCGACGTGGTGGAGCGGCTCGGGGACGCCGGCTACCTGGCGTCCACGGCGGTCGCGACCACGGTGTTCCTGGCCGACCGGCTCGGGAAGCCGCTGCTGGTGGAGGGTCCGGCCGGGGTCGGCAAGACCGAGCTGGCGAAGGCGGTGGCGGCGGCGACCGATGCCGGGCTGGTGCGGCTGCAGTGCTACGAGGGCATCGACGAGGCCCGCGCGCTCTACGAGTGGAACCACGCCAAGCAGCTGCTGCGGATCACCGCCAGCCGCGGCGCGGAGGGCTGGGACACCACCCGCGACGACGTGTTCTCCGAGGAGTTCCTGCTGCCGCGCCCGCTGCTCACCGCGATCCGCCGCACCGACCCGACGGTGCTGCTGGTCGACGAGATCGACAAGGCCGACGTCGAGGTGGAGGGCCTGCTGCTGGAGGTGCTGTCGGACTTCCAGGTCTCCATCCCCGAGCTCGGGACGGTCACGGCGAACCGGCGGCCGTTCGTGCTGCTCACCTCCAACTCCACCCGCGAGCTGTCCGAGGCGCTCAAGCGGCGCTGCCTGTTCCTGCACCTGGACTTCCCGGACGCCGACCTGGAGCGCCGGATCGTGCTCACCCGGGTCCCGGAGCTGACCGAGCAGCTCACCGACGCGCTGGTCCGCACGGTGCGGGTGCTGCGCGCGATGGAGCTGCGCAAGGTCCCCAGCGTCGCGGAGACCATCGACTGGGGCCGCACGCTGCTCGCGCTCGGCCTGGACACCCTCGACGACGACGCCGTGCGGGCCACCCTGGGCGTCGTGCTCAAGCACCGTTCGGACGCCGACAAGGCGGCCGCCGAGCTGCGACTGAACTGACCTGGACGGACGGTTACCATCCGCCGTCCGGCCGAACAAGAGGGCCGCTCGATGGAGTGAAGATCGGTGATCCGGCGGTACGTCGCGTAACCACGGGGCGCCGCGCCAGTTGAGCCGGGTGACCCGACCGTGACGAACCCGGAGGCCCGACGCCGATGACCGCCGTGCCGGAGCGCGACCGCACCACCCGGGCAGCCCGCCCGGCCCGACCGGCCCGCGGTCACCTCGCCCGGACCGGCGCGGCGGCGGCGGCCGTGCTGGCGCTCGTCGTCGCGGCCGCCGGGACCGCGTCCGCCCAGGAGGGGCCCGGGTTCGCGACGCCGGACGAGGCGACCGTCGTGCCCGGCGTGATGACCTACACCGCGGGCGAGGCGCAGTGCACCGCGAACTTCGTGTTCACCGACGGCGCGGACGTCTTCCTCGGGCAGGCCGCGCACTGCGCGGGCACCGGCGCCACCACCGAGATCGACGGCTGCGAGACCGGCTCGCTGCCGCTCGGGACACCGGTCGAGATCGAGGGCGCGGAGCACCCGGGCACGCTGGCCTACTCGTCCTGGCTGACCATGCAGGAGACCGGCGAGACCGATCCGGACGCCTGCCGCTACAACGACTTCGCGCTGGTCCGGATCGACCCGGCCGACATCGGCCGGACCAACCCGACCATGCCGTTCTACGGCGGCCCGACCGGCGTCGACCCGGACGGCACCCGGGCCGGCGATCCCGTCTTCGGCTACGGCAACTCCTCGCTGCGCCAGGGGATCACCGCGCTGCGGCCGAAGACCGGCGTCTCGCTCGGCACCACCGGCGGCGGCTGGACGCACCAGGTCGGCACGGTGCTGCCGGGCATCCCGGGCGACTCCGGCTCGGGCTACCTCTCCGGTGACGGCACCGCGCTCGGCGTGCTGTCCACGCTGAACCTCGCCCCGGTCGCGGGCGCCAACGGGGTGTCCGACCTGCGCAGCGCGCTCGACCACGCGAACGGCCCCGGCGGCTTCGGCGGTGCGCTGCGGCTGGTCACCGGCGAGCTGCCGTTCACCCCGAACCCGGTGCCGGTGGACCTCGGCTGAGGGGTGGAGGACCCCGCGGTGTGGGACCGCGGTGAACGACGACGTCCCGGCCGTCGCTCGGCGGCACGGCCGGGACGTCGCGAAATGTCGGTCCCCTCGCGCATGATGGGTCGGTGACCGCACCGCCGACGTCCGGCCCCGAGCACGGCCTGCCCGGGCATCTCGTCGACTTCGTGTCCGCGCTGCGCCGGCACCACGTCGCCGTCGGGCCGGGGGAGACGGTCGACGCCGCACGCGTGCTCGGCGCGCTCGACCTGCTGCACCGCGACCAGCTCCGCGCGGGGCTCGCCGCGGCGCTGCTGCGCCGGTCCGGCCAGCGCGACACCTTCGACGCGCTGTTCGACCTGTGGTTCCCGCCCGCGCTCGGCGCCGGGGTGTCCGAGGTCGACGTGCCCCGCACCGACGACGCGACCGGCGACGGCACCGGCCCGGTCGACGTCGACGCGCTGCGCGAGATCCTCGCCGATCTGCTCCGCGACGGCGACGAGGAGACCCTGCGCGAGCTGGCCCGCGCGGCGGTCGAGGCGATCGGCACGTCCGGCGCCGCGGGCCAGGGCGTGCGCGGGCAGGCCGCACAGCCCAACTGGTCGGCCTACCAGGCGCTGAACGCACTCTCCCCGGACACGCTGCTCGCCCGGATCCTGGACGGGCTGCGCCACGAGGAGGACACCGACTTCGTCTCCGAGGTCCGCCGCCGCGAGATCCGGGACCGGATCGCCCGGTTCCGGGACATGGTGCGCGACGAGGTGCGCCGCCGGACGGCCGAGCAGCGTGGCCGCGAGCAGGTCGCCCGCTCGGCGACCCCGAAGCAGCCGGACCGGGTCGACTTCCTCACCGCGAACACCGCCCAGCTCGCCGAGCTGCGCCGCACCGTGCATCCGCTCGCCCGGCGGCTCGCGTCCCGGCTGTCCGCCCGGCGCCGCCGGGCCCACCGCGGCCGGCTGGACCTGCGGCGGACGCTGCGGCGGTCGATGTCGACCGGCGGGGTGCCGATGGAGCCCGCGTACCGCACCCGCCGGCCGGGGCGGCCCGAGCTGGTCGTGCTGTGTGACGTGTCCGGGTCCGTCGCCGGCTTCAGCCACTTCACGTTGCTGCTGGTCCAGGCGTTGCGCGAGCAGTTCTCCAAGGTGCGGGTGTTCGCGTTCGTGGAGCGCACCGACGAGGTGACGCACCTGTTCGAGCCGGGCGCGGAGCTGGGCGGGGTGATGGCGCGGGTGCTGCGCGAGGCCCGGCTGACCGCGTTCGACGGGCACTCCGACTACGGCAGCGCGTTCGGTGACTTCGTCGAGCACTACGCCGCGGTGATCACCCCGAAGACGTCGCTCCTGGTGCTCGGCGACGGCCGGACCAACTACCGCGATCCGAACCTGCGCGGCCTGGCGATGATGACCGGCCGGGCCCGGCACGCGCACTGGCTGAACCCGGAGCCGCAGCGGATGTGGGGCACCGGGGACTCCGCGGCGAAGAAGTACGCCGAGGTGCTGCCGATGCACGAGTGCCGCACCGCGACCCAGCTCGCCGACGTCGTGGAGGGGCTGCTCCCGGTCTGAGCGCCGCCACCCGGCCGGGTGGACCGGGCGGCGCCCGGATGCGGGCGAGCGGTCCACGGCGCAAGGGTGTCCCCATGAGGATCACCCGGGTGCCGTTCGCGGTGGCGTCCTGCGCGGCCGGCCTGCTGCTCGCCGGCTGCGGCGGCGACGGCTGGCCCTCGGCGGCCGGGCCGGTCGCCACCCCGTCGGCGCCGGCGTCGGCGTCCGCGACGCCTGCTCCGGCGACCGGCACCGCCACCGGGACACCCGCGCCGACCGGCGGGAACGAGGACGGGACCGGCCGGTGCACCGACGCCGAGCTGGACGCCGCGGTCGGCGCCACGACCGGGGAGGCCGGTCAGCGGCACACCACGGTCGTCTGGACCAACACCTCGTCGCGGTCCTGCACGACGAGCGGGTTCGGCGGCGCCGACCTGCGCGGTCCGGACGACCCGACCTTCGGCCCGTCGTACTCGCTGCCGCGTTCCGCGGAGCAGCCCGCCCCGGTGCGGCTGGAGCCCGGCGGCACCGCGCACACCGTGATCACCTGGCTGCCGGGCGGCGACTGGACGCCCACCGAGCTGGTCGTGACACCGCCGGACGAGACGACGTCGTCGGTGCTGCGCTGGCCGGGTGCAGCGGTGCAGCGGCAGGACGGCGCGACCCGGCCGGGCAGCTACATCGGGCCGGTGACCGCCGGGGCCGGCTGACCGGTCAGGGCCAGGGCCGCCACGGCGTGCCGGTGCCCTCGAACCGCGGCACGACGTGCCGGCGGTCCGCGATCCGGTGCAGCGTGTACGCCGACCAGGTGCGCCGGGCCAGCGCGGCCAGCACCAGCACGATCAGCCCGGCCGTGACCGGGCCGAGCCAGGGCAGCGATCCGCTCGCGTTCGCCACGGCGACGACCAGCGGGCCGAGCAGGGCGAACGTCGCCCCGGTGAGCTGCGGCAACCGGGCGTCGGCCTGCACGTCGACGGCGACGAGCCTGCGCTGCTCGGCGTCCGGCGTGCCCCCGGAGCGCAGCACCGCCCGGGCGGTGGCCCGGTCGGTGGCCAGCCCCATGTCCGGGCCGCGGGCGGGCGCGACCCGGGCCGGGGTGCGGGAGGCGTACAGCCACAGCAGCACGACGCCGACCGCGCTCAGCACCCCGCCGGCGACGACACCGGCCAGCAGGTACTCGGCCCGGGACAGCACGTCGGTGGCGACCGAGAACACGACGCAGAACCAGGCGACGCCGGCCAGCGCGGCCGCCTTCCCGGCGACGACCGCCCGGGTGGACGGTGGGCGCACCGTCGGCCAGGGCCCGGCCGGGGTGACGTGGCCGGTACCGGGCTCCCCGGCCGCCGGCCCGGTACGGGTCCCGTGGTCGGGCCCGTCGGCGGCCGCGGATCCGGCTGCGGGACCGGCACCGGCCGCAGTTCCGGGTCCGGCCTTGCTGCCGGGTCCGGGTCCGGGTCCAAGGCCGGGCCCGGGCCCGGGGTCGGCAGTCGGGTAGCTCGGGAGGACCGGCCGGTCGGCGACGGCGGGGGAGCGGGGGCCGGCAGGTCGGGGAGCCCGGTCACCGGCGTCCGGAGCGCGCATGGCGGCGACGCTACCCGCGGGTCACCCCGGGCCGTCCCGACGGTCTCAGCCGGCTCGGTGGGTGTGCACGTCGGCCCGCCGAACGGCGTGGTCGAGGATCTCCGGCATGGTCCCGGCCCGCCGGGCGGCAGCGGGCAGACGGCTGCCCGACACGGCGGCGGCGACGAACCCGACGAACCCGATCGCGATCACCACGGGGCCGAGGAACGTGATCGCGTCGGGATCGGTCCGCACCGCGAGGAGCGCGAGCTGGAATCCCACGACGGTGCCGAAGAAGGGCACCTGCCCCACGCCGATCGACCAGGTGGCGACGGCCACGGCGGCGTGCCGTCGGCCGGCGGCGTCCAGCTCGCGTCCGTCGAGGAGTGCCCGCCGTGCCGCCCGGCGGTCCCGCCACCGGGAGGCCCGCAGCACCTCCGGGTTCGCGACGCGGCCGGGCCAGCCGCCGGACAACCGCCACGTCGCGACGGCGGACGCGAGCAGCAGTACCAGGCCGGACGCCCACGCGATCCACTGCCAGGCCGCGAGCCCGTCCACCGCCAGGAGGGCCGTCAACGTCACGACACCGGCCGCGAGCAGGGCGACACCGCGCTGGAACCAGCGCATCTCCGGGGTCAGCGGGGTCAGCACGGGCCACGTCGTGTCCATCGCCACGACCGTATCCGATCCGGTTCCCCCGGTAGCGAGGTTAGGCTCGCCTTCCCCGTCAGAAAGAGGATCTCCGTGCCCGTCGCAGTACCGCAGTCCACCGTCACCCGCCGTGGGGTGCTGGCCGGAGCCGCCGGCCTGTTCCTGCTCACCGCCTGCGGGGGGAACGACCGCCCGGCCGACACCACCGCTGCCGGCACCGGCGGCTTCCCGGTGACGATCCCGCACGCCCTGGGCGAGACGGTGGTCCCCGAACGCCCGCAGCGCGTCGTCACGCTGAGCGCGGCGAACGCCGACGTCGCGCTGGCGCTCGGCGTGGTGCCGGTGGCGATCCCGCGGACCGTCTACGGCGGTGACGCCGAGGGAGTGCTGCCCTGGGTGCGCGACGCGATCGAGGCGTCCGGTGGAGAGTTCCCGCAGGTCATCGGCACCGACGATCTCGCGGCGATCCCGCTGGAGCAGGTCGCCGCGGCCCGGCCGGACCTGATCCTCGCGACCTACTCGGGTCTGACCCCCGCCGAGTACGAGCAACTGTCGTCGATCGCGCCGACCGTCGCCTACCCGGACGCGCCCTACTCCACCGGCTGGCAGGACCAGACCCGGATCGCGGGTGACGCGCTCGGCGAACCGGAGCGGGCCCGGGAGCTGATCGACGAGACGCAGGCGCTCCTCGGCGGGGCGGTCGAGCGGTTCCCGCAGCTGGCGGGCCGGACCTTCGTCTACTCGGGCGGGATGGACGCCGGTTCGCTCGGCGTGTTCCGGGCCGGCGACGTGCGGGTCCAGCTCGTCACCGACATGGGACTCGTGCTCGCGCCCTACGTCGAGGAGAACGCCCCCGGCGGCGACGAGGTCTACTACACGGTGAGCCCGGAGCTGGTGTCCGGCGTCGAGTCGGACCTGCTCATCGCGTTCTTCGCGACGCCGGAGGAGGAGCAGGCGTTCCGGGACACCCCGGGCGTCGACCTGATCCCGGCGATGGCGGCCGGCGGTTTCGCGCCGGTGGTCGGCGCCGACCGGGTGGTCGCGAGCTCCGCGCCGTCGGTGCTGTCGATCCCCTGGGTCCTGGACTCCTACCTGCCGATCCTCGGCGAGGCCGCGACGCGGGCCACCTCCTGACGATGCGCCGCCGCCGACCTGCGACGACCTCGGAGCGTGACGCGATCGGGTGACGCTCCGTTGCGGCCGCACGCAGCCCTCGTTACCCCGGCAAGACCGTTTGCGACGGTCTGTCGATCAACAAGGAGGTTGTGAGATGCGGAAGTCCGTTCGCGGCGCGATCGTCGGCGCGGCCCTGCTCCCCCTGGCCGTCGCAGGCCCCGGAATGGCCTTCGCCGGCTCCACCGGCTACGAGGAGTCCTCCGGCAAGGACCACTCGAAGCACGAGGACCACGGCAAGGACCACGGCAAGGACGGTGACCACGAGCACGGTCACCACAAGCACGACAAGAAGCACGACAAGAAGCACGACAAGAAGCACGACAAGAAGCACGACAAGAAGCACAAGCACGAGCACGGCCACGAGAAGGACGAGAAGAAGGAGTCCCCGGTCCCCGAGCCGCTGGCCGGCGTGCTCGAGCTGATCACCGGTGCGACCGGCGGGGAGATGGCTGCCGGTCCGGTCGGCTGAGCCGACCGCCCCGGTGGGCGGGCCGGTTCCGGATACGAGGGGGCCTCCGGACCGGCCCGTTCGCCTGTCCGGGACCGGCCTCAGCTCGCCGGCGCCGGGTCCGACGACGGCGGGTCGCGCAGCACGGTGTCGCCCTTGACGAACCAGGCGACGCCGAACGCCAGGATCGCGACGGCCTCCAGCCAGAACAGCGTGTTCCAGCGCGCGGCGAGCGCGTCCGGCAGGAGCGCGGCGTCGAGCGCCGCCAGCACCAGGCAGGCGATGATCGTCGCGCCGCAGATCCGGTAGACCCGGTTGCGGGCGGCCTTGCGCGGGTTGTGCACGTCGCCGCGGGTGAACAGGTCCAGGCAGAACACGGCGAGCCCGACGAAGAAGATCGCCGCCGCCACCAGGTGCAGCCATCCGACGACGGTCCCGGCCGTCGTCGCACCCGTCTCCGGGCTGGTCGGCAGCAGTGCGACCGCGATCGCGGCGGTCCCGGTGACGTTCGCCAGCAGCCGGTCCGGCCGGTCGTAGCGGTAGCAGTAGAGGAAGACGCCGATCGCGCACATGCTGCCGACGAACACGTCGCGCACCGGGGAGTACCAGTACCGGCTGATCGAGTCGCGCAGTCCGTCGCCGCCGAGCGCCAGATCCCCGATGACCAGTACGAACGGCAGCCCGATCCCGATCACGCCGACCGCCCGCCGGAGCCCGAGGTAGGACAGGACGGCGCCCTCGGCGCGCGGAGTCGGCGACGTCATGACGAAGATCGTCCCAGGCGAGAGGCTCGAACTTCTGTTCGATCCGAGGTAGGCTCCGTCGGGTGGACGCGTGCTGGCAGGGATCGCTGTTCGCCGAGGTCGGGGCGGAGCCGGCGCCGGTGTTCCGGCACGAGCTGGCGCACGGTGCGTGGGTGGACGTCGCACCCGGCTGGGTCCCCGGGCCGGACGCGCTGTTCGACCACCTGCGCAGGTCGGTGCCGTTCCGCGGGCACCGCCGCCGGATGTACGACCGGATGGTCGACGAGCCGCGGCTGACCCACCGCTGGACACCGGACATGCCGGACGGGCCGCCGGTGCGGCTGCGGGACATGGCCGCCGAGCTGGGGGAGCGGTACGGCGTCCGGTTCACCCAGATCGGCGTGAACCTCTACCGGGACGGGGCGGACGGCGTCGCGTGGCACGGCGACCGGGTCGCGCGGGAGCGGCCCGAGGCCGTCGTCGCGCTGGTGTCGCTGGGGGCGACCCGGCCGCTGCGGCTGCGGCCCACCGGGGGCGGGGCGTCGGTGTCGTTCCCGCTGGCGTCGGGCGACCTGCTGGTGATGGGCGGCACCTGCCAGCGCACCTGGCAGCACAGCGTGCCGAAGATGGCGGTGTCCGGGCCGCGGATCAGCGTGCAGTTCCGGCACCTGTATCCGGGCGCACCGGGGCTGCACCAGGCCGGGGGAGCGACATAGTCTGCGGCGATGCAGCGCAAGATCGGGGTGATGGGCGGGACGTTCGATCCCATCCACCACGGCCACCTCGTGGCGGCCAGCGAGGTGGCCGACCGGTTCGCCCTCGACGAAGTGATCTTCGTGCCGACCGGGGAGCCGTGGCAGAAGTCCGACCGCGACGTCTCACCCGCCGAGGACCGCTACCTGATGACGGTCGTGGCGACGGCGTCGAACCCGCGCTTCACGGTCAGCCGCGTCGACATCGACCGGCACGGCCCCACCTACACCGCGGACACCCTGGCCGACCTGCACGCCGCGATGCCCGAGGCGAAGCTGTTCTTCATCACCGGCGCCGACGCGCTCCAGCAGATCCTGTCCTGGCACAAGATCGACGAGCTGTTCTCGCACGCCCACTTCGTCGGCGTGACGAGGCCGGGCTACGAGCTCGCCGACGGGCACCTGCCGCAGGGGTCGGTGACGACCGTCGAGGTGCCGGCCATGGCGATCTCGTCGAGCGACTGCCGGGCGCGCGTGGCCGCGGGGCGGCCGGTCTGGTACCTGGTGCCGGACGGGGTCGTCCAGTACATCTCCAAGCGCAGCCTCTACCTGAATCCGGGCCGCTGAGCTGCGGCTTCTCTGGGCGGCACCCCCGTCGGTACAAATCCGGTACAAGATCACCTGACTCGGACGGTCAGCGGAGACCGGTGCGGTCCAGGGCATCCGGCCACTCGTGCGCGTAGGTGTTCAGCGTGATCATTGGCGAGCTGTGTCCCAGGGCGAGTTGCACCGTCTTGACCGACGCCCCGCTGTAGATCAGCAGGGTCGCGAAGTAGTGCCGAAGGCCGTGCAGCCCGAACCCCTGGGGGAGGCGTGCCCGGCGCACGGCCGAGCGCCACACCGTCGACCAGTTCGAACGGTGCAGCGGCAGCCCGTTGCCCGTGACGAACAGCAGCCGGGCCGGCCGCACAACGACGTTGCGCGGGTCGGTCCGGTCCTCGATGTCGAAAGCGGCCGGCGGGTAGGTGGCGATGTGGTCGCGCAGTGCTTCCGCCACGATCTCCGGCAGCTCGACCGTGCGGCGGCTCGACCGTGACTTCAGCTCGCCCAGGTAAGCGGGAGCGCCGACCATCCGCTTCATCTGGCGGACGACCCGGATCTCTCCGGCGTCGAGGTCGACGTCGTCCAGCTCCAGGCCGAAGATCTCGCCGCCCCGCAGGCCGCACCCGGCCGCGACGTAGGGGACCGCGCGGTAGCGCTCCGCGATCAGCGAGGCCAGGGCGTGGACCTTCTCCGGGCCGGGGATGAAGTATTCGCGCTTGTCGATCTCCGGCAGCCGGACCCCGGAGCACGGTGACGTGGCGATGACCCGGTCGGACACCGCGGCCCCGAACAGCGATCGCAGATAGCTGAACACCAGGTGCACCGTCGACGGTGCGAGAACGGTCGAGGTCTCCTTCACCCACGGGTCACGGTGGCCGACGCCGCCACCGTCTGACCGCAGCGGCAGGGCGCGCTGTGTCTAGATTCTCCTCTCGGTAGTCAAGGCGGCGCCTCTGGCGCCGCGCGGGCCGCTAGTCGTGTGCGTCGCA